>JAQXJZ010000088.1 GCA_029009515.1 bacterium
AACAGTCAAGGTCGGGTAGTATTTGCTACGCAAATCTCCACCCTTCCCTTGACAGTACACTTGGCTCACACATGTTACCGATGTTTGACACCCCTACATTTTCTTTGCAGTTCCGATCATGTTGGCCTCTTTACTTTTTGAATACAACAAGGTACAATGAAAAATGGCGTTTATCGACTTCCTGCGCCAAAGAGGAGCTATCCTGCTGATGATTAAGAAGAACCAGAGACAGATCAATCGCCTGCATGTTTTGTCGGACGGCGTGCTGGTCTGGCTGAGCTATTTGTTTGCCGCCTGGCTGTGGCTGGGCGTGGTGAAGGGCGATTCCGCCAACATGGCCGCGCTCAGCGGTGTGCAAAGCTATGTGGTGGCTGCGCTGTACGCCGTGTGGACGGTGATTGTGATGGCCGCCTTCCGCCTGTACAGGCACACGCGCCTCACCTCCGATTTGCGCGAAGCCGGTATGGTGATTGTTTCCAGCGCGGTGGCACTGGTATCCGCAGCGGCGCTTTTGTACCTGTTCCGATTGCAGGATTTCTCGCGCGGCGTGCTGGGCGTGTTTTTCGTCACCTCCTGCGCAGCGCTCAACCTCAAGCGTGTTGCCATGCGCATCACGCTCAAGCGCATGCGCGCAAGGGGCTACAACCAGAAGCACGTGGTGGTTGTGGGCGGAGGAACGCTGGCCGCACGCTACACAGAAACCGTGGCGTCCATGCCTCATCTGGGCATTCATGTGGAGTGCAGCGTGAGCCGCCGGAAGGATGAAACCGCCAAAGAACTGCAGAGCCGTCTGGAAGCCGAAATCCACGGCGATGGCATCGATGAAGTGGTGGTGGCGCTTGGCCCGGATGAGATCGACCAGATGGTGCCGGTCATCCAGATCTGCGAAAAGTGCGGCACCAAGACCAGCGTCATTCCCTTCTATAATGACGTCATTCCCACCCAGCCCACCATCGACGCCGTGGGCGATCTCAAGCTGGTGCAGCTGCGCACCACGCCCATGGACGAGCCTGTCAACGCTTTTGTCAAGCGCGCGTTCGACATCGTGTGCAGCCTCATCCTGATTCTGCTCACCAGCCCCATCATGCTGGTGGCGGTCATCGGCACAAAGCTGTCCAGCCCCGGCCCCATCCTGTTCAAACAGGAGAGGGTGGGCCTGAACAAAAAGAACTTCATGATGTACAAGTTCCGCAGCATGAAGGTGAACACCACGCAGGATACCGGCTGGTCGTCCAGCGTGGATGACCGGCGCACGAAGTTTGGCAGCCTCATCCGCAAGACCAGCATTGACGAGCTGCCGCAGTTCTTCAATGTTTTGAAGGGTGATATGAGCATTGTGGGCCCGAGGCCCGAGGTGCCATTCTACGTGGAGCAGTTCCGCGAAAGCGTGCCGCTGTACATGGTCAAGTATCAGGTGCGTCCGGGCATCACCGGCTGGGCGCAGATCAACGGCCTGCGCGGCGATACATCCATCCCCGATCGCATCCGCCACGACCTGTGGTACATCGAGCACTGGACGTTCTGGCTGGATCTCAAAATCATTTTCCGCACGGCCTTCGGCGGCATGATCAACGCCGAAAAGCTGCGCTGAGGTTGACAAAAGCTCGATCTACCCTGTATGATGAAGATAATACAAAGGCTGGAGGTTTTCCAATGAAGATCGCCGTTCTGATCCCCTGCTACAACGAAAGCAAGACCATCGCCAAGGTGGTGCGCGATTACCGCGAAGCGCTGCCCGAAGCCGATATTTATGTATACGACAACAACTCCACCGACCACACCGACGACATCGCCCGCGAGGCCGGCGCCATCGTGCGCTATGAGTACCGTCAGGGCAAGGGCAACGTCATCCGCACGATGTTTCGCGAGATCGACGCCGACTGCTACCTGATGATCGACGGCGACGACACCTATCCCGCCGAGAACGCGCGCGAGATGGTGAACCTGGTGCTGGAAAAGAAGGTGGACATGGTGGTGGGCGACCGTCTTTCCGCTACCTACTTCACCGAGAACAAGCGCCCCTTCCACAACCTGGGCAACCGCATGGTGCGCGGGCTGGTGAACACCTTCTTCAAGGGCGATGTGCGCGACATCATGACCGGCTACCGCGCTTTCAGCTACCAGTTTGTCAAATCCTTCCCGGTGCTGTCCAAGGGTTTTGAGATAGAGACCGAAATGACCATCCACGCGCTGGACAAGAATCTGAGCCTCAAATCCATTCCCGTGGAATACCGCGACCGTCCCGAGGACAGCGTGAGCAAGCTGAACACCTACTCCGACGGCTTCAAGGTGCTCAAGACCATCGTGCGCCTGTTCAAGGAGTACCGCCCGCTGAGCTTCTTTGGCCTGTTTGCGGCGCTGTTTGCGGTGGTGGGCCTTGGCATGTTCATCCCGGTGCTGGTGGAGTATTTCGCCACCGGTCTGGTGCCGCGCTTCCCCACGCTGATCATGAGCGTAGGCCTGTTCACCTTCGCGCTGCTTTCGCTGGTGTGCGGCTTTGTGCTGGATACTGTGGCCAAGAAGCACCGCCAGCTGTTTGAAATCAACCTGAACATGCTCAACCTGATGCATAACAAGGGAGAGACCAAATGAACCGTGTATCCAGGCGCCCCCTGCACCAAAGCGTGAAGGGGGCCTTCTGTATTCTGCTGGGTATTCTGAGCGCCATGAGCTTTGTCATCGGCCAGAGCGGCTATGTGGGCATGAGCGAGCTGCCCGCCGCCTCCACCAGCTATCTGTGGAGTGCGCTGGCGGCCTGCTTTGCGTGGCTGTATCACCGCGTGTTTGTGAAAAAACAGCTCCGCCTGAACTGGGGCGCGGCCTTCTTTGCGCTGGTGTTCGGCGTGGTGAACACGCTGGGCGGCATGCTGTTTGCCTTTGACAGCTGGGACATGCTGAAAAGCCCTGTGCAGCTTGGCATGGCGCTGATCAGGAGCGTGGGGCAGGCCGTGCCCATGGCCGCTGTGATGGTGTGGCTGGATGACTGGCTGCAAAGCGGCGCGATGAAACAGCGCACCGCGCTGGACGAAAAGCATTTCGGCTGGTTTGAGAAACATGAGATTCTCTCCGTCATGATCGTGCTGATCGTGTGCTGGTCGCCGTATCTGCTTGCGTTCTATCCCGGCACCGTGTGCTGGGATCTGGGCGAGATGGTGGCGCAGTTCTTCGGCCAAAGGGAAATGGACACCTGGCACCCGGTGTTTACCACTTGGGTGATTGGCAGCTGTGTGTGGATGGGCCGCCTGTTTGGCAGCGATAATCTGGGCGCGGCGCTGTTCACCCTTCTGCAGACCATCGCCCTGAGCTATGCGCTGGCGCGTGCCGTGCAGCATCTGCGCAAGTGCGGCATGAACCGCATCGTGTGGCTGTGCGCGGTGGCGTTTTTCGCCATCGTTCCGCTGTGGGGCGGCTATGCGCAGTTCATCAGCAAGGATACGCTGTATACCTCGGCGCTGCTGCTGTTTGTGCTGAATGTGCTTGCCATGGTGCGCACGCGCGAATGCAGCATCCGCACAGCCATTGAGCTGTTCGTGTGGGGATTGCTGACCTGCCTGCTGCGCTCCAACGGCCTGTATGTCATCCTGCCCACGGCGGTCATGGCTATCGCGCTGGCTGCAAAGGGAAAGCAGCGTATCCCGGCTGCTGCCGCGCTGTGCAGCGCGGTGATCTGTGCCCTGCTGTTTTCCAATGCCCTCCTGCCTGCCCTTGGCGTGAAGGACGAAACCGCCAGCGGCATCTACTCCGTGTGCTTCCAGCAGAGCGCGCGCGTGCTGCGCGATGAGCAGGTGACGGAGGAGGAATACGCCGCCATCGACGCCGTGTTGGAGGCAGACCGCCTGCCGGAACTGTACGAGCCGTGGATTTCCGACCCGGTCAAGTTCACCTTCCGCCAGTACGGACAGGGCGCAGAGGCTGAAAAAGCCGCGCTTGCGCCCTACCGCGATGCGTGGCTGAAGATGATGAAAAAATACCCGCTCACCTATCTGGAGAGTTTCTTCGCCGGAAACGTGAGCTACTACACCTTCGCGCCCAAAATCGAAGGCGAAACCTACAACAACCAGGCCGGCAACCGGCTGGTGTTTGAAACCTACGAGCTGGGCGCTGATCCACGCTTCCTGCATACGAAGCAGATCGGCGCGCTCGCGCCTGCACGCACACTGCTGGCGATGTTCGCGCGCGGCTGGCGGCACATTCCGGTTTTCAGCCTGCTCTACGCCTGCGCCACATACACCTGGCTGCTGGTGGGCGCGGGCATCAGCGCCGCGAGAAGGAAGAAGTGGACGCTGGTTCTGTGCGGCTTCGCGCCTGCGCTGCTGTCGCTGGGCGTGTGCATGCTCAGCCCCGTGAACGATTATTTCCGCTACTTCCTGCCCATTGTGGCTATGGCATGGCCGCTGCTGGGAAGTGCGGCGGAATAACCGGCGAACAAAAAGAAAACATCCCTGTCGGCGGACGCATCCAAAACGTTCGGTTGACAGGGATGTTTTGATTCCATTATAATAAATCCTGTTTTTTCAAAAATCCTCTTTTCAGGGAGTGATCGCCATGATCATCGGAACCACCAAGGAACTGAAGAACCACGAATACCGCGTGGGCCTGACCCCCGGCAATATCGCCTCGTTTGTGGCGCGCGGTCATAAGGTATATGTGGAAACCCGCGCCGGCGAAGGCGCTGGCTTCAGCGATGAAGAATACCGCCAGTACGGCGCTGAGGTGCTGAGCACCGCTGCCGAAGTGTACGCCAAGTGCGACATGATTGTGAAGGTGAAGGAGCCCGAACCCAGCGAGTACAAGCTGCTGCGTGAAGGCCAGATCCTGTTTACCTACCTGCACCTTGCCCCCACTCCGGAGCTGGCTGAGGCGCTGATGAAGCGCGGCGTGAAGGCCGTGGCGTACGAAACCATCACCGACAAGGAGGGCAACCTGCCCTGCCTGCGTCCCATGAGCCAGGTGGCCGGCCGACTGAGCATTCAGGAAGGCGCCAAGTATCTGGAGCGCAGCTTTGGCGGCCGCGGCATTCTGCTGGGCGGTGTGCCCGGTGTGGAGCGCGGCAAGATCACCATCATCGGCGGCGGCATCGCCGGCACCTACGCGGCCAAGGCTGCCGTGGGCATGGATGCTCAGGTGACCGTGCTGGACGTGAACCTCAACCGCCTTTCCTATCTGGAGGATGTGTTCGGCGCGTCCGTCACCACCCTCTATTCCACCGAGGCCAACATCCGCAAGTGCCTGGCGGAGGCTGATCTGGTCATTGGCTCCGTGCTGATTCCCGGCGGCTCCACGCCCAAGCTGGTGCGCCGTGAGCATCTCAAGCTGATGAAGAAGGGCGCTGTGATTGTGGACATCGCCATCGACCAGGGCGGCTGCTGCGAATCCTCCCACACCACCACCCACGACAACCCCGTGTTCATCGAAGAAGGCGTGGTGCACTACTGCGTGGGCAACATGCCCGGTGCGGTGCCCTACACCTCCACCGTTGCGCTGTCCAACGCCACCTTCCGCTATGCCATGCAGATGGCGGATTTCGGCCTGGAGGAGGCTGCGCGCCGCGATCCCGGCCTGGCCAACGGCGTGAACATCTACGACCACAAGTGCACCAACCGCAATGTGGCCGCGAGCCTTGGCCTGGACTTTACGCCCATCACCGAGGTCATGTAAGACCTGTAAAAGGATTTGACACCCCGTATTTCCAATGGTAATATAGTAAGGTATGTTGTCTGGAAGAAACAACATGCCATCACTGCCTGCAAGCCCCGGCTTCAGGATACAGGAAAGAGGCTTACAGGACTGCCATGAAGTTCATTCGCAAACTCTGGGGTTTTCTGACCACGCTGCTGGTCATCGTCATGGTGCTCATGGCGGTGCTGCTGGTGGGTGTGCGTCTGGTCGGCCTGACCCCCTACGCCGTGCTCTCCGGCTCCATGGAGCCCACCTACCACGTCGGCTCGCTCATCTATGTGCGCAGCATTGAGCCCTACAACATCCGCGTGGGTACGCCCATCACCTTTGTGGTCAATGAAGACCTGCTTCTGGCCACGCACCGCGTGGTGGATATCGACATCGAAACCACCCGCATCGAGCCCAAGCTGGACGCCAACGGCCAGCAGGTGCTGGATGACAGCGGCAACCCCGTGGGCGAGGAAGTGCAGCTCGAAGAGTTTGACTACTACTACCACACCAAGGGCGACGCCAACGACGCCATCGACGGCGCGCGCGTTTATCACAAAAACGTGGTCGGCAGCCCCATCTTCTCCATTCCGTACCTCGGCTACCTCTCCAACTGGCTCCAGACCCGCGAAGGTATGATCATGGGCGGCGCAATCGCGCTGGTGATCCTCATCCTCACCTTCATGCCCGATCTGCTCAACGCCGTGGACGACACGCCGAAGAAGAAAAAGCGCAAGAAGAAAAAGAAGAAGCCTGTTGAGGAGTAACGCAAGGGGCGCTGCCCCTTGACCCCGGCAGGGGGCTGAGCCCCCTGTACCCCGCACACCGCGCATCTATTGAGATGTGCGGTGTTTTTGTATGTGCAAACAGAAAAACCACGCACCTTTCTGGTGCGCGGTGTGCGGGTCGAGGGGCTCAGCCCCTCGCGGGTGCAGGGCAGAGCCCTGCCGTCCCCTTATTTGCGTTTCACCCAATCGAGGATCTTCGTCCCCAAAGGGCGGGCTTTCTTCATGGCGAGGGCGGCGTCGAGGGCGCCTTCGCGGTATTTGCGGTTGTCGGGGTCGCGGCGGACGGCTTCGCGGTAGCTCTGGTGGGCGGTTTCGTACTGCTTCAGGGCCATGAGAATATTGCCCTGCAGATAGTACCAGTCGGCGTCCTTACTGTCGGCGCGGTTGAGCTGGCGCAGGGCGCTTTCCAGATTGCCCTGATCCACAAGCCGCTGGGCGAAGTGCTTGGCCTCCTCCTGAGAGATGAGGTTGAAGCCCACGGTGTGGCGCGAAGCCAGCTTGAGGGCAGCCTCATAGGCCAGGTTGAGCTGGATGAGCTTTTCCTGCGCGGCCTTCTGCTGCTGCGGGTCCTGAAACTGGTCGGGATGGCAGCGCTTGACCAGAGTGCGGTAGGCGGTGCGCACCTCCTGCGCGTCCGCACCGGGTCTCAGGCCCAGCACCGCAAAGGGATTTGGATCGTACAGGGGTATCACCTCCCGGAAACGAAGGGATCTGACGCCGGTGCGTCAGATCGGTTCGCGGCGGATATCCGCACCCAGCTGGCGCAGCTTTTCTTCGATGCGCTCGTAGCCGCGGTCGATATAGGAAGTTTCGTAAATCTCGGTCACGCCCTTGGCCATCAGTCCGGCCACCACCAGCGCAGCGCCTGCGCGCAGGTCGGTCACGGTGACGGGCGCGCCGTAGAGCTCGGGCACGCCTTCGATGAGGGCGGTGTTATCCACCAGTTTGAATTTGGCGCCCATGCGGCGCAGTTCATCCAGATACTTGAAGCGCTGCTCAAAAATGGTCTCGCACACGGTGGAGGTGCCGTTGGCCATGCACAGAAGCGCACCCATGGGCTGCTGCAGGTCGGTGGGGAAGCCGGGGTAGACCTGCGTTTTGATGTTGACGGCGCGCTGTTCGCTGCGGGGACGGACGCGGATGGAGTCGTCATTCTCGGTCACGCACACGCCCATCTCCAGCAGCTTGGCGGTCAGGGCCTCCATGTGCGTGGGATGCAGCCGTGGATGGTCACGTCGCCGCGCGTGGCAGCGGCGGCAATCATCAGCGTGCCGGTTTCGATCTGGTCGGGGATGACGGCATAGGTACAGCCATGCAGATGCTGCGCACCGCGGATACGGATGACGTCCGTGCCTGCGCCGCGCACGCGCGCGCCCATGGAGTTGAGGAAGTTGGCCAGGTCGACGATGTGGGGCTCCTTGGCCGCGTTGTAGATGACGGTGGTGCCCTCGGCCTTGGCCGCAGCCAGCATCACGTTGATGGTGCCGCCCACGGTGACCAGGTCAAAGAAGATATCGCTGCCTATCAGACGGCCGTCGGCCTTGGCATACACCATGCCGCCGCGCTCCTCAATCTGCGCGCCAAGCGCGGCAAAGCCCTTGAGGTGCTGGTCGAACGGACGGCTGCCAATGGTGCAGCCGCCGGGATAGCCCACCTCGGCGCAGGAGCAACGGCCCAGCAGCGCGCCCCACAGGTAGTAGCTGGCGCGCAGGCGGTTGCTCAGGCTGAAAGGCACATGGTATCCGGTCGCGGGGCGCGGATCCACAATCAGGTGCTTGCCGGGAACATATTCGGTTTTGGCGCCCAGCAGGTTGAGAATTTCAATCAGCACATGGACGTCGTCAATATCAGGCAGGTTTTCAATGGTACAGGGTTCGTCGCACAAAAGCGTTGCAGGAATCACCGCAACGGCAGTGTTCTTGCCGCCGCTCACCGTGATTTCGCCCATCAGCGGACGACCGCCTGTGATCAGCATTTTATCCTTGCTCATAGATGCGGCCCGAAGGCCGTATGCCACCTCGCTTTAGCAGGAAATGGTTGCAGTACAGAGTAGACCATCCTGTATTATACATGCTTTTGGCAAAGTTGGCAAGGCACGGGCGGAAACACCGTGCAAACAGACGGTTTTACAGCCTTCGCCTTGACTTTGCCGTATGGATTCAAGTATCATGTATCATGAGGAGGTGTGGATGATGGTAAGGAAGGAAGAGCTTCCGGTCTGTCCCCGCTGTCACAAAACCATGCCGTCTGCTGATGCGGCCTTTTGCGCCTACTGCGGCGCGCCGCTGCACGCCAAAGCGGATGCTGTTTTGCCCGAAGTACGGGATTTTTTGAAGAAGGTTGAAAAGCAGCAGGATCCTGCAAAGAAGCATGCGCTGCTGCTGGAAGGGCAGAAGAAGTTTCCGGATTGCCTGCCCATTGAGGAGGAGCTGCTGTTTCTGGGCCGTCTGCATGAGCGCAGCCCCAAAAAGCTGGATTTTTCCATCATCAAGTGCCACCTGTGGCATCTGTACCTCACGCCGGGCGATTTTTCCGAGGAGAAGCGGCAGGAGATGCGCTCGGAGCTGCTCAGCCATCCGCAGCTGAAGCGCTGCATGGAGCTGTCCGGCGAGCCGGAGCAGTACCTGCGCCGCTATCTGGAGCGGCTGGCGGCCGAGTTTGTGACGGTGTTCCTCAAGGGCAGCAGCTATTACAGCCGCTCGTTCATGGGCATCCGTCTGGACAGCCGCATGGAAAAGGTGCTGGCGGAGCCGCTGGCGCAGATGATGAGCCGCATCCGCAGCGATGAGGAGATTGACGAAGAGCACCGCAGCATGATGTACGATGCACTCTACCGCGCGTTTTTGTCTGAAACCGGCGGCAATGCCCGCTGGGTGGATGAGGAGCTGGAGGAGATGGGCTGTCCCGTCCCCGTAAAGCTGTAAAGGAGGGCGACCATGGCCAACAGACCCAACCGACCCCGCACCATGCCGCACGAGCCGCCCCGTCCGCAGCGCAAGGCGCAGTCCGCGCCCGAGGCGCCGCTGCCTCAGCAGCAGAAGGTGACCGACGAAGAGATGGTGGAAAAGAAGCCTTCAAAGCTGGCGATTCTTTTCAAACGCATCGGCTTTGCCATCCTGCTGGTGCTGGCGCTGGTGTTCGCCTACATCTTCCTGCTGCTGGGCGAGCCGGACGAGGACGCCAAGTACATGCAAAAGCCGGCGGAGGAAACCATCACCATGCCCATGAGCGCGCTGGAAATTCCCGGCGAGAGCGATGTGAGCGATCTGGCTGAAACCTTCGGCCAGCCGGTTCTGTCGCTGGGGCAGGCGCTGCCCATGTACAAAAGCCGCATCTACGATACGGCCTTTGAAGGCGGATACGCCCGCCGCGTGACGCTGACCTATACGCTGGAGGACGGCCGCCAGCTGACGGTGGAAAGCATCCGCCCCACCAGCGCGGTCACCCTGCTCAGGCAGGAAGGCAGCAGGCTGGACGGCTCCACGCTGTACACGCTGGGCGGACTGAATGCCGCGCGGATGGATAACGGAACCGACTGCTGCATCTTCAGCCAGACGGATACGGCGGTGTATGCCGTCATCGCCCCGTCGGGCTATGCCGACGAACTGACAACCCTTCTGCGATATACCATGCTGGTCGCTCCCGAAGAGGGCGGCTGAGAAAAGGAGCATCATTTCTCATGGCCAAACAAGAGAGAACCATGAAGGTTACACACCTGCTCAAACGGTTCCTGCCATACTTCCGCAAATACAGGGGCATGCTGGTTTTTGACCTGTTCTGCGCTGCCCTTACCACCGTGTGCGATCTGGTGCTGCCGCTCATCGTGCGCAATATCACCGGCCTTGCGGCGGATAACCTGGCTGCGCTCACCGCGGGCTATGTGCTCAAAATCGGCGCAATTTACGTGCTTCTGCGCATCATCGACGCCTTTGCCAACTTCTACATGTCTTCGCGCGGACACATCATGGGAACCTATATCGAGCGCGATATGCGCAACGATCTGTTCGCGCACCTGCAGAAGCTGGGCTTTGCCTACTACTCCAATGCCAAGGTGGGCCAGATCATGGCGCGCATCACCTCTGACCTGTTTGACGTGACGGAGTTTGCGCACCACTGCCCGGAGGAGTTCTTCATTGCGGGCATCAAGATCATCATCCCCTTCGTCATCCTCATGGGCACCAGCCCGCTGCTTACGCTCATCATCTTCGCCATGCTGCCGCTCATGCTCGTCTGCACGCGCTTCTTTAACAAGCGCATGCGCGAGGTGTTCCGCGAAAGCCGTCACCAGGTGGGCGAGATCAACGCGCAGGTGGAGGACAGTTTGCTGGGCATCCGCGTGGTGAAGAGCTTTGCCAACGAGGATGTGGAAATGCAGAAGTTCCGCGATGGCAACGACAAATTTGTGCGCATCAACAAGCGCAAGTATGTCAACATGGGCGGCTTCAGCACCTCCACGCGCGTGTTCGATGGCCTGATGTACATCGTGGTGGTGGTGGCGGGCGCGCTGTTCATCATCGGTGGGCAGATCAAGGCGGCGGATTACATCGCCTATCTGCTCTATGTGCAGACCCTGCTTACCTCCATCCGCCGCATTGTGGAGTTCATGGAGCAGTTCCAGCGCGGCATGACCGGCATCGAGCGTTTCTGCGAGATCATGGATGAACAGCCGGATATCGAGGATGCGCCGGATGCGAAGGTGCTCAGCAATGTGCGCGGCGACGTGACCTTCGACCATGTCAGCTTCCACTACAGCGATAACGAAAAGAACGTGCTGGCCGACATCAACTTTGAAGTGAAAGCCGGTGAGCGCGTGGCGCTGGTGGGTCCGTCCGGCGGCGGCAAGACCACGCTGTGCAACCTCATTCCGCGCTTCTACAACGTGTCCGCGGGCCGCGTGCTCATCGACGGGCAGGACATCACCACCCTCACCCAGCACAGCCTGCGCGAGGCCATCGGCATGGTGCAGCAGGACGTGTACATGTTCTCCGGCACCATCTACGATAACATCGCCTACGGCATGCCCGGCGCGACAGAGGACAAGGTGATCACCGCTGCCAAACAGGCCGGCGCGCACGACTTCATCATGAGCCTGCCCGATGGCTACCAGACCTTCGTGGGCGAGCGCGGCGTGAAGCTGTCCGGCGGCCAGAAGCAGCGCATTTCCATCGCCCGCGTGTTCCTCAAGAATCCGCCGATCCTGATCCTCGATGAGGCCACCAGCGCGCTGGACAACGAAAGCGAACGCCTGGTGCAGGAGTCGCTGGAGAAGCTGAGCGTGGGCCGCACCACCTTCACCATTGCCCACCGCCTCACCACCATCCGCAATGCCACCACCATCTGGGTGCTGACCGAAAACGGCATTGAGGAGCACGGTACGCATCACGAGCTGATGCAGAAGGGCGGCATCTACTCTCACCTCTACCGGATGTATACGGAGGATATGGCATGAGCATCGTGTTTTCCAAGGTCAAGAGCAACCATTTTTCCGAAGTGTGCGAGCTGTACCAGCAGGTGATCGAAGCCATGCAGGCGCATGGCCTCAAGCAGTGGGAGTGGGAGGTATATCCCACCCGCGACCAGCTGGAGGCCGATATGACCGCTCGTCAGCTCTACCGTGTGGATGAGGATGACCGTCTGGTGGGTGCGTTTGTGCTCAGCGGCGATCTGTCTGAGGAATACAACAGCATGGAGTGGCACTACGGCGTGCAGCCCGCCACCCTGCACCGCTTTGCCATGCTGCCCGGCGCCTTTGGCACGGAGCTGGCCGGCCGCGTGCTGACCTTTGTGAAGGACGAAGCGCTCAAGCTGGGCTATGACAGCCTGCGCGTGGATATCTCTTGCGAGGACGAAAAGATGCTGCGCCGCTTTGCCAGCGCCATGACGCATGAGGTGGGCCGCATCCATCTGGAAAACTTCGACATGGACTACATCTGCTTCGAGGCTCCGCTGAGCGATGAATGTCCCATTCTGCCTCTGCGCATGCATCCCGCCTATCGCCACGGCGAGATGACCCCCTGGGGCGGTGATCAGCTGCAGACGGTCTACGGCCGTCTGATTCCTGATGAGCGCACCGGCGAGGCGCTGGAGATCAGCACGATTCCAAAGCTGGAAAGCCGCTCCACCCAGGGCGAAAAGCTGACCGACCTCATCCGCCGCGACGGCGCGCGCATGGCCGGTCGGTTTGCGAATGGCGAATTCCCGCTGCTGCTGAAGCTGTTGGCGGCCAAGCAGTCGCTGAGCGTGCAGGTGCACCCGGACGACGCCTATGCCCGCGAGCACGAAGGCAAGCTGGGCAAGACCGAGGCGTGGGTGATCCTCAAGGCCGAGGAGGGCGCGAGCATTCTGTACGGCATCAAGGAAGGCGTGACGCTGGACGAGCTGCGCAAGGGGCTGGAGAGCGGCGAGGACATCGAGCCGCTGATTGCGCGCGTACCCGTGAAACCGGGCGATGTGTACTTCATGCCGGCGGGCATGGTGCACGCGATTGGCGCGGGCATTCTGCTGTACGAAATTCAGCAGTCCTCCGACGTCACCTACCGCCTGTGGGACTTCAACCGCACCAATGCCGCCGGCGAAAAGCGCCCGCTGCACATCCGCCAGTCGCTGGATGTGATCGATCCCGAGCTCAAGGGTCAGCGCGCTCAGATGCCGGAAGGCGGCAACAACGAGATTGTGAATCTGCTGGATGTGCCTGCGTTCCGTCTGGACTGCATATGCGTCAACGGCGAATGTGAGGTGCCGGTGGAGAAGGACGGCTTTGTGATGCTGACGGCGCTGTCCAGCCTGCTGCTCACCTGGGAAGGCGACGCCATGCAGCTGAAGGCGGGCGACACGGTGTATCTGCCTGCGGCCTGCCCGGATGTGGCGCTCAGGGGCGTGGGACGTGCGCTGATTTCGAGGGCGTAATGAAAGAATCGAATTTCGTGCGTGGCTATGGCTGCGCACGTTTTTTGTTTCTTATTTATGATGGCAGCCTCGCTCTGCCTTTAGGCAGAGGTGAGGCGGGTTGGCACGCGACAGCTGCTTGATAAGTCAAGCACCAATCTATTTTCCATTATGCACACCGGGGTCCAGGGGT
>JAQXJZ010000089.1 GCA_029009515.1 bacterium
AGCGTGGTTCGGGGCAGCCTGAGATGGTGGCGGGTCATTTTGTCAAGGGTATAGCTGCGGTGGCACAAATGGCCGCTGCATTCGGGGTGCGCATCCAGGTAGCCTTCCAGCGGGATGGATTCAATCACCGCCTGCGTTTGAAGGATGCGGCCAAGGGTGTGGTAGTACTCCGCGTTGGTGATCACATCCGGGCCGCCGATGCAGTAGATCTGCCCGGTGGTCAGCGGGTTTGTGATGCAGTCCAGCATGGCTTGCGCCAGATCATCCACAAAGATGGGGTGGATGAGGAAGCTGCCGCCATCCACCAGCCGCAGCGGCTTGCCTGCGTGCATGTGGCTGAGCAGGTGCTTCTGACGCGACTGTTCCGGGTAGCATCCCGGCAGGAAGCCCGGGCCGAAGATGTGGCCGGGGCGGAAGATGGTGAAGGCCAGCCGGTCGGAGGCGAGAAAGGCTTCCTCCATCTGCCGCTTGTGATGGCCGTATCCGCCGTCGGCCATGTAAAAATCGCTCTGTTCGTCCTGCGGCACGCGCTTGTGCAGCGGATGATACACCGAGTCGGTGGATACCACCACGGCGCGGCGGGTGAAGGCGGGCAGCACGTTCAGGTCGATACGCGCATCCTCCGCACTCATGCAGATGCAGTCCAGCGCGGCGTCCCACTGGGTATGGGCGCTTTCGAGGGCTGCGCGCAGGTCATCCGCCCTGCGCCGGTCGGCCTGCAATGCGTGCACGCCCTGCGGCAGGGGACGGTTTCCGCGCGTCACGGCCCACACTTCATGCCCCTGCGCAAGGGCCATCTGCGCAAGCCGTCCGCTCAGCTGGCCGCTGCCGCCGATGATCAACAGCTTCATGGCTGGTTTTTCCTCCCGGATTTTTCCTCTATCTTATCGCGTCCGTGCCGCCTGTGCAAGCCCTTCCTTCATTGACTGCTCTGCTTTTTTGTGGTATACATGCAGAAGTATCATTTCTATGGTAAGGAGGGGTCTGCCATGCGCACGCTCAACATCCGCGGAGCGCTGATCTTTGCGTTGGCTTTTCTGGCGCTGGCGTATGGCGGCAGCGTTTATTTTCCTTCCGATACCAGCGTGCACTTCAGCGCGGAAAGCGGCTTTTATGATGAGCCCGTCACGCTGGAAATGACCTGCGAAGTGCCCGGCGCGGAGATCTACTACACGCTCGACGGCAGCGTGCCTACGGAGCGCAGCTACTATTATGACGGCCCCATCACGCTGGAAAATGTGGAGGACGAATTCCACACGCTCAGCGACTACACCGGCGTTTCCTATGACGAGGAATATGTGCCCGAGGACAGCATGATGCGGGCCAATGTCGTCCGCGCCGCCGTTTTCCGGGGCGGAAAGCGCGTGGGCGAGGTGCGCAGCGGCACCTATTTTGTGGGCATTGACCGCGCGTCGTACTATGGCGATGTGCCCATCGTTTCGCTGATCATGGAGGAGGATGACCTGTTCGACTACGAAAAGGGCATCTACATCCTTGGCGCTGCCTATGACGAATGGTATGCCAATTGGGAAGGCGGCGACGATTTTGAATGGTGGGATATCAACGCCAATTTCTTCAACCACGGCCCTGAATGGGAACGCCCTGTGCATGTGGAATACCTGACTTCCGACGGCAGCGAAGGCTTTGCGCAGGAGATGGGCATGCGCATCAACGGCGCGGGCTCGCGCAAGCAGATGCAGAAGAGCCTGCGGCTGACGGCGCGCGATGAATACGGCGCGGACCGCGTGCGCTATCCGCTGTTTGAAGACAATCTGCGCGGCGACAAGGACGGGCTGGTGGAGGACTCCTACAAGTCCTTCGTGCTGCGCAGCGGTGGCAATGACGCCAGCTATGCCAAAATCCGCGAGCCGCTCATTCAGAACCTGGCGCGCAATATGCGCCTGGACACCCAGCGCTCCGCGCCCTGCATCGTGTTCATCAACGGCGAATACTGGGGGCTGTACAGCATTACTGAGCGCTACGGTGTTCACTATATCGAGTCCAACTACGATATTGAAAAGGAAAACGTCATCGTCATCAAGGCGGGCGAGCTGCAGGAAGGCCTTGTGTCGGACTACGCCCTGTATCAGGACGCGCTGGATTTCATCATCTATCACGACATGACCGTGCCGCAGAACTATCAGCAGGCCTGCAATCTGCTGGACATGGGCAGCTTTGCCGATTTCTTTGCCGTGCAGCTCTATGCCGACAACATCGACGGCGTGATTGCCTACGACAACAACTGGCAGATGTGGCGCGCCCGCACGCTGGACAGCTCCAAAACCTGCGGCGATGGCCGCTGGCGCATGATGCTCTACGACATGGATGCGTCCGCCGACATTCATCACGGCGATTCTGCCCTCAGCGGCGATCGTCTGCGCTACATGCTGCTGGAACCTCCGGCCGAGGATGCGTCCATGCTGCTGCCAGTACTTAGATCCCTGATGGAAAATGAGCAGTTCCGGCGCGAACTCATCAACGCGCTGTGCGATGTGCGCAACATCCACTTCGAGCTGTACCGCACGCAGGACGAAATCGACCTGCTGCGCTCGGTGTACGAGCCGCTGATGCCCGACAGCCTGCTGCGCTTCGGCCCGCAGGAGATTGCTGATTCCAACGTGGAAGACTACTGCGACGGCGAGATGGATCACCTGGCGCGTTTCTTTGAGGAGCGCTACGAGGTGTTCCCCCAGCTGATGCAGGAGGCGCTTGACCTGCAGCCCCCTGCCGAATGCACCATCTCTATCGATGGCGACGGCAGCGTGATGATCAACCACGCCGTGCCGGACTGGTCGTATGACTTTACCGGCCACTATTTCCCGGATTACCCCATCACCCTCACCGCGCAGGAAAGTGGCGAAGGCCGCTTTGTGCGCTGGGAATACGAGGGCTGCACCCTGACTGATCCCGATGCGCCCGTGACGGAGGTCAGCTTTACCGGCGATTTTTCCATCTGCGCCGTGTTTGAATAATCATCTGACAAGGAGGAGGAAACCATGCGCACACTCAACGTTCGCGGAGCTTTCGTGTTCGCGGTGCTGTTTCTGGCGCTGGCGTGCGTGGTTGGCGTGTATCTTCCCTCCGATACGGATGTGCATTTCAGCGCGGAAAGCGGCTTCTACGACGAGCCCGTCACGCTGGAAATGACCTGCCGCGTGCCCGAGGCGGAGATCTATTACACCACAGATGGCAGCATCCCCACCGACCGCAGCGATTGCTACGATGGCCCCATCACGCTGGAAAGCACGGAGGATGACTATCACACCCTGAGCGATTACACAGGCATCTCCCACGAGGACTTCATGCCGGAGGAAAACATGCTCCGGGGCCGCGTCATCCGCGCCGCCGTCTTTCGCGATGGCGAACGCCTGGGCGATGTGCACAGCGCCGCCTACTTCGTGGGTGTGGATCGCCAGAGCGAATACGGCGACGTGCCGGTGGTTTCGCTCATCATGGAGGAGGATGACCTGTTCGACTACGAAAAGGGCATCTATACCCTCGGCATGGCGTACGATGACTGGTACGAAGAACTGGACGGCGAGGACTACGGCTGGTGGGAGCTGGGCGGCAATTTCCACAACCGCGGCATCGAGTGGGAGCGCCCCGTGCATGTGGACTATCTGCCTGCTGACGGCAGCGAGGGATTTGCACAGGAGATGGGCGTGCGCATCAAGGGCAACGCCACCCGCATCTACAATCAGAAAAGCCTGCGCCTGATCGCCCGCAGCGAGTACGGCGAAAAACGGGTGGATTACCCCCTGTTTGCAGAAAATGCCGAGTACAAGCAGTTTTTGCTGCGCAGCGGCGGCAATGACTGCTCCTATGCCAAAATCCGCGATCCGCTGGTGCAGAACCTTTCGCGCGGCCTGCGCCTGCCCACTCAGCAGAGCCATCCCTGCATGGTGTTCATCAACGGCGAATACTGGGGCGTGTACAGCCTCACCGAGGAGTACAGCGATCACTACCTCGAGCGGCACTTTGACATCGACCGCGACAATGCCATCCTCATCAAGCGCTTCGAGGTGGAGGAAGGTCAGGAAAGCGACCTGACGCTGTTTGAGGACATGCTCACCTTTGTCATCACCAACGACATGAGCGATCCTGAAACCTATGCAGAGGCCGCCGGGATGCTGGATATGGGCAACGCGGCGGATTACTTCGCCGTGCAGCTCTACGTGGACAACGTGGACGGCATCCCCCAGAACAACAACAACTGGCAGATGTGGCGCGCCCGCACGCTGGACAGCTCCAACCCCTACGGCGACGGCAAATGGCGCTTTGTGCTGTTTGACATGGACGGCGCGGCCGACCTGACCGGCGACGGCTGGGACTTTGAGAACGACTGCCTCACGCCAGTGTTGAGTGAGGACGGCGGCAACGGCACCTATTTTGCCATGCTGCTGCGCTCCCTGTGCGAAAGCGAAACCTTCCGCTGCCAGCTGGTGAATGCCCTGTGCGACGTGCGCAACATCCATTTTGCGCCGGAACGCTTCGGTGCGGAGATGAGCGCCCTGCGCGAGGCGTATCAGCCGCTTCTGCCGGATACCTTCCGCCGCTTCGGCCCGCAGGTGGTGCTGGACCGCGGCGTGGAGGAATTCTGCCAGAATGAAATGGACCGGCTGGAGATCTACTTTGGCGGCCGGTGGCATGTGTTCCCGTGGGTGATGCAGTCCGCGCTGGATCTGCAGGATCCGGTGGAGTGCAGCCTGTCTGTTGAAGGCGATGGCAGCGTGCGGATGAATGAATCGCTGCTGGAAGTGCAGGACGGATTCACGGGTATGTATTTCCCGGATTACCCGGTTACGGTTACTGCTGTGGAGACGGATGACAGCCGCTTCGTGCGCTGGGAAGGCGAAGGATGCAGTATTCTCGAGCCGGAGGAACGCACGACGGAGATTGCGTTTGAAAGCGATTTTGCGGTGCGAGCCGTGTTTGAATAAATGAGGAACAAGCCTGCTGCGTGGGTGCGGCAGGCTTGTTTTTTGTTGTGTTTGCTGACTTGACGAGTTTCTCTTGCACTCAAGCGAGCCGGGGCACATGCAGGTGCCCCGGCGGTCTTAGATGCAACCCCAATCAAACACAAACACCGCGCACCTGAAAGGTGCGCGGTGTGCGGGGTGCAGGGGGCTCAGCCCCCTGCCGGGATCCAAGGGCAGAGCCCTTGGCGTCTCCTCCCGTCTTACTTCAAAAGCTCCTGGGCAGAAGCGGTCAGGGTGGCGAGCAGCTCCTTGGCCTTGGCTTCTTCCTTGTCGTTGACGTTGACGTAGAGCTTGATCTTGGGCTCGGTGCCGGAGGGACGCACGCACACGAAGTGGCCGCCTTCCATGGCAAAGTAGAGCACGTCGCTTTCCGGGTAGTCCAGCTTCTTGACTTCGCCGGTGGCAACCTCGGTCTCGGTGCCGCGCTGGATGTCCAGCACGCGCTTCACCTTCACGCCGCCAATTTCGGTGGGCGGGTTGTTGCGGATGCGGGCCATGATCTCAGCCATCACCTTCAGGCCGTCAATGCCGGGCAGGGTGGTGGATTCCACATGCTCGAGGTAGTAGCCGAACTTTTCGAAGATCTCGGCCATCACGTCGGTCAGGGTCTTGCCCTGGGTGGAATAGTAAGCGGCGGCCTCGGCGATGAGCAGGGAGGCGTTCACGCCGTCCTTGTCGCGCACGAAGGTGCTGGAGAGGAAGCCGTAGCTCTCTTCGAAGCCGAAGAGGAAGGTGTGGCTGCCGGTATCCTGGAACTGCTGGATCTTTTCGCCGATGAACTTGAAGCCGGTCAGGGTGTCATAGATGGCAACGCCGAACGCATCGCAGATGGCGTGGGCCAGCTCGGTGGACACGATGGACTTCACAGCAGCGCCGTTGGCAGGCAGGTTGCCCTGCGCCTGCTTGGAGGACAGGATGTAGTACAGCATCAGGCAGCCGATCTGGTTGCCGGTGAGCAGCTTGAAGGAGCCGTCCTTTTCGCGCACGGCCACGCCCAGACGGTCGCAGTCGGGGTCGGTGCCGAAGATGGCGTCCGCGCCCACTTCGTTGGCCAGCTTGATGGCCAGGGTGAAGGCGGCGGGATCCTCGGGGTTGGGCACCTTGACGGTGGAGAAGTTGGGATCGGGATTCTCCTGCTCCTTCACCACGCTCACGTTGGTGATGCCGATCTCCTTGAGGATGCGGCGGACGGGCACATTGCCGCTGCCGTGGATGGGGGTGTAGACGATCTTGAGGTTCTTGCCGGCCTCAGCAACCACTTCGGGGTTGATGGACAGGGTCTTGACCAGGGCGATGTAATCGTCGTCCACTTCCTTGTCGCCGATGATGTGCAGCAGGCCGCTGGCCTTGGCTTCTTCTTCGGTCACCATCTTGGCTTCGGTGAAGGTCAGGGCGTTGATCTTCTCCGTCACAGCGGAAGCAGCTTCCGGGCCCAGCTGGGCGCCGTCTTCGCCGTAAACCTTGTAGCCGTTGTACTGGGGCGGGTTGTGGCTGGCGGTGATGACCACGCCGGCCTTGGCGTTCAGGTGACGCACGCCAAAGCTGAGCAGAGCCACGGGACGCAGGGCGTCGAACAGGTAGGTCTTGATGCCGTTGGCGCACAGAACCAGAGCGGTCTCCAGCGCAAACTCGGTGCTCATGCGGCGGCTGTCGTAGCCGATGACCACGCCGCGTTCCTTGTTCTCAGCGTTGTCCTCGATGAGGTAATCCGCCAGACCCTGGGTGGCACGGCGCACGGTGTAGATGTTCATGCGGTTCATGCCAGCGCCCAGCACGCCGCGCATGCCGGCGGTACCGAAGCTCAGGTTGCGGTAAAAGCGGTCTTCGATTTCCTTTTCGTCCGCGGCGATGGCGCGCAGATCGTTCATGGTCACTTCGTCGTTGGCGAAGGCTTCCAGCCACGCCTGATAATTCTCACGATAGCCCATGGGGTAAGCACCTCTTTCTCAGGTCTATTCCGTTTTTTTGGATCTCATTTGGGTAAATCCCTCAAACAGTATACCACTATATGGTTTGGTTTGCAAACACAGAAATAAAGGAAACTTGCCTTACACCTGATGTGTTGACAAGCTTTGCGCCCACCTGATACAATCGTTGTATATAAAAACAACGGAATACGCGGTATAAGGAAGCGATGAATGTGAAGATCAAACGGCTGGTTTGTCTGATGCTTGTGTTTGTGCTGTTGGCAGGCTGCGCCCTGGCGTATGAGGATCTGCCCTCCGGCAGCAAGGGCGAGGCGGTTAAGCAGATGCAGACCCGCCTGAAGGAACTGGGCTATTACGAAAAGAACATCGACGGCGATTACGGCAACCAGTCCCGACAGGCGCTCAGGGCCTTCCAGTCCGCCAACGGCCTGCAGCCCACCGGCGAAGCCACGGCCGATGTGCTGCAAGCGCTGTACGCGCCTGAGGCCAAGGCCGTGCCGCTGCCGCCGGATGTGGAAGTGACGGCGGTGGGGTACCGCTCCGCCAATGTGCGGCAGAAAGTGACGGTCAAAAACAATCTGGATGAGGCCATCGAATATCTGGAGCTGCGCTATATCACGCTGGATTCCGAGGGCAAATTCAAGCCGGATTACAGCAAACTGCCTGCGGATTTTTCCGAGGAGCAGAGCGCCTTTACCGATGAAATCAGCAAAAAGATCGGCGCTGGCAAAACCGGCAGCATGACGGTGCATGTGCTGAGCAACGCGCATACGCTGGCCGTTGGCGTGAGCGCCTACCGCACGGAAGCTGGCAAAACCGTGCGCCTGTCCACCGAGCAGATCACCTACTGCACATCCGATGGAAGCGTGATCTATCCTTCGGAAGACCCGCAGGACTACACCGTGATGAGCGATGAGGACTATGCGCGTGCGCATGAGGTGATGCTTGGTTATACTAGTGTTGTGATGCCGTCGTTTGCGCAGACGCAGTATCTGCTGCCTTCAGGCGATTATGTGCTGATTGTCAATCCGGACAGCATTGCTCACATGGCCGGTCTGGCCGTGGGCGACGTGGTGACGGCCATCGATGGCGTATCCGGCACCCATCCCTACTGCGCCGAACTGGCCAAGCTGAAAATGCTGGACGGCGAAACCGTCACCCTCACCTACTGGCGCAACAACCAGAGCCATGATGTGCCAATCTCGCTCAGCATGGAAGCACCCGCCGAAGAAGCATCCGAACAGCGGCCGCTTTCCATCGCCGATGAGCTGCTCAAGTATGCCGACCTGCTGGAAAAGGGCCTCATCACCCAGGAGGAATACGACCTGCTCAAGCAGAAGCTGCTGAGCGAGTAACCTTCAGCCCGCGCCTGTCTCCTGCATGAGCACCTGATACCACTGCCCGTCCTGCCCCTTGAGCGCGCGCCATGCGCCCAAAGCGGCAGGAGGCGTGCGGCCTTCGCAGGCGTAGGCCACGCGTTTGACCCATCCATCCTCCCTCTGCATGCCAATCCACAGCCCCTGCGCCGCCGGAACAAAGCGCCAGCCGGGCATGGGGAAGAGCGCGCGAGGGAGGTTTTTTTCAAAATAGGGGCGGAGCACGTCAAAGCCGCGCGGCCAGCGCAAGGGGCGCAGACGATCCGCTGGCGGGCCGGACGGGCGCGGCGGAGGCAGAAGCGGCTCCGGCACGTTGTCATCAGCCGAAACATAGGGCAGAGGATCAATGGCAGGCAAGAACACCTCGCGCGGAATAACCGGCTCCTCCACCTTCGGCACAGCCGTTACAGCCGCAGGCGCAAGCCGACGGCAGAGCGTTTCCGCCGCGCTGCGCACCTCCATCAGCGCCGATTCGCTGGATTCGCCGCAAAGCCCCACCATCAGCGGCCGCCCGCCGCCCACCACCATCAGCCCGTCCGCCGCCCGGAATCCCTCTGCTTCGATCACTCCGCTGCCATCCCCGAGCTTCTCATCCGCCTCGCCGCGCCTGTACGCATACAGGCTGACACGCTCGTCCACCGCACCGCGAACGGAAAGCTGAAGCCGCCTGCGCCCGTTCTCCATCCAAAGCCGAGCAAACCCGGAAACCCCGCTGCGCAACGGCTTCAGCAGCACCATACTGCGAACCACCATCCCACCATCTCCTTTTTCCCAAGCCTATGCTCCACCCAATCCCCTGAGTACACTTGCACCGGAACCACCCCTCAGTCAGCCTGCGGCTGCCAGCTCCCCTTTCACAAGGGGAGCCAGGAAGAAAACCGCCCCCTTTGAGGCCGTCAAACGGCCTCAACCTACGGGATTCTTAAGGGGCGTAGCCCCTTAAGCAGGATCCAAGGGCAGAGCCCTTGGCCGCCGGAGGCCCCCGCCGCACACAAAAACGGCCCTCCCATTCAGGAGAGCCGTTTTTCTCACGCTTACAGCGCCGCAGCCAGCGCTTCGAGGTGAAGCCTTGCGGCTTCGGCATTGTCGGGTTTGGTGTCTTCCATGGTCATTTGGATGAAGGGCTTGCGCTCCTTGACGAAGCGCAGGATGGCGGTGTAATCCATCACGCCCAGACCGCAGGCGCAGGGCTTGTATTTTTCGCCGCCGGGCACGTAGTCCTTCATGTGCACAATCATGGTTTCCTCGCCGATGAGGTCAATGGCCTCGCCGATCACCTCGTCGCGGCGGTCAAAGTTGTCCGGGTGCAGGAGGTTGACGGGGTCGAGGATGATTTTCAGGTTGTCGGACTGAATGGCGTCCAGCACCTTGCGCGCCGCCTTGCCGTCGTACACGATGTGGTCGTACACGGGCTCGATGGCAAAGGTCACGCCAAAGTTCTCGGCGCACTCCACCACGGGCGCAACACGGCGGATGAACATCTCCAGCGCCTCGGTGGTGTGGCTGTGCAGGGGGTCGTACTTGTAGCCGGCATTGGGGTTGCCGGTTTCGCTGCCCACCACGCCGGCGTTCATCCAGCGGGCCAGCTGCAGGTGCGCCTTGTATTTTTTCAGGGTTTCGCGATAGGCGGATTCATCCGGATGGGTGAGGTTGAGGGAGCAGCCCAGCACCGCCACGTCCAGATCGCCCAGCGACTTTTTGACATGAGCAGCCAGACCGGGGGTGGCGGCCTCGGGGTTCATCATCTGCGGGCTGATGGTTTTGCTCAGCGCCAGATGCACGCAGGAAAAACCCTGCTGACGGATGGCCTGTGCGCGCTCGGCCAGGGTTCCGGGCGCAGAATCGTGCATGCGAAGTCCGATGTTCATGCTCATTCCTCCCAGTTGATGTGCTGCACTTCGGTGGGTTCCAGCTTTTCGGGCGCGTCGATGGTCACGCGGCGCAGGTTGATGGTATCCACATACTGCGCGATGATGCCGCGCCCCACGCACGCCTCCACGCCCCAGGCCATGGCCGGTTCGAAGGGTTTCGCATTCGGGTCAAAGGTAAAGGCGCTGTCCTCCAGCGTGACGGACTCGATGGGCTGCTCGGGCAGGCCCAGGAAGTATCCGGCGCAGGCGCCGCAGTTTTCCGCCTGCACATGCTTGAACACAATCCGGCCGATGCGCGGCGTGCCGTCGTCCACGGGCTGCTTTTCGCGGCTCTGCACCCAGGGCGTGCGGCCGTCGGGATCGCAGAAATACAGGCAGTTGACCACAAACGGCGCGCCCACGTGATCCATCTGCACATGGTCGAACACGATGTCGTCAATCACGCCGTCCTTGCCGCGGCCGCGGCGGGTTTTGACGCGCAGGCCGCGGTCGGTGTTGCGCATCAGGCAGTGCTGCACGCGCACGTTGCGCACGCCGCCGGCCATCTCGCTGCCGGCGGTTACGCCGCCGTGGCCGTTTTCCATCAGGCAATGGCTGATGGTGATGTTCTCGCACGGCTGCTGGAACCTGGCGCCCATGTAGATCTTGCCGGATTTGATGGCGATGCAGTCATCGCCCAGCGAGAAATGCACGCCGGCCACGGTCACATTGGTGCAGCTTTCGGGGTCGAAGCCGTCGGTGTTGGGGCTGTCGGCAGGCGCGGAGACGGACAGGTCGAGGAAGGACAGGTTCTGGCTGAAATAGGGGTGCAGGTTCCACGCCGGGCTGTTACAGAAGCTCAGGCCCTGCACGGTGATATCCCGGCAGCGGCACAGGAACAGAAGCCTCGGCCTCCACGCGCCGCGGCGGATGTGACGATCCATCCACCAGTCGCTCTTCTGCGCCTGGCCGTCGATCAGGCCGGGGCCGATGAGCGCCACGTCCTCCACCTCCACGCCGGTCAGCGCGGCGGCGAACATGTCCAGCGGGTTGCCTTCCCAGCTGCCGTAGTTGTAATCGCGGGTTTCATCGGTGCTTTCCACCGTGCCGGGCAGGATGGGAAACTGCCAGCGGTCGGTGCACAGCTTCATCTCCGCGCCCTCGGCCCATTCCACGGTGATGTGGCTCTTGAGGAACAGCGGACGCACGGAATAGGTGCCCCTGGGAATCAGCACGCGGCCCTTCTCCGGGCAGCAGGTGATGGCCGTCTGGATGGCCATGGTATCGTCGTGCACGCCGTCGCCCACCGCGCCAAAGCGGCGCACGTTGAGCGTGACGCTCTCTTCCTTCGTGCGGAAGGAAACGGAGGCGGTCACGGTTTCGCCGTCCATCAGCTGGGCGGTGTAGTCGGTATCCGGCCACAGGCCGTAGAGGCTGGTGATGGTTTTTTCAGCCGTGCCGCATTCGCAGCCGTTGAGCAGGATGCGGTAGGGTTTCTGGATGTGATACAGCCCGCCGTCAAAGCATCTGATCACGGCGGAGCGGCACGAAACAAACAGGATGGAGCATTCCACAGGCATTTCCTCCTTACTGCGCAAGCAGGCTTTCCGCCCACGCCATCATGAACGGGCCAACGCCCTTGCTGTCATCGGCCACGATGGGCTCGCTGAGATAGTACGCCACGCTGCCGTCGCGCTTTTCGCCCGGGCCAAGGCCGGCCACGGCGCAGATGCCGCCCAGATGCCAGCCGCTTTCGTCCTGATACAGTTTCTCGCTGACCAGCCCGTCAAAGGTCTTGCGGGCCATGGGCAGGTATTTTTCGGGGTTGAGCACATCCAGCCGCACGGCCTTGAACAGCGCGTAGGCGATCATGGACGAGCCGGAGGTTTCGAGATAGTTGTCCGGGTTGTGGCCGTGATCGATGACCTGATAGAACAGCCCGGTCTTTTCATCCTGATAGCGCAGTACGCCGCGGATGCTTTCGCGGAAGAGATCGATGAGCGCACGCTTGTGCTCGTAGAGCATTTCCGGGCACAGGTCGATGCAGTCGATGAGCGCCATCAGGTACCAGCCGGTGGAGCGCAGCCAGAAGTTTTGGGAGCAGCCGGTGGTTTTGTCCGCCCACGGCTGCACCTTGTGCAGGTCGCAGGCGTGGTAGTTGAGGCCCTTTTCGGCGTTGAAGAGGTACTTGCGCACGTTTTTGAACTGTTTGGTGATATCGCTCACATGAGCCAGTCCGCCGTAGCGCACCTCGTAGTTCATGTAGAAGGGCTGGGCCATGTACAGGCCATCCAGCCAGATCTGGTGCGGATAGAGCTCCTTGTGCCAGAAGTTGCCGCAATCGCAGCGGGGATGCTCCCTCAGGCGCTGCATATGGAACTCGATGGCCTTGCGGTAGCGCTCATCGCCAGTCTCGTCCAGGCCGAAATACAGCGCCTTGCCGCAGTTGATGGAGTCGATGTTATACTGGCGCATCTCGTAGTTGGGAATGCTGCCGTCCTCGGCGACGAAGGTATTCAGGTAGTTGAGCACGAAATCGCGGTAGACCGCTTCTCTAGTGGCGCGGTACAGGTCGATGCAGCCCTTGAGCACGCAGCCGTCCTCGTAGTTCCAGTAGGTTTTATAGGGTTGAAACCGTTTCAGAAACTCCAGCGTAAAAGCCTGCACGTTCTTCATAGATAGGTTCCCTCGTTTCAAATGTAAGCGTTCCCATGGATGGTGGATTCATTATAACTGGTGGGTTTGGGGGTTGTCAACAGATGAGGGTGAAGGCTTTGCTGAGGGAAAGCTGGGGTGGGATTCTTTTCGCAACAGTGTCAGAAAGGACAAGTGAGGAGTGCAGCCAACTGCGCAAGCTTCCCCTTGAGGGGAAGCTGTCCCGGAGGGACTGATGAGGTGTAGCGCCCGCAGGCGCGTTCCCCCATTGTTCCTCTTACCGTCAACCCAGCAAAGAAGCTCACCCCCATCCCCCGCACCCCTAACTCAAATCTTTCCGCCAAAGGCGGAAAACTTCACTAGCGAAGCGAGCTTCACTTCCGGCCAAAGGCCGGAAACGTCACTCCTTCACGTGCCGCAGGCACCAACTTCACTGGCGACTTTGTCGCCCTTCCCCCTTGACATTCTCCCTCAAACACCGTATCGTTTCATATATACACACCCCAAAACCAGGAGGCATCCCATGCCCAACATGCCCGCCATCTCCCCGGAGCGCCTGAAGTACCTGCGTCTGCTTGCGCGGCAGTATCCTACCCGCGAGGCGCTGTATACGCAGATCATCAACCAGCGCGCCATTCTCAACCTGCCCAAGGGCACCGAGCATTTCATCAGCGATCTGCACGGCGAGTTTGAATCCGTGGAGCAGATTCTCAATAACTGCTCTGGCGTTATCCGCGAAAAGCTGCGCCTGCTGTACGGCGACAGCCTCACCCATGCGCAGAGATCCCAGCTTTGCACCCTCATTTATTACCCGGAGGAAAAGCTGAAAAGGCTGCGCAAGGAGGGGCTTGCCACGCCTCAGTGGTACAAGCGTACCCTCGTGCAGCTCATCGAGCTGGCCAAGCTGCTCTCCAGCAAGCACACCCGCGCCCGAGTGCGCCGCGCCATGCCGGAGGAGTTTGCCTTTCTGATTGACGAGCTCATGCACGCGCAGGCGGATGAGGACAACAACCAGCAGCTCTATCACGATAAAATCATCGATACCATCGTGGAGATCGACAGCGGCGACGCCTTTGTGTGCGCGCTGTGCGATCTCATCCGCGACCTGGCGGTGGAGTTTCTGCACGTGGTGGGCGATGTGTATGACCGCGGTCCAAGGCCGGACAGCATCATGGATGTGCTGATGGAGCGGCATTCGGTGGATATCGAGTGGGGCAACCACGATATCCTGTGGATGGGCGCGGCGTGCGGCAGCCCGGCGTGCATCGCGGCGGTGGTGCGCAATTCCATCGCCTACCGCAACATGGACGTGCTGGAAAGCGGATACGGCATCAGCCTTCGTCCGCTGACCGTGTTTGCCGAAAAGGTCTATCCGGATATGGACCCCGTGGCGGCGGCCACGCAGGCCATCAGCGTCATCATGTTCAAGCTGGAGGGCCAGCTGATTTACCGCCATCCCGAATACCAGCTGGATGACCACCTGATGCTGGAGAAGATCGACTTCCGCCGCCAGTGCATCCGCATCGGCGAGAAGGAATACGACCTGAGCGCCCATTCCTTCCCCACCGTGGAATCCACCGATCCCTACCTGCTTACCGACGGCGAAACCGAGGTGATGGCGCTTTTGTGCCAGGCCTTTGCCGAGAGCCGCAGGCTGCGCAAGCACATCAGCTTTTTCTACGACAAGGGCAGCATGTACCGCCGCTTTAACGATAACCTGCTGTTCCACGGCTGCATCCCCATGGATGAGGACGGCAGCTTCCACGTGATGAATATCGGCGGCGAAAACGTGAGCGGCCGCGCCCTGATGGACCGCGCCGACCGCATGGCAAGGCGCGCGTTCTACAACCATGATCAGGATGCGATGGACTTTATGTGGTATCTGTGGTGCGGACAGTATTCGCCCCTGTGCGGACGCAAAACCACCACCTTTGCGCATATCTACCTGAAAGACGCCCCCGAAGCGCTGCACGAGCCGCGCAATCCCTACTACCGCTACAGCCAGCAGGCCGAGCACTGCCTGCGCATTCTGGATGAGTTCGGTCTGCCCCACAGCGGACACATCATCAACGGCCACACACCGGTGAAGGTCAGCAAGGGCGAAAGCCCGGTCAAGGCCGACGGGCGGCTGTTTGTGATCGACGGCGGATTCTGCCGCGCCATCCAGAAAACCACCGGCATCGCTGGATATACCCTCATTTCCAACTCCCACGGTCTGCGCATCATGAGCCACGAGCCGTTCACCAGTCTGGAGGACGCGCTGGAGGGCAACCACGATATCCATTCCGAATCCACCACGGTGGAAACATACCCCGTCAGGCAGTTTGTGTATGACACCGACGAAGGCAAGGAACTTTCAGAGAGCATAGCAGATCTGCAGGAACTGCTCGAAGCATACCGCACAGGATTGCTATGAATGAAATCCGCTGCGGCGGGTGAAATCTGCCT
>JAQXJZ010000090.1 GCA_029009515.1 bacterium
GATTCGCCCTTCTTCACGGTTTATGACAGCTACAACCGCATGATGCAGAAGATGGAGGGCTACATCGAAAACGACCTGAAACAGCAGGTGCTGGTCAGCCGGGCCAATCTCAAGCAGCTGCAGGCGCAGATCAGCCCGCACTTCATGTACAACAGCTATTACGTGCTTTACCGCATGCTCAAAAAGGGCGATCTGGAAAGCAGCCAGAAGCTGGCGGAGCATCTGGGGCAGTTCTACCATTACATCACCCGTAATGCCGACGATGAAAAGCGCCTGGAGGAGGAAGTGGCGCACGCGCGCAACTACGCCGCCATCCAGCAGTTCCGCTTCCGCAGCGCGCTGGAGGTGGACATTCAGGAGCCGGACGCCGTCATCGCCCGTTCCTATGTGCCGCGCCTCATCCTCCAGCCGGTGCTGGAAAACGCTTTCAAATATGCCTACGAGAGCGAAAACACCAGCGGAAGCATGCAGCTTCGCGTAAGCTACGCCGTGCGCGACTCGCACGATTTTGACATCCTTGTGGAAAACAGCGGCTCTGTAAGCGATGAAACGCTGGAATCCATCCGCACACGTTTGGACAGCCATGATGAAAAGATGGAAACCACAGCGCTTGTCAACATCCACCGGCGGCTGCAGATTTACTTTGGCCAGAACAGCCGGCTGGAGGTGGAAAGGTCTGAACTGGGCGGACTGATGGTGCGCATGCGCATCGAGGATCATGGGGAGGAATACTGAGATGTCTGAGTATAAACGCGAAGTGCGGATCATCATTGTGGATGACGAGCCCATCAGCGCCGATTTCATGAGCGATCTGGTGCGGGATGAATTTGAATCGACCGGGCTTGTCCACCTCCGCACAGCCTACAACGCCGCAACGGTGCTGCGCATGGTGGAAGAGGAACCCTGCGACGTGCTGGTGTGCGATATCCAGATGCCCGGCATGAACGGCCTTGCGCTGGCCGCCGAGCTGCGCAAGGCTCATCCGCAGATGTGCATCATCTTCCTGACCGGCTATGATGATTTCCAGTATACCTACGAGGCCTTCAAGCAGAATGCAGCGCACTATCTGCTCAAAACCGAGGGCGATGAGGTGATCCTGGGCGCCATCCGCCAGGCCATCGAGCAGCTTTTGTCCCAGCGCAGGATTTCCGCACGCATTCATGAAGCGGAGGAGCGCTATCTGCAATTGCTGCCTGCGCACCGCCGTCAGCTGCTCATGCAGCGCCTGCTGGGCATGGGCGGAGACGATGAAGAAAGCCTGTTTGCCGAAAAGCTGTACCTGATGGTGGGCCGCGCGGCTGACCCACGCGGCGCCAAGCTGCCCACGCGCAGCAGTCTGGTGGCGCTCTCCGCCGTGGAACGCACCATGGAGGACGCGCTGGGCGACAAGCTGGCCTGGGCGGAGGGCTTTGCGCTGGACAGCGATCTGGTGTGGTGCTTTGCCATGCGCGAAGAACAGCCCTATGCTGATATCTTCTTCCAGTTGGCCCGCAAGGCGCGCGCCCAGCTGGAGGATGAGCTGGGCATCACCATGTTCATGGTGGTGGCCGAGGAGGAAACCACCATCGACCAGCTGGCCAAGAAATACACGAGCATCTGCAGCATGCTTTCACGCGAAATCCAGTACGGCGCCACGGGCGTGGCCATCCGCCGTCCGCCCAGGACGCAGGCGGTGGATCAGCAGACGCTGCAAAAGCGCCTGCACCTGCGCCGTCAGGCAGAACTGTGCATGAGGGACGTGAAGGAGGGCGCGTTTGACGGCCTGCAAAGGCAGATCCAGCCGGTGCTGGCGTATTGCCGCGAGCATCTGCCCAAGCACGAACCTGTGGCGCTGGAGATGATGGCCGCGCTGACAGCAAGCCTGCTGACCTATATCAACGAAAACGCCCTTTCTGCTTCGGTGGAGCCGGGAGGATATTTCTCGCCGCTGGAGAGCATCAACTGGATCGAACGCACCGTGGAACGCCTGGCGCACGAGAGCGCCGAGCAGGTGAACGACGCGTCCAAGTCCATTGTGGCGCATGTGCTGGAGTACATCCGCCAGCACATCAGCGAGGAGATCAGCATGACGCGCCTGACCGAGCACACCGGCTACTCGTCCGGTTACCTGTCGCGCGTGTTCAAGCAGGAGCAGAATGTGAGCATTCACGAATACGTGACCATGTCGCGCATGAACCTGGCCAGGGAGCTTTTGTGCAACACCAACCTGCGCATCTACGAGATTGCCGCCAGCTGCGGCTATGACAATACAACTTACTTCATCCGCGTGTTCAAAAACAACACCGGCATGACGCCTCAGGAGTACAAAAACGAGGTCGCTCAAAGAGGCCGGCGGGGGAACAAGTGACAAAACGAGCCTGCAGAGCATGGCCTGCAGGCTCGTTTTTTATGCAAAAATATTCAAAAATGAACCCCGGAAGGTGACAAAAGGGAGATAAATGTCATGATCTTTAGATTTACGCACCGGATGCGGCAATGTACAATTTGTACATGATAGGAGGGAGATACATGTCGACTGCAGTTGCCAAGAAGAAAAAGATGTCTTTCGGCAAAAGACTGAAAAGAGAATTCCCGTTCCACCTGATGCTCCTGCCCGGCCTCATCCTCACGTTTGTATTCAAGTACATTCCCATGGGCGGCCTGTGCATCGCTTTCCAGGATTATTCTCCTGTGTACGGCCTGTTTGATCAGTACTGGGTTGGCCTGGATAACTTCCGCTACGTGTTTTCCATGTCCACCTTCCCGCGCGTGATCTACAACACCATGTTCATTGCCATCCTGAAGATCATCGCCGGCATCATCGTTCCCGTTTCCTTTGCTCTGCTGCTCAACGAGGTGCGTCAAACCACCTACAAGCGCACGCTGCAGACCATTGTGTACCTGCCGCACTTCATTTCCTGGGTTGCGCTGGCCGGTATCTTCCTGGACGTGCTGAGCATGGATGGCGTCATCAACATGGCGCTGACCAAGCTGGGCATGGATCCTGTGTACTTCCTCGGTGATGAAAAGGTGTTCCCGTACACCATGGTCGTCACCGACGTGTGGAAGACCTTTGGCTGGAACACCATCGTTTACCTCGCCGCCATCACCGGTGTTGATCCGTCTTTGTATGAGGCGGCTTATCTGGACGGCGCGGGCCGCGTGCGCCAGACCATTCACGTCACCATCCCCACCATCATGCCCATCGTGATGCTCATGACCATCCTGTCCATCGGTAATGTGTTGCGCGCGGGTTTTGACCAGATCTTCAACCTGTATTCTCCGCTGGTCTACTCCACTGGCGATATCATCGATACCTTCGTGTACCGCATGGGTATTCTCAGCGCTCAGTTCGGTCCTGCTACGGCTGTGGGTCTGTTCCAGTCTCTGGTTTCCTTCGTGCTGATCATGGGCGGCTACTGGCTGGCTGACAAGGTCGCCGGATACCGCGTGTTCTGATGTAGGAGGAAAAGACGATGAAACAAACCAAAGCACAGAAAATCTTCTGCATCTTCAATGTCATTTTCCTGGGCATCGTAGCGCTGATCTGCCTGCTGCCGATGATCAACATCATCGCGCTGTCCTTCTCCTCGCGCAACATGGTCAACGCCGGCGCCGTTACCTTCTGGCCCAAGGGCTTCACCCTGCGCTCCTACCAGTACATGATCGAGTCCAGCGGCATCTTCGCTGCCGCCTGGATCACCGTCAAGCGCGTCTTCTTCGGTCTGATCATCAACCTGGCCATGACCATTCTGGTGGCCTATCCGCTGTCCAAGGAAAAGCAGGATTTCCAGAGCCGCACCTTCTATGTTGGCTTCTTCCTGTTCGCCATGGTCTTCAACGGCGGTCTGATCCCCACCTTCCTGGTCATCAACCAGCTGGGTCTGATCGACACCATCTGGGCGCTCATCCTGCCCAACGCTGTCACCATGTACTACGTGCTGCTGATGCTCAACTTCTTCCGCGGCATTCCCAAGGGCATTGAAGAGGCTGCCATCGTGGACGGCGCTGGCTGGTTCACCACGCTGGTGCGCATCTACCTGCCCCTGTCCCTGCCGTCTCTGGCTACGATCACCCTGTTCATCATCGTGGGCCACTGGAACGAGTGGTTCGACGGCATGATCTACAACAACAAGACTTACAACTACCCGCTGATGACCTTCCTGCAGTTCCAGATCATCAACTTCAAGACTTCCGACCTGCGCCCCGAGCAGCTCATGGCTGACCCCACCCTGGCTGAGCTCAACGGCCGCGCCATCAAGTCCGCCGCCATCGTGCTGTGCACGGTGCCCATCCTGATGTTCTACCCGTTCCTGCAGAAGTACTTCGTTACCGGTATTGTCATGGGTAGTGTTAAGGGTTGATGGAAATCGCCTGTAAGGCGTGACCATAAAATTTAAAGGAGGTTCCCCACTATGAAGAAGCTGGTATCCCTTCTCCTGGCACTGTGCGTGCTGTTCTCCATGGGCGCCGCTCTGGCGATCGAAGACGGCCGTATGCCCGAAATGACCAAGGCTAGCATCATGTTCAAGCAGGGCGTCGTTCGCTACATCGAAGGCGACAGCCTGTATGACAACTGCTACATCAATGGCTATCGCGATCTGATGAACATCGATCTCGAGTACGCCGTTCTGGCTGATGGCGATGAGTATGCTCAGAAGCTGACCATGGCGATCGCTTCCAACAGCCTGCCCGACATCCTCTACCTGCCTGTTAAGGAATACACCCAGCTGGCCAAGGCTGGCAAGCTGTGGGACCTGACCGCCACCATCGATGAGTACGCCAACGAGATCACCCTGAAGAACTTCGCTTCTGACGGCGGCGTGATGCTCGAGGCTGCCAAGATCGACGGCGTGCAGTACGGCATTCCCGTTGGCTGCTTCCGCAACTGCCCCTCTCAGTTCCTGTGGATCCGCAAGGACTGGCTGGACAAGGTTGGCATGACCGCTCCCGAATCCTTTGAAGACGTCGTGGAAATCGCCCGCGCCTTCGCCACCCAGGATCCCGATGGCAATGGCCAGAACGATACCTGGGGCCTGGCTCTGAACAAGACCATGGCTGAAAACTCTGCTTACGGCACCGCTGAGGGCGTGCTGAATGCTTTCGGCGGCTCCCTGCTGCGTCAGGCCTGGGTTGCCGATGAGAACGGCTACATCACCTACAAGGGCGTGAGCGAAGGCACCCGCAAGGGTCTGGAAGCTCTGGCTGCCATGTTCGCCGAGGGCCTGATCAACACCGAGTTCGGCGTCTCCGACTCCGACACCATCGGTGAGGCTGTGGCTGCTGGTCAGTGCGGTATGTTCTACGGCACCGAAGGCGTGTCCTGGAACTACGGCCGTGACGCCATGGTTAACTTCGACGGCTGCGAGTGGATCGTTGTGAACGCTCCCAAGGCCGGCGGCGGAATCGCCAGCCCCGTGTGCTACATGACCTATGAGTACGTGTACGCTGTCAACAAGGACTACGCTCATCCCGAAGTCCTGCTGCACCTGATCAACTTCTTCAACAACCGCATCAACAGCCCCGAGGCTACCGAAGAGACTCTGGCTGAGTGGGGCGTTGATCCCGTGACCGGCATCAACAAGTGCGCTTATGCCTACGGCATCGTCGATCCCTACGGCGACAAGTCCATCGGCTACAACGCCACCATCCGTCAGGCCCTGGAAGGCAAGCTGGATCCCTCCGAGCTCATGCCCGAAGCCTACCGTTACTACATGCCCATCCAGCGCTACATCGACGAGGGCTACGCTGCCAACGGCGGCTACAACCCCGACGATCTGACCGCTTGGCAGTACTACATGATCCACAGCCACGAAGGCTCCTGGACCCGTTATGCTGAGCTGGCTGACAACGGCCTGATCACCATGGCTTCCTACTACGATGATCCCACCGAAACCATGATCCGCAAGTGGTCCGCTCTGCAGGCTCTGCAGGAGGAAACCTACACCAAGATCATCGCTGGCAGCGAAAAGATCGAAGCTTTCGACGCTTTCGTTGAGCAGTGGAACAAGCTGGGCGGCGAGAAGATCACCGAAGAAGTGAACGAGAAGTTCGGCAAGTAATTCGATTCCATATACCCATTGAATGGATCCGGAATCGGGCGGCACATCCATCTGGGTGTGCCGCCTCTTGTATTCTATGAGAAAGGATGGCATACTTTATGAAGCTGTTCTATCATCCCGAAGACGGCCGCATGGGCGACATCATTCCCTATTACGAGGACGGCGTGTTCAAGCCCTTCTTCCTGGGCAACGGCTGGAGCTGCGTATCCACCAAGGATCATCTGCATTTCTATGACATGTTCTCTACCGGCATTCACGGCGGCACGGGTTCCATCGTGAAGGTGGACGGCCTGTACCACATGTTCTACTGCAAGTTCACCTTTGAGCCCTATATGCGCCAGTACGCCTGCCACGCCACCAGCGAGGACTTCCGTACCTGGACCGAGCACCCGGAAGATACCTTCATGCCCGACGGCGTCATCTACGAGATGAGCGACTGGCGCGATCCTCACGTCATCTGGAACGAAGAGGAGCAGTGCTGGTGGATGATCCTGTGCGCGCAGGCCCGCGGCCGCACCATGCGCAAGGGCTGCGTGGGTCTGTGCAAGTCCACTGACCTCAAGCACTGGGATTACTGCGAGCCCCTGTATGCCCCCACCACCAACCAGAGCGGCCACGAGTGCCCGGATATCTTCAAGTGGGGCGACTGGTGGTACCTGACCTATTCCGTCTACACCGACCGCTTCGAAACCCTCTACCGCATGAGCAAGAGCCCCAACGGCCCCTGGATCACCCCCAAGGTGGATACCTTCGACACCCGCTGCTTCTATGCCGCCAAGCACGGCACCGATGGCAACGAGCACTTCATGTACGGCTGGAATCCGCAGCGTGAAAAGAACATGTGGAAGTTCAACCCGCAGGAGTACAAGGGCAAGGACTACAACACCTGGGATTGGGGCGGCACCATGATCGTGCACAAGCTCATCCAGGAAGCCGACGGCACCCTGAGCGTGACCGTGCCTACCGCCGTGGACAACGCTTTCTCCCACAGCGAGCCCCTGCGCATGGAGCCCCTGACCGGCGACTGGAAGCTGACCGGGGACAGCGCCTCCATCGACACGCCCTACGGCTACTCCAGCCTGATGTTCAACAAGGTGCCTCAGTGCTGCAAGCTGGAAATGGACGTGAGCTTTGACAAGGTTCCGCGCGAATTTGGCGTGGCGCTGCAGATTGATGCGGACTTCGCCATGGGCTACTACCTCAACTTTGAGCCCAACCGCGGCCGCGTGCAGTACAAGACCGGCCTGCGCATGTACGAGGACGGCGGCAAGATGTTCCCCTACGAAGTGGAGCAGGAGCGCCCCATGGAGTGGGAAGCCGGCAAGAAGTACAAGGTTCGCGTCTTTGTGCAGGATACCATTCTGCTGCTGTATGTGAATGACAAGATCGCCCTTGGCACCCGCATGTTCGACCGCAGCAACTTCCACTTTGGTCTGTTTGCGTCCGATGGCGACGCCAAGTTTGAAAACATCCGTCTGATGACGGAATAACGGAGGGACAAACGAATGTCCAAAGAGCTCGAGCGCGCACAGCAAACGCTGAATGAAAAGCGCGCGCAGGTCAATCGCCGCTACAAGCCCGTCTGCCACCCCAGCGTGCCTGCCGGCTGGCTGAACGATCCCAACGGTTTTTCTTACTTCCAGGGCAAGGTGCATCTGTTCTATCAGTATCATCCCTATGATTCCGTCTGGGGTCCCATGCACTGGGGTCACTGGGTGAGCGAGGATCTGGTGAACTGGCAGGAGATGCCCGTGGCCATGGCGCCCGATACGAATGCTGATATCGGCGGCTGCTTCTCCGGTTCTGCGCTGATTGAAAATGACGAGATGGTGCTCATCTACACCGGCCTGAGCCCCAAGGATGAGACCGACCGTCACTTCCAGCAGCAGTGCATGGCCGTGTGCCGCGATGGCGTGCATGTGGAAAAGTACGAGCACAACCCCATCATCGACCGCTTTGCCCTGCCCGAGGGTGCTGATCCCTACGACTTCCGCGATCCCAAGATCCAGAAGAAGGACGGCAGCTACCGCGTGGTGACCGCCAGCAAGGGCGAAAAGCATGGCCAGCTGCTGGCCTTCCGCTCCGATGACCTGAAGAACTGGAAGCTTTCCGGCGTGTATGCCGATCAGTTCGGCGGCTTCATGGCCGAGTGCCCCGAAGTGTTCGAAGTGGGCGGCAAGACCGCTGTCATCGTGTGCGTGATGGGCGCGGATCAGACCAAGTATCCCTGCCGTCAGCCCGTGGTGTACATGGTGGGCGATGATGTGAACGACCAGCTGATCAGCAGCGGCGATCCCATCGTGCTGGACTGGGGCCTGGATTTCTACGCTCCGCAGGTCACCCGCCTGCCCGACGGCCGTCAGATCATGATCGGCTGGGCGCTGTCCTGGGGCCATGTGTCTCCTGCGCACACGCTGGGCCACGGCTGGGCCGGTACCATGACCCTGCCGCGTGAAATGACGCTGGATGCGAACGGTCAGCTGTGCCAGAAGCCTGTGGAAGAGTGGAAAAAGCTGCGCCGTGACGAAGTGTGCCTTGAAAATGTGAAGGTGGGCGAGGAGATCATCCTGTCCGAGCTCGCCGGCGACAAGCGCGAGATGGTGCTGGATGTGGACATGACCGCCGCCGACAGCTTCACCCTCAAGCTGCTCAAGACCGGCGATGAAGCCTTCGTGGTTTCCTATGACAAGGCCACCGGCCTGCTGCGCACCGACCGCGGTCAGTGCGGCTATCCCTGCACGGAGAACTTCGTGCCCGAAGAGAAGCCCTACGGCGAAACCGTGGTGCCGCTCGTGGACGGCCACCTGAAGCTGCACGTGTTTGTGGATGTATCCATCGTGGAGCTCTTTGCCGATGAAGGCCGCAAGGTGTTCACCAGCATCGTATTCCCCAAGGGCGAGGACGCCGGCGTGAGCCTGAGCGCTCAGGGCGAAGCCTGCGCCGCCATCACCAGCTGGAAGCTGGCCTGAATCCATCCGATAAAAGAGGAATCAACATGAAAGACACGCAGTATCAGCCGCGCTTCATCCGCCACAAGGATGAGCTGGAATGGCTCTTTATGGAACTTTACAACGACCGCCATGCGCTCAGACAGCTTGAGGACGTGATGGAGGCAGGCTATGCTGCGCGCAGCGGGGAACTGAAGGCGCTGGATGAACAGCGCCTTCAGGATCCGGACTGGTACAAGCGGCAGGACATGCTGGGCATGACCATGTATACCGATCTGTTCGCCGGTACGCTGAACGGCCTGCGTGAAAGGCTGCCGTATCTGAAGGAGCAGGGCATCCGCTACCTGCACCTCATGCCCCTTCTGCAGATGCCGCGTCCGCATAACGACGGCGGCTATGCCGTGGAGGACTTCAACCGCGTAGACCCCAAGATGGGCACCAATGAGGATCTGGCCGCGCTCACGCACAGCCTGCGCGAAAGCGGCATCAGCCTGTGCCTTGACTTTGTGATGAACCATACCGCCTCCAGCCACGAATGGGCCATGCGCGCCAAGGCGGGCGAGAAGGCGTATCAGGATATGTATTTCTGCTACGATGACCGCACCATTCCGGATCAGTTCGAGCAGACCATGCCGGAGGTGTTCCCCGGCACCGCGCCCGGCAACTTCAGCTGGTGCGAGGAAATGAACAAGTGGGTGCTGACCACCTTCCACACCTACCAGTGGGACCTCAACTACGGCAACCCCGCCGTGTTTGTGGAAATGGTGCGCAGCATGCTGCTGCTTGCCAACCTGGGCGTGGAGGTGCTGCGCATCGACGCGGTGCCCTACATCTGGAAGCAGCTGGGCACCAGCTGCCGCAACCTGCGCCAGGTGCACACCATCGTTCGCATGGTGCGCATGATTCTGGAGTGCGTGTGCCCCGCCGTCATCCTCAAGGGCGAGGTGGTCATGGCGCCGCATGAGCTGGCCGCGTACTTCGGCACGCCTGAGAAACCCGAATGCCATGTGCTGTACAACTCCTCCGTCATGCTCAACCTCTGGGGCGCGCTGGCCAGCGGCGATGTGCGGCTGCTCAAGCATCAGCTGGACGTGTTCCACAGCCTGCCGGAGCACTGCTGGTTTGTCAACTACCTGCGCTGCCACGATGACATCGGCTGGGGCTTCGATGAAGCCGCCGAGCGCGATATGGGCATCGACCCGCTGATGCACAAGCGCTACGTGTATCAGTTCTTTGCAGGCGATTTCCCCGGCAGCTACGCCATGGGTGAGCTCTACAACTTCGATCCCGACACGCTGGACGCCCGCACCTGCGGCACCACCGCCAGCCTCTGCGGCGTAGAGAAGGCGCTGAAGGAAGGCGATGAGGCCGCGCTGGATACGGCCATCGACCGTGTGAAGATGATGCACGGCATCATGATGTTCCAGAAGGGCCTGCCCATGCTCAACTGCGGCGACGAGATCGGCCAGCTCAACGGCTGGGAGTATCAGCAGGATGAGACGCTTGCCGAGGACAGCCGCAACCTGCACCGCACCGCTTTCTCGCTGGAAAACGCCGCCCTGCGCACCAAGGAAGGCACCGTGCAGCAGCGCATCTTCCAGGCCGTGGCCGACACGGCGCAGGTGCGCAATCAGCCCGCCTTTGCGCCGGACAGCTATGTATCCACCTGGGATACCGGCGACCGCGGCGTGCTGGCGCTGGTGCGCTTCGGCCGTGAGCAGACGATGGTGGGCCTGTTCAACTTCTCTGCCTACGACCGCCGTGCGGTGCTCAACAGCCTGCAGGGCAGCTTTGCCGATCTGCACACCGGCGAACCGGTGGACGTGCAGCATTGCCTGGTGCCGGCGTACGGCGTGAGGTATCTGGTTTCCAAGCCGTAAACGGAATTGAACTTTTTCAAAACCTGTGATACAGTAAACAGGAGCCTGCGGGCTCCTGTTTATTTTGACGTGATGGAGATGTCAGCATGCAAAAGAAGAAAGAACTCATCCGCGACCTGACGGTTGGCAGCGTGCCCAAGACGCTTTTGTCGTTTGCTGCACCGCTGCTGTTGTCCGGCCTTTTGCAGATGTTTTACAATCTGGTGGACATGCTGGTGGTGGGCCGCTTTGTGGGCACCGACGGCCTGTCCGCCGTGGCCATCGGCGGCGAGGTGCTGCAGCTGATGAACTTTGTGGCCATGGGTTTTTCCAACGCCGGACAGATTCTCATCTCCCGCTATGTGGGCGAGAACCGGCGCGACAAGGTGGGCAAGATGGTGGCCACGCTGTTCACGCTGCTCATGTCCATCTCCGTGGTGATCATGGTGACGTTCCTGTTTGGCTACAAGGGCGTTATCAACTGGCTCAACACACCTGCGGAAATCTGGGAGTACACCCGCCAGTACAGCGTGACCTGCGTGTACGGCATCGTGTTCATCTACGGGTACAACCTGGTGTCGGCCATCCTGCGCGGCATGGGCGATTCCAAGCACCCGTTCCAGTTTATCGCCATTGCCACGGGCATCAACGTGGTGCTGGATCTCCTGTTTGTGGGCGGGCTGAAAATGGGTCCGTGGGGCGCGGCGCTGGCCACGGTGATTGGCCAGGCGGTCAGCTTCCTGTTTGCCGTCAGGCTTCTGTACCGCAACCGCGAGCAGATTCACTTCGATTTCAAGCTCAGAAACTTCCGACTGCACCGCGAGGTGCTGGGCCCGCTGATGGCGCTGGGCATCCCCATGGTCATCCAGTCGGCGGCCATCAATTTCTCCATGCTGTACGTCAACAAGTTTGTCAACACCTACGGCACGGTGGCTGTGGCGGTCACGGGCGTGGCGCGCAAGCTGGAAACCATGCTGGGCGTGATTACGCAGGCGGTGTCCGCTGCCGGCGGCGCGATGGTGGCGCAGGCACTGGGCGCTGGCAAGACCGATCGTGTGCCCAGGGTTGTGGGCCATGCGCTGTGGATTGTGGCCGTTCCCGCCAGCGTGTTTGCGGTCATCACCGCCATCAGGCCCGAGTGGCTGTTTGGCCTGTTCTCGGATGACCCGGCGGTGCTGGCCATGGCGGTCACCTACATCCCCGTGGCGCTGGTGCAGTATCTGGGCGCCACGCTGCGCCCGGCCAGCTTTGCGCTCATCAACGGCTCGGGCAATTCCAAGCTGAACCTGGCGGTGGCGCTTTTGGACGGCGTGGTGGCGCGCATCGGTCTGTCGCTGCTTTTGGGCATCGCGCTGGGCTGGGGCATCCATGGCTTCTGGTACGGCAACGCCCTGTCCGGCCTGGTGCCGTTCCTCATCGGCAGCACGTATCTGTTCTCCGGCAAGTGGAAGAAACGCGCAAAAGTGTAAATAGAAAACAACAGGACCTTCTCCGCAGAGAAGAGGGTCTTGCTGTTTCTGCTGGTATTTCCGGTCTTTTCATGGTACAATGCCATCAGTTACCGTATCAGGAGGGGGAGTGTGGGATGCAGCTGCGCAACATTGGCATTTTTGCCCACGTAGACGCGGGCAAGACCACACTTTCGGAGCAGCTGCTGCGCCATGCGGGCGTCATCCGCGAGGCTGGCAGCGTGGACAGCGGCACCACCCGCACCGATAACCTGCCGGTGGAAAGGCGGCGCGGCATTTCGGTCAAGGCCAGCTGCGTGCGTTTTACCTGGCGCAATACCATGGTGCATCTCATCGATACCCCCGGTCACGTGGATTTTTCCGCCGAGGTGGAGCGCTCCCTGTGGGCGCTGGATGCGGCGGTGCTGGTGGTGTGCGCCAGAGAGGGCGTGCAGCCGCAGACGGAAGTGCTGTTTGAGGCGCTCAAGCGCCAGCAGATTCCCACGCTTCTGTTCCTCAACAAGACCGACCGCGAAGGCGCGGACGTGCAGCGCACCCTTGCGCAGATTCGCCACAGACTGACGGAGAACGCCGTGCTGGCCGATGATGCGGACGCGCTGACCGAGGCCGTGTGCGCATCGGATGACGAACTGCTGGAGCGATATCTGGAGGGCGAAAGCTTTTCGCCTGATTTTCTGAAGGAACGGCTTCAGCTGCTGGTTCACAACGGCGAACTGTTCCCGGCCTATGCAGGCTCTGCGCTCAAGGATCAGGGCGTGGAAGCGCTGCTTAACGCCATTGTGGATCTGCTCCCGCCGCCTGAAAAGGGACAGAAGCTGTCCGGCGTGGCCTTTGCCACGCAGCAGGACCGGATGCTGGGCCGTGGCGTGTGGGTGCGCATTTACGGCGGCAGACTGGAAAACCGCGAGGCCATCACCCTGCCTGCCGGGCGCGATCCCGCCACAGGCGAGGAACGCTTTGTGGAAAAGAAGATCACCCAGATCCGCGATGTGGAAGGCGGCGACGCAGGCACGCTGGAGGCCGGCGGCATTGCAATCGTGTACGGCTTGGGCGATGTGCGCATCGGCCACGTTTTTGGCGAAAAGGATCTGCTTCCGCGCCGCGTGGAGCCGGGCAGTCTGCGCACGCCTTTGATCACCGTGAAGGTGGAGCCGGAGAAGCCCGAACAGATGAACGACCTGCGCATTGCCTGCGAGGCGCTTTCGGCGGAGGATCCGCTTTTGCAGGCGCACTATGCGCGCAGGCTGAACGAATTGCAGCTGCACGTGATGGGCGCTGTGCAGTTGGAAATCCTGCAGGAGGAGCTGGAAACGCGCTTCAATCTGAAGGCGCAGTTCTCCAAACCCACCGTGCTCTTCCGCGAAACCATCGCCCAGAGCTGCGAAGGCTTTGTGGCCTACACCATGCCCAAGCCCTGCTGGGCGGTGATGAATTTTCTCATCGAGCCCGGCCCCAGAGGCAGCGGCGTGAGCTTCAAATCCGTCACGCCCGGGCGCGAGATCATGGATTGCTACCAGAACCAGGTGGTGCAGGCGCTTCCGCTGGCGCTCAAGCAGGGCAGGCTTGGCTGGCCGGTCACGGATATCCGCATCACGCTTCTGGGCGGCAGCCACCACCAGTACCACACCCATCCGCTGGACTTCATCGTGGCCACGCCCATGGGCATTCAGGATGGCCTGAGAAGGGGCGGCAGCGTGCTTCTGGAACCCATCCTGCACGTGCGCTTCCTGCTACCGCCGGAGTGCGTGGGCCGCGTGATGAGCGATGTGGCCGCCATGCGCGGCGAGGTGCTGGAAACCCTCACCGATGATGACCGCGCCATCCTGACAGCGCTCATTCCCGTGCAGACCAGCCTGGATTACGCATCCACGCTGGCCAGCCTCTCCAGCGGACGCGGCGCCATGAGCGTGCGTCTGCACGGCTATCAGGAGTGTCCGCTGGAGCTGGGCGCAACAGCCCCGAGGCGCGGCGTGGATCCCCTTGACACGGCCAAATACATCCTTGCTGCCAGAAATGCGCTGGAAGGCGGCATATTCGACGATATCTGAGGAGGAAAAACACCATGGCAAAGATCACCATCGTAGGCGCAGGCATGATGGGCTCCGCACTGGCTTTCCCGGCACGCGAGAACGGACATGAAGTGCATCTGGTCGGCACGCATCTGGACCGCGAGATCATCGATGTGAGCCGCGAAACCGGCCGTCATCCCAAGTTCGTTTCGGATTTTCCTGCCGGCATCCACTACCATCAGCTGGAGGAGATGGAAGCCGCGCTGGAAAATGCCGATCTGGTCATCGGCGGTGTGAGCAGCTTTGGCGTGGAATGGTTTGGCGATTATGTGCTGCCCCGCATCCCGGACGGCACCAAGGTTCTGACGGTTACCAAGGGCCTGATGGACATGCCCGACGGCCGCCTGCTGCCCTATCCCTACCTGTGGGAGGAAAAGGTGGAGCAGCTTGGCAAGCAGCTGCATCTGTGCGCTGTGGGCGGCCCCTGCACCAGCTACGAGCTGGTGGCGCATGACCAGACCGAGGTGGCCTTCTGCGGCAGCGATCTGGCTGTGCTGGAAGAAATCCGCCAGCTGATGCACACCGATTACTACCACATCAGCCTCTCCACTGACGTCATGGGCATCGAAAGCGCCGTCGCGCTCAAGAACGGCTACGCGCTGGGCATCGCCCTGACCATCGGCCTCAACCAGAAGGCCTTCGGCCTGGACAGCGAGCTGCACTTCAACTCCCAGGCTGCGGTGTTTGGCCAGGCTGCCAAGGAGATGTACACCATCCTCGGCATGCAGGGCGTCACGAACCTCAACAACTTCTGGGTGGGCGTGGGCGACCTGTACGTGACGGTCTACGGCGGACGCACCCGTCTGGTGGGCATCCTGCTGGGCCGCGGCCTGAACATCGACGAAGCCAAGGCGGAGCTCAACGGCGTCACGCTGGAATCCCTGGTGGTGGCCGTGCGTGTGGCCCGCGCCATGAAGGTGCGCGCTGAGAAGGGCGAGGCGGATCTTTCCAAACTGCCGCTGCTGATGCACGTGGACGAGATCCTCAGCGAAAAGAAGCCGGTGAATATCCCTTGGGAATCCTTCACCTTCGTGCAGGAGTAAACCATGCGCATCCGTCCGATTGCGTATGATTTTGCCGTGTGCAAGGTGCAGGATTATTCCGGCGTAAACCTCGAAAGCCCCTTCTGCTTCATCGGAAAGACGGACGAGGAACGATCGCTGGTGTGCTTTGCGCAGGATGTGCCAGCCAACGTCACGCACCGTGAGGATGGCTGGCGCGCCTTTGGCATCGAAGGAGAACTCGATTTTTCGCTCATTGGCATTCTGGCGCGAATTTGTGGTATACTGGCAGAGAGGGAGATTGGCGTGTTTGCCGTGTCCACCTTCAATACCGATTACATCCTCGTCAAGGCGGAGCATTTTGACAGCGCGCTGTCTGCTCTGGCGGAGGCAGGATATCAGATTACGCATCAGGAGTCTTAAGCATGAAGCATCTTCCCAATTGCATCTCTGTGCTGCGCATCATTGGCACGGCGGCGATGCTGGTTGTGGAGCCGTTCACCGCGGCTTTCCTCATCCTGTATTCCCTGTGCGGCGTGAGCGACGTGCTGGACGGCATGCTGGCCCGCGCCATGCATGCCACCAGCGAGCTGGGCGCAAAGCTGGACAGCGCAGCCGACCTGCTGTTTTACGCGGTCATGCTCATCCGCATCTTTCCGGTGCTGTGGCAAAAGCTGCCGCGCAGCATCTGGCTGATTGTGGGCGCAGCGGTGCTTATCCGCCTCATCTCCTACGGCTATGTGGCCATCCGCTACCACCGGTTTTCCTCCATGCACACAGCAGGCAACAAGCTGACCGGCCTGATGGTGTTTTTAACGCCGTACTTCATCAGCCTGCCGCAAGCCTTTGCCACGCCCTGCTGCTTTGCGGTGGCCATCGTGGCGTTTTTGTCATCGGCGCAGGAGCTGATGATGCATCTGCGCAAGCAGACCTACGCATCCTGAAGCGCCAAGAGAACAGAAAAACAGCAAGCCAGACAGATGCTGGTTTGCTGTTTTCCTTTTTCATGATAAAATGAATGTGACAAACTGGAATTTGGCTGACACATTCAAATCCCTCTGCGATACAGCTCAACAGGGTCTCCATCGTCATTCAGATACTGTTTTTCTAATGTAAATCCGTATTTCCAAAGAATCCTCTTTGAATACAGATTTGAGGGATCAGTTAAAGCAATGAGTACTGGAGAAACATGCGTATCCGTCGCCATCTGGATTAAAGTGCCAACCAGTTCCGAGCCGTATCCATGATTCCAATACGGAGGCAGCAACATGTATTCGATTTCAATGGCATCATATTCAGCATTCAGGGTCAATGCTCCCATTCCGATGAAAGTATCCTTGTTTTTATGTGAGATAAACACTTTGTAAAAACCAAGTTTTGACTCTGAAGCGTTGATGTCAAGCATTACTTGAAAAAGCAACTTGGATTCTTCTTCGGTAAAGATTCGACCGTAATTCATGTTCATCGTTTCCCTGTTGAAAACCAATCGGGAATACAACGTTTCATCTGCTTCTTGATATTTTTCAAGTTTCATCTGCTTCTCCGCAAATTCCGATTTATAGTGCCAATATACAAGCACACTTAACCATCATTTCTATAGAATATATCGATCAACAATCAAAACACGAGCATCTCTGCTTTTTTTGCAGGATGCTCGTTTTTGATACGGATTTATGCCCTTGCCACGCCGCTTTCGCGCGCTGCCTGCGCCACGGCGGCAGCCACGGCAGGGCCTACGCGCTTGTCAAAGGCGTAGGGGATGATGTAATCCGGGGTGAGTTCCTCCGCGCTCACCAGCGATGCGATGGCGCGGGAGGCGGCCATCTTCATGGCCTCGTTGATGTCGGACGCGCGCACGTCCAGCGCGCCGCGAAAAATGCCGGGGAAGGCCAGCACGTTGTTGATCTGGTTGGGATAATCGCTGCGGCCGGTGCCCACGATGAACGCGCCGGCGGCCTTGGCCTCGGCCGGGTCGATCTCCGGCACGGGATTGGCCATGGGGAAGAGGATGGGCTTTTCGTTCATGGCGGCGATCATCTCCGGCTTCACCAGCCCCGGAGCCGATACGCCGATGAACACGTCTGCCCCCTGCATGGCTTCCAGCAGTCCGCCCATGCGGTGCTCGCGGTTGGTGACCTTCGCCAGCTCTGCATGCACGGGGTTGAGATCCTCCATGCCCTCGCAGATGATGCCAAAGCGGTCCACCATGGTCAGGTGCTTCACGCCCAGATTCATCAGATGGCGGCCGATGGAGCAGCCTGCCGCGCCCGCGCCGTTGATGACCACGCGCACGTCGCCAATCTGCTTGTCCGCCACGCGCAGCGCGTTGATCATGGCCGCAGCCACCACGATGGCCGTGCCGTGCTGATCATCGTGAAAAACGGGAATATCGCAGATTTCCTTCAGCCTGCGCTCGATTTCAAAGCATCTGGGCGCGGCGATGTCCTCCAGATTGATGCCGCCGAACGAGCCGGACAGCAGGTACACCGTGCGAACGATTTCGTCCACGTCCTTGCTTTTGATGCACAGCGGAAACGCGTCCACATCTGCAAAGGCCTCGAACAGGCAGCACTTGCCCTCCATCACCGGCATGCCGGCCTCGGGGCCGATATCGCCCAGCCCCAGCACAGCGGTGCCATCGGTGATGACCGCCACCAGATTGCTGCGGCGGGTGAGGGCGTAGCTTTCGTCTACGTCCTTTTCAATCACCTTGCACGGCTCGGCCACGCCGGGTGTGTAGGCCAGCGCCAGCTCGTCGGCATTGGTGACGGGCACGCGGCTTTGAATTTCAATTTTTCCATTCCATTCGTAGTGCTTCTGCAGGGCCAGTTCCTTTGCGTTCATAGAAAAGACTCCTTTTGGAGAAAAGAATCAGGCTGTTTTGCGCTCGTGGCGCGCGTTGATAAGACCCATCAGCATGGCCACGCCAAAGCCCAGCGCCGATGCATAGAAGGGCAGGCGCGCGCCAAGGGTGTACAGCGCGCCGGCCAGCAGGCCGCCCAGCATCTGCCCCAGCGAGCGGATGCTCATGAAAGCGCCGTAGGCGGCGTCGCTGCCAGCCTCCGCGCTCAGCGTCTGCTGGATGGGCAGGTAGATGGCGTTGGCCATGTAATAGCCAATGGCAAAGATGACAAACAGGGGAATGCTGCCCGTGCCAGACAGCGCCAGAAGCAGCATCATGCCCAGACCAAATACCCATGCGATGGACAGGTTCATGCTTCCGCGGCGCGCCAGACGGGGATTGATGAGCGTGTTGGCCAGCATGCCGATGATGCCGACCGCCGCCTTGATGGCGCCGTTGTAGGCGGGCGGGAAGGCAAAGATATCGCGGATGTAGTAGTTGAAGGCATTATCGAAGCAGTAGGTGGTGAAGGAGGAGCACAGCGTCATGCCCAAAAACACCAGCAGGAAGCCGTCCAGAATATCGCGGATTTCCATCAGCGGACGGAAGGGGTTGAGCATCTGCAGGGTGACCTTTTCGGGGTTTTCCTCCTTGCCTTCTTCCTTGACCAGGAACGCCGTCAGCACAACCGCCAGCAGGCACAGCACCGCCTGTCCCACAAAGGCTGCGTTCAGGCTGATGGAGCCCATCATGCCGCCAAGGAAGTAGCCGCCAGCGGCGCTGGCCGTCTGCACAGCGGCAAAGTACGCCATGTACTGGCCGCGCTTTTCATCGCCGGAGATGGTGGAGATGTACAGCAGGCCGCCAATCATGAACGGAGCCACAAACAGGCCCACAATCAACCGCGCAATGGCCGTCATCACAACCGATGTGGAAAGCGCAAACAGGATCTGTCCTGCCACATAGCCCACGCCGCCAAACATGAAGCAGCGCACATAGCCGATGCGGCTGGCGTACACGCCCCAGAACGGCGAGGTGAGAAAGTTGGTGAGCGCCATACAGGCAAAGGATACGCCGAACATGTAATCCGGGTAGTTAAGCGCCTGAAAAAAGGCAGGCGTGACCGCATGCACCATGTTGGTGCCCAGATACAGCAGGCCGTACAGCGCGCTGAAAATGATCATCTTGCGTTTCAAACCGGCACTCCCCTTGCCCAAAAGATATCAATGTACAGCATAGCGCGCCGCCTGCGGACTGTCAAGTTTTTTCCCTGTGCGTAATTTGTTCACAGCACGTTTACAGCTGAAAGGTGGAAATCACTTTGCGAATGTGGTATACTGAGCAGGCTGAATATCTATGCAACTCTTTTTCAGGAGGCTCCCATGACCCCTAAGTTTACCATCACCCGCGATAAGATCCGCACTCATTTCAATTACTTCTGGTGGCAGTACGCCCTGCTTTTGGTGCTGGCCATCTTCGGCTGGAACCTGCTGTACACCACCACCCACTACCGCTCGCCCGAGCATCTGAAGATGGAGTGGTATTACGAAGGCCCCACCGGCAATAACACGCAGAAGAATGCCGAGCAGCTGCTGCTGGACGCCAAGGAAAAGCTCTTCCCGCATATGGAGGAAACCAGCTTTGCCACCGTCGGCATGGATGAAACCTACGGCCCCATGCAGCTGATGGTGTGGATGGCCGCCGGTCAGGGCGACCTGTATATGCTCAAGACCGAAAGCTTCACCAATAACGCCGCACAGGGCGCCATGGTGGACCTGCAGCCCTACGTGGATGATGGCACGCTCAACGTGGAGGGCATGGACCTCAAGAAGGGCATGGTCAAGCTGGAAGGCACCAACGAAAAGCACCTCTACGGCATCCCGGCTAAGAACCTGCCCAAGTTCATCGAATACGAAATTCTGCCGGACGACACGGTGCTGAGCATTCTGGCCAATGGCGGCAACACCGAAAACACCGTCAAGCTCCTGGCACACTTCCTCGAAATCATGAAATAACCTATCAAAGCGCCGTTTCTGAAAGAAGAAACGGCGCTTTTCTCATGCGAAAAAAGGAGCTTCCCCAAGCAGGGAAGCTCCTTTGCGGTACAGGGCATTATCCGCGGATAACGGCGTTGTACTTTTCAGCGCAAACCTTCTGCACCTTGTCCATGGCCTTCTGCACTTCCTCAGCGGTGAGGGTGCGGTCGGCGGCACGGAAGGTGAGGGAGAACGCGATGGACTTGTTGCCTTCGCCAATCTGCACGCCGCGGTACACGTCGAACATCTCGATGCTTTCCAGCAGCTTGCCGGCGGCCTTGCGCATTTCGCTCATCAGGGGGCCGACGTTGACGCTCTCAGCCATCACCAGCGCCAGGTCGCGCTGCATGGCGGGGAAGCGGGGCAGGGGCTTCATTTCGCCCATGGGCTTGGCGTAGGTGATGAGGGTCTGCAGGTTCAGCTCAGCCACCACGGCGCGCTTGGGCATGTCAAACTTCTCGCGCACGGTGGGATGCACCTCGCCCAGGCGGGCAAATTCCACGCCGCCGCGGGTGAGACGGGCGCAGCGGCCGGGGTGATAGTAGCAGTCCGCGCCGGCTTCCACCTCGCAGGTGATGCCGCACATGCGCAGGATGGCCTCCAGAGCGCCGCGCACGGAGAAGAAGTCCACATTGGAGCCGTAGGAGCCCAGGCACAGGGTCTGGGTTTCGGTGGGCAGGCCTTCCTCGGTGGGATGATGGTGATCAAACACAGCAGCCATCTCGTACAGGCTGGCAGCCTCGGTGGAGTGGTTCTGGTTGAAGGCCAGGGTGCGCATCATGTCGCACACGAGGGTGGGACGCATGACGGCGGTGTCCTCGCCCAGCGGATTGCGGATGGGCATGGGCTGGTTGCGCAGATCGTCCTCCGGCAGGCCCAGCTTCTGAATTTCGCTTACGCCGGTGAAGGAGAAGTTCATGATCTCCAGATAGCCCAGGCCAACCAGCAGCTTGCTGATGCGGTTCTTGAGCGCCTTCATGGGGCTCACGCCGCCCTGGGTGGTTTCGCCGCGCAGGTTGGTGGCGCCGATGTGATGGTAGCCGTAGATGCGCAGGCACTCCTCGCACACGTCGGCTTCGCCTTCCATGTCCTCGCGGAACTTGGGCACGGTCACGGTCAGCTTGTCGCCGTCCAGCTCCACGCCGCAGTGCAGCTTGGTGAGGATCTTGACCATGTCCTCGGCGGGAATATCCACACCGGCGCGCTCCTGAATACGGGCAACGCTGGCGGTGATGACCTTCTCAGCCTTGGGGTTGGGATAGAAGTCGTAGCAGCCGGACACGACGTCGCCGGCGTCCAGCTCGTTGACCAGCTGGCAGGCGCGGTTGAGGGCGTCCATGACGGTGCCGCAGGCCACGCCGCGCTCAAAGCGGCCGCTGGCCTCGGTGCGCATGCCGTGGGCACGGCCGGTGAGGCGGATGGCGGTGCGGTCGAACACAGCGCACTCGAACATCACGTCGGTGGTGCCTTCGATGATTTCGCTCTCCTCGCCGCCCATGACGCCGGCCAGACCGGTAGCGCGCTCCTTGTCGCAGATGACCAGGTCTTCGGTGCGCAGGGCATGCTCGTTGCCGTCCAGGGTGGTCAGCATTTCGCCCTCGTGGGCACGGCGCACGATGATCTCGCGGCCGCGCACCTTGCTCAGGTCGAAGGCGTGCATGGGATGGCCGTACTCGATCATCACGTAGTTGGTGATGTCAACGATGTTGTTGATGGCACGCAGGCCGGCGCCGTGCAGATACTTGCGCAGCCACAGGGGACTCTGTTTGATGCGCACGTTCTTGATGACGCGGGCGGCGTAGCGGGGGCACAGGTCGGGCGCTTCCACGGTGACCTTCACTTCATCATGAATGTCGCCGCCCGCTTCCCTGACGGTGATTTCGGGGGCCTTGAACTCGGTGCCCAGCGCAGCGGCGGTCTCACGGGCTATGCCCATGGCGCACAGGCAGTCGGGACGGTTGGCCAGAATTTCGAAATCCACAGCGGTGTCGTCGATGCCGACGATGGGGCGGATATCGCTGCCGACAGGATACTCTTCGTTGAAGATGAGCAGGCCTTCATCGCCCACGCTGGGGTACAGCTCCTGGGGAATGCCCAGCTCGGTGGAGGCGCACAGCATGCCTTCGGACACCATGCCGCGCAGCTTGCCCTTCTTGATCTTCACGCCGCCGGGCAGCTTGGCACCGTCCAACGCAACAGGCACCAGCACGCCAGCCTTCACATTGGGCGCGCCGCAAACGATGTGCAGGGGCTCCTCGCCGCCCACATCCACGGTGCACTGATGCAGGTGAGTGCCTTCCACGTCCTCACAGGTGAGCACGCGGCCGACAACGACCTTTTCCATACCGCCGGAAATATCCTCCACGCCCTCAACAGCCGTGCCGGTCATGATCATGCGTTCGCTGTATTCCTCCGGCGTGACAGGAATGTCCACATACTGCCGGAGCATATTCATAGCAAGTTTCATATCAATTCAAACTCCTTTTATCTGCAAAACACTGTATCCCTCTTGGACAGCGCAGCTGTCCAATACACAGGATTCCAAAGGGCGAAGCCCATTGGCGGTGGGTTTGGGAGGCAGCGCCTCCCAACGTACCCCCTTAGCGCAGCTGGCTGAACAGGCGGGCGTCGCCTTCGTAGAGCAGGCGCATGTCGCGGATGCCGTAGCGCTGCATGGCGATGCGCTCCAGACCGATGCCGAAGGCAAAGCCGGAATACTTGGTGGAGTCGATGCCGCACATCTCAAGGACATGGGGATGCACCATGCCGGAGCCGAGCACTTCAATCCAGCCGGTGCCCTTGCAGATGGAGCAGCCCTTGCCGTGGCAGGCCACGCAGGTCATGTCCACCTCGGCGCTGGGCTCGGTGAAGGGGAAGAAGCTGGGGCGGAAGCGGGTGGTGGTGCCTTCGCCGTAGAGCTTCTTGGCGAACGCTTCCAGCGTGCCGCGCAGGTCGCTCATCTTGACGTGCTCGTCAATAACCAGACCTTCCATCTGGTGGAAGACGGGGCTGTGGGTGGCGTCCACCTCATCGGCGCGGTACACGCGGCCGGGGCAGATGATGCGGATGGGCAGGGGACGGGTGAGCATGGCGCGTGCCTGCATGGGGCTGGTGTGGGTGCGCAGCACGATGTTGTCGTCCATGTAGAAGGTATCCTGCGCATCGCGGGCGGGATGGTTCTTGGGCAGGTTCATCAGCTCGAAGTTGTAGTGATCCAGCTCCACTTCGGGGCCTTCCATGACGTCAAAGCCCATGCCGGTGAAGCACTCGATGAGCTCATCCATCACCAGGGTGATGGGGTGCGCGCTGCCAACCTTGGGCAGAGCACGGGGCTCGGTAACGTCGATGGTTTCGGCCTTGATGGCGGCTTCGCGCTCGGCGGCCTGAATGCGGCTCTGCGCCTCGTCCATCTTTTCGGTCAGCCACTGACGCACTTCGTTGATCTGCGCACCCACCTTGGGGCGATCTTCGGGCGCTACCTGACCCATGCCCTTGAGCAGAGCGGTCAGTTCGCCCTTCTTGCCAAGCACCTTCACGCGCAGCGTATCCAGCTCGGCGGAGCTGGAGATGGCGGCGAGTTCGCTTTCGACCCGCTCGCGGATCTCACGCAGGGTATCCACAACAGCCATGGTTAAGTTCCTCCTCTGGTAAAATACCTTGTGATTGATGGAAATAAGAAAAACCCCCGTACCCATACCACATGGGACGAAGGCCAAACTCCGTGTTACCACCCAAATTCCGCACAGAAAAACTGTGCGCTCTGAAAGCCGGTAACGGGGCCAAACCGTTTCCCCCTACTGAAGTGTTCAAGGGAAATGCTCGGAAGCGAATGACCCGCGGCCTTGCGTGGACGGCTTGCAGCCCGCGAACATTTCGCGTGTCGTCCTCTCTGACCGAAAGCCTGATGCGGGGGCGTTCTTCGTCATAGCGAGTGGTATTATACCACGCTTATGGCACAAATGCAACCTTCCGCGCCAATGGATACAAACCGAACGTTCTTTTTGCAAAAACGGTGAATCGTGGTCTGCACAGATGCATTGGGCTGCACATAGGATGAAGTGCGCGGCTGCGCCGTGCATTTTGAAAAATGGAAGGAAGAGAAATATGCAGACCTTTACCAATCAGGCCTCGCTTTCCTATAACGATACCATCGTCAACTCCAACATCACCGTGGGCCAGATTACAGCCACGCTGAGCATCACCAAAACCGCCCTTCGGGACGAATATGCCGCCGGCGACAATGTGACCTACGTCATCTCCATCGTCAACAGCGGCACCACCTCCTTCAGCGGCCTGACGCTTACGGATGACCTGGGCGGCTATCTGACCCCGGCGGCCACGCGCTATCCGCTGACCTATCAGCCCGATTCCCTGCGGTACTACGTCAACGGCGTGCTGCAGACCACGCCTGCCGTGGCGGCGCAGCAGCCTCTCACCATCACCGGCGTCAGCGTGCCTGCGGGCGGCAACGCCATCCTCGTCTACGAGGCGGAAGCCAACGGCTATGCGCCCCTGGGCGAGGAGAGCAGCATCCTCAATACCGTCACCCTTTCCGGCGGCGGCTTGAGCACCGCGCTCACCGCCAACGAAACCGTCACCCCCGTGCTGGGCCCGAGGCTGAGCATCACCAAGAGCCTCAGCCCCACCAGCATTCCCGAAAACGGCCAGATCACCTACACCTTCCTCATCCAGAACACCGGCAACGCAGCCGCTGAAGCGGATGACAACGTGGTGATGAGAGATACCTTCCTGCCCATCCTGGAAGGCCTGACCGCCACCCTCAACGGCGTGGTGCTGACCGAAGGCGCCGGCTACACCTACGACGAAACCACCGGTCTGTTCGCCACCACGCCCGGCACCATCACCGTGCCTGCGGCCACCTTTGTGCAGGACCCTGCCACCGGCCTGTGGAGCACCACCCCCGGCACCGCCGTACTGGTGGTCACCGGTACTGTATAACCAAAAAAGGGCAGCCGGAAAAACCTCCGGCTGCCCACCCGGTTTTCTTTGAAAGAGAGCGCGAGAGGGAACTTTCTTTTTCAAAAGAAAGTTCCCTCTCGCAAACCTCACACGCTCAGTTCCTGCGCCTTTCCAATAAACTCCGCGTTCTCCTGAAGCAGCGGACGGATGAAGCCGCCCAGGAATTCATCCACCTGCTCGGCGCTGCGGCCGGTGAAACGGCTGGGATCGAGAACAGCCTCGATTTCCTCACGGGTGATCATGAAGGCCGGATCGCTGGCAATGCGGTCGATCAGATCATTCTGGCCGCCTTCTTCCTTCACCACACGCGCTGCAGCCTGCGAATGCACGCGCAGCTTTTCGTGCAGCTCCTGACGGTCGCCGCCGCGCTTGACGGCGCTCATCATGATGTTTTCGGTAGCCATGAAGGGCAGCTCGTTCATGACGCGGCTGTGGATCACCTTGGGATACACCACCAGCCCGTCGCATACGTTCATCATCACATTGAGGATGGCGTCCACCCCCAAGAAGGCCTCGCTTACGGCGATGCGGCGGTTGGCGCTGTCGTCCAGGGTGCGCTCGAACCACTGGGTGGCGGTGGTGATGGCTGCGTTGAGGGTATCCACCATCACATAGCGGCTGATGGCGGAGATACGCTCGGAGCGCATGGGGTTGCGCTTGTAGGGCATGGCGGAAGAACCGATCTGGCTGGCGGCGAAGGGCTCTTCCATCTCCTTGAAGCTCTGCAGCAGGCGCAGGTCGTAGCTGAACTTGCTGGCGCTCTGCGCAATGCCGCTGAGCGTGCTGACCACCATGTAGTCCATCTTGCGGCTGTAGGTCTGGCCGCTGACGGGGACCACGCGGGAAACGCCCATTTCATCGGCAATGTCGCGCTCAATCTGCGCAATTTTGGCGCTGTCGCCGCCCAGCAGCTCCACAAAGCTGGCCTGCGTGCCGGTGGTACCCTTGCTGCCCAGCAGGGCGAGGGTATCCATGCGGTGGACAAGCTCCTCGTAATCCATGTACAGCTCATTGAGCCACAGCGTGGCGCGCTTGCCCACGGTGGTGAGCTGCGCAGGCTGCAGGTGAGTGTAGGCCAGACAGGGCAGATGCTTGTATTGGTCGGCAAAATCGCTCAGCAGCTTCATCACGGTGAGCAGCTTTTTGCGCACAATCTCCAGACCCTGCTTCATGAGAATGACGTCGGTGTTGTCGCCCACATAGCAGCTGGTAGCGCCCAGGTGGATGATGCCCTTGGCATTCGGACACTGCAGGCCGAAGGCGTACACGTGGCTCATCACATCGTGGCGGCACTCGCGCTCGCGGCGCTGGGCGTCCTCGTAGTTGATATCGTCCTTGTGGGCTTCCATCTCGGCAATCTGCTCATCGGTGATGGGCAGGCCCTGCTTCTGTTCGGCGCGCGCAAGGGCAATCCACAGCCTGCGCCAGGTGCGGAACTTGTTGTCCTCGGAAAAAACAAACTGCATTTCGGGGCTGGCATAGCGGGTGGAAAACGGGCTGATATATCCGGCATGGCTGCTCATGATGATAACCTCCTGCAGGTGGTATCCATAAAATACGCGTTCATTATATCACGCCCGTGGACAACCGGCAAACATTTTTGATTATTTCCGAACGTTCGTCACAAAAAATACTGGAAATATTCAGAAAACTGTGATATACTCAAACGACATTACCAATTCTGGAAACCGGAGGGACTCATCTTGGATCGCATCAAACGCAACGAGCGCCTGGCCGCTCTTACCCGACTGCTGACCGAAGCGCCCAACCGCATTCACACCCTTTCGCATTTTTGTGAAATGCTGGGCGCGGCCAAATCCACGCTGAGCGAGGATATCGACATCCTGCGCGACGTGTTCGACACGTTCGGCCTTGGCAAGCTGGACACGGTGACCGGCGCGGCTGGCGGCGTACGTTTCCGCCCCCACATGAGGCGCGAGGACGCCATGGCCTTCCTGACGGGGCTGTGCAGCGATCTGCAGTCCTCCAACCGCATGCTGCCCGGCGGCTTCCTCTACCTGAGCGATATCCTGAGCATGCCGGAAATCACCCGCAAGATGGGCACCATCATCGCCGGTGAATTCTACGACGCTGCGCCGGACTTTGTGCTCACCATGGAAACCAAGGGCATCCCCGTGGCGCTCATGACCGCGCAGTCGATGGATGTGCCGCTGGTCATCGCCCGCCGTTCCAGCAAGGTGTACGAGGGCTCCGCTGTGAACATCAACTACGTCAGCGGCTCCGCCGGACACATCGAAACCATGAGCCTCAGCCGCCGCGCGGTGAAGGAAGGCCAGAAGTGCCTGATTGTGGACGACTTCCTCAAGGCAGGCGGCACGGCCAAGGGCATGGTTGACCTGATGAGCGAGTTCAACGTGGAAGTGGTTGGCACCGCCTTTGTGATGGAGCGCGCCCAGCAGGGCCACAAGCTGATCAGCAACGCCAAGGCTCTGATGACCATGGATGTGACCGAAGACGGCGAACTGACCGTGAAACCCGCCGACTGGCTGTGAGGGAACGGCAGGGGCGCTGCCCCTGCACCCCGCTCAAGGGCTTCGCCCTTAAGAATCCCGTGGATTTGCCGTGCAAGGCACGGCAAAGGGAAAAGAATATAGAACGACCACACCGGCTTGATGTCGGTGCGGTCGTTCTGTGCTTAGAAAAAGGCTGCCGGTTGAAATGTCTCGCGGCACCACCCTGTACACCATCACCCTGACCAGCGACCCGGAAAATGTGCAGGCTGACAGCGAAGTGCTGGGGCTTGTGCTGGGGAGCTTGACGGTGGAATAAAAAACGAACGACCGCTGATGATTTATCATTAGCGGTCGTTTTATGTCTGGAGATAATAAAGAGCGGGTGAAGGGGCTCAGCCCCTGCCGGGATCCAAGGGCAGAGCCCTTGGCCGCCGGAGGCCTCACGCCTTCGCTTCTTCTTTGATCTTTCCAAGCTCCTCGTGCACCTTCGTCATCACGTAAATGCTCGTTTCCAGCGCCTGTTCCGCATTCATGCGGGGCTGGGCGAGGATGAGCTCCGGCACCTTGCCCACGCTGAAGCGCAGACGCTTGTCGGTGCGGGTGACGGCCTCGAAGAGAAGGGCGGGATCGGGCAGGAATTTTTCATCCATGCGCATGTGCACGCCGTCCGGGCGCAGGGTGAGGTGGCTCACGCCCAGCTTGCGGGTCACGCCGCGCAGCTGCGCAATGCGCATCAGGTTGATGACCGGCTGCGGGATATCGCCGAAACGGTCGATCAGCTCCTCTTCGATGTCCAGACGGCCGGCGGCATCCTGAATCATGGCGATGCGCTTGTAGATCTCCACACGCAGCTTCTCCTGCGGCACGTAGCTTTCAGGCAGGAACGCATCCACCTTCAGCTCCACGCGGGTGTCCAGCTCGGGGGTGGCTTCCACGCCCTGCACTTCACCCACGGCCTGCTCGATGAGTTTCACGTACATGTCGTAGCCGACGGTGGTCAGATGGCCGGACTGCTGCGGGCCCAGCACGTCGCCCGCGCCGCGAATTTCCAGATCGCGCATGGCGATGCGGTAGCCCGCGCCGAACTCGGTGAATTCGCGGATGGCGGACAGGCGCTGCTCGGCGGTTTCGGAAAGCATCCTGCCGCCGCGTACGGTGAAGTAGGCGTAGGCCTGACGGTTGCTGCGGCCCACGCGGCCACGAATCTGATACAGCTGAGAAAGGCCGAAACGGTCGGCGTCAAACACGATGAGCGTGTTGGCGTCCGGCACGTCCAGACCGCTTTCCACGATGGTGGTGCAAAGAAGCACGTCGTATGCGCCGGCGTAGAAGTCCAGCATCACGTCCTCCAGCGCGTTTTCGCGCATCTGGCCGTGCGCAATGCCCACGCGCGCGTCCGGCACCAAAGCCTTGATGCGCTCGTGCATCTGTTCGATGGAGCGCACGCGGTTGTAGAGGAAATACACCTGGCCGCCGCGCGCCATTTCACGTCGGATGGCCTCGCGGATGACGGCGTCGGAATATTCCATCACATAGGTCTTGACCGGCAGGCGCTCTTCCGGCGGCGTTTCAAGGATGCTCATGTCGCGGATGCCCACCATGCTCATGTGAAGCGTGCGGGGGATGGGCGTGGCCGACAGGGTGAGCACGTCCACGCGCGTTTTCATGTGCTGGATGGATTCCTTGTGGTTCACGCCGAAGCGCTGCTCCTCGTCCACGATGAGCAAACCGAGGTCCTTGTACTGCACATCCTTGTTGAGAAGACGGTGCGTGCCAACCACCAGATCCAGCTCGCCCTCCTTGAGCTTGCGGGCAATTTCCTTCTGCTCCTTGGGCGTGCGGAAACGGCAGAGCATGTCAAATTTCACTGGGAAACCGGCAAAGCGCTTTTTGATGGTGTTGAAGTGCTGCTGCACAAGGATGGTGGTGGGCGCCAGAATGGCCACCTGCTTGCCTTCCACCACAGCCTTGAAGGCCGCGCGCAGGGCCACTTCGGTCTTGCCGTAGCCCACGTCGCCGCAGAGCAGACGGTCCATGTTGCGGCTGCTTTCCATGTCCGCTTCAATCTGCGCCACGCTCTTCTGCTGATCCTCGGTCAGCTCATAGGGGAACATGTCCTCAAATTCCTGCTGCCAGGGATTTTCGTGGCTGAAGGCGTAGCCGTTGTTCTGTGCGCGCTTGGCGTACAGCTCCGCCAGATCGAAGGCCAGCTTTTTGATGCTGGCTTTGACTTTGCTCTTCTGCCGCTCCCACTCCTGGCCGCCCAGACGGTTGAGCTTGGGCAGGCTGTGCTCCGCGCCGATGAACTTGGTCACGCGGTCGAACTGATCGGCAGGCACGTAGAGTTTATCATTGCCGGCGTAGTGGATGAGCAGATAGTCCCGCTTGGCGCCATCGTTGTCCATCTGCACAACGCCCTTGTACAGACCCACGCCGTGCAGGTCGTGCACCACGTAGTCACCCACCTTCAGGTCGGTGAAGCTGGCAATGCGCTCGCCGGCGTTCTGCTTTTTCTTGGCGCGCTGATAAGCCGTGCCATAGATGTCGGTATCGCTGAGAATGACCAGATTGGCCGCGGCATGCACAAAGCCCTTGCCATAGGCCACGGGCAGCAGGATGACCTCGCGGGTGATGAGGTTGCCGTCCAGCGTTTCAGCGTACACGCTGGGCACACCCTGCTCCATCAGCGCCTTCTGCAGGCGCTTGCCGCGCGCCTCGCCGCCGGTGAGCAGCACGATGGCGTGCCCCGCCTGCTTCCATTTGTCGATGTCCTGCTTGAGCGGCTCCAGTCGGCTCTGGTAGGGCATGGCGGGCTTGGAGCCAAAGGCGATGGCATGGGTGGGGTTCAGCCTGCCGGAAGTGGCGATGATGTCCGACAGGGTGATGCAGGGGTAGCGCTTCCAGTCGGAGAGCAGATCGTCGTAGGTGAAGCGCAGCGACTGCTGATCATCAAAGGCGTCGCCGCGCAGGCGGGCGTCTTCATAAGCCTCGGTAAAGGCGCTCTGCGAGGCGCGCATGCGGCCCTGATACTGATCCGGGCGGTCCATCAGCAGGATGGGGTCCTCCAGATAATCCGTCACCATCACGGTGCGCTCGCACAGCACGTTCATCCACATGGGCGCGGTGCGCATGCTCTGTCCGGCGCGGATGCGGTCAATGTCGTCGCGGTGACGCTTCCAGTTGAGTTCCTCTTCGGTCAGGGGCTTCTGCGCCTTTTCCTCGGGCTTGCCGTTTTGGAGCAGCTCCTCGGTCATCTCCAGCGCGTCCAGCTCGCTTAAGAAATCATCCAGCGAGGGCAGGCCGTCTTCTTCTTCAGGCTGGGGAACGGGGCGGATTTCTTCTTCCGCCTCTTCCATGGCATGCCCCACGCCCTTGTCCATCGCCGCTTTCAGACGATTGGCTGCCGCTTCGGCGTCCTCGATGAGGCACTCGGTGGCAGGGGAGAGGCGGATGGATTTGATGCGCGCAATGCTGCGCTGACTGATGCAGTCGAAGCGGCGCAGGCTGTCCACCTCGTCGTCGAAAAACTCGATGCGCACCGCATCCGGCGCATTGGCAGGGAACACGTCGAGGATGGAGCCGCGCATGGCGCACTGCCCCTGGCCTTCCACCATTGCCACGCGTTCATAGCCGTTTTCCATCAGTTCGCGGATCAGCTGATCCGGCGCATGGCGCTCGCCCTCGGCCACGGTGATGATGGCCTTTTGGAAGCGTGCGGCGGGCGCGCAGCGGTCCAAAAGCGCATCCACGCTGGCGCACAGCACCTTCACCTTGCCCTGTACCAGCTGATCCAGCACGCTGAGCCTCTGCCAGGTGCTTTCGCGGCTCATGGCGGCGCGGCTGAACTGGATATCGCGCGCAGGCAGCACGGCGCTGCCGCCTCCCACCAGACGGTCGATGTCCTGCGATTGCTTCTGCGCCACCAGTTCAGAGGGCGAAACGAGCACCACGGGCCGTCCGGTTTTGTGCGCAAGCGCTGCGGCCACAAACGGGCGCTCGCCCTCGGCAATTTCGGAAAGAGCGGTGCAGTCGCCGTTATTCAGGCGCGTAAGCAGCTGCTGCCATTCAGGCAGATCGTAATAGGCGGTAAACAGGCCTTCGTTCATTCGATGGCTCCTTCTTCTTCGGGCTTGGGTTCGGGCTTGGGCTTTTTGGGCTTCTTGGTATTATACTTGCACATGGCGCTTTCAATACCGTTTTGAATGTAGTCGACGATGGCGTCGGCAGCCAGCTCAAACGCCTTGTCCTGCACATCGGCTTCTTCGCCGATGTAGTGGCCCAGCACCCAGTCGGCCAGCTCGTATCCTTCGCGCTTCTGGCCAACGCCTACGCGCAGGCGGGGAAAGTTTTCAAACCCCAACAGCCCGATGATGGAGCGCATGCCGTTGTGCGTGCCGGCAGAGCCGTTCTTTCGGATGCGGATGAAGCCGGGCGCAAGGTCGATGTCATCATACACCACCAGCAGATCCTCGGGGTCGATCTTGTAGTAGTTGACCAGACGCATCACCGCCTCGCCGCTCAGATTCATGTACGTCTGCGGCAGCGCGAGGATCACCTTCTGCCCGCCCACGAAGCACTCGCCGATGAGCGCCTCATCCTTTTCGCGGGAGATGGACACGTTGAGCTTCCTGGCCAGCTTTTCCAGCACGTCAAAGCCCACGTTGTGGCGGGTATGCGCATATTTGCTTCCGGGATTGCCCAGACCGACGATCAGATACATGGCGATCTCCTTATCTGTTTCAACGTTTTTCTCTGAAACACGTTTTGGCGAGGATGGCAAAAGGCCACCCCCGCTACGCGTTGCTATTGTAACTTATTTCTTTTGGAGAATCAAGGGTTTGTCGAGCGCCAGACTTGCCAGAATGACAAAGAATGGCGCGTAGAGGAACAGGTAGCGCGGCCAGACCTCAAACAGCAGCAGATAGGCTGTTGCGCCCAGCAGCGTCAGGGCGAGCAGCGCGACCACGGGCTTTTCGTACTGGCGCAATACGGTGAAGGCGCACAGGGCGAGGATCATCAGCCACAGCCACTGCGCGATGGCCTGACAGGCGGGCATGAGCGAGCCGCGCTTGTAGTAGAGGCTGCGCAGGAAGGTGCTCAGCTTGTCCGTGCGCTTGGGCACCTCCAGCTCAAGGAAAGAGCTGTGCGAGGCGAAGGAGCCGTCCGCATAGGCCTTGTAGGCCTTGATGGAAAAGAACTTCACATTCTCAAACAGGCTGCGCTCCGTCAGGCGTTCCCATGCGCGGGCGATGTTGGCGCTGCGGCGCTCAGACAGGGTTGCGAAGGACTGCGAGAAGGTCACGTCGTCCGGCGAATGACCGCCGAAGGTTTCGCCGTTCATGCCCAGCATCAGGTAGTGCGTCTCGCTCAGCTGGCCTTCCGGCGTGGGGCTTCCGGCCAGATAGGCGATGGTCTGATCCTGCCAGATCTTGCCCGGCAGCATGCCGATGATCACCGCGGCGATGATGCAAAGCGCCGTCTTCCACGTAACGTCACGTGCGGCAAGAAAGCGGCACACGCCCAGGATGACCAGCGCGATCATGAAGATGAGCCCCGTGGGCTTGATGCTTGCGCCAAAGAAGCACAGGAGCGAAACGAGAAACCACTTGAGCGCCGGCTGCTTCACATTCAGGTATACATACAGCGCCAGCACCGGGAACAGGATGGAGAACACATCCGTGTAGGGGTAGAGGATATAGGGCGAAAGCGCAATCCAGCCGATGGACACGATGAGCGCAAACCACTGCGCAGCCTTGCTTGGAGTGATCGTCTGCACACAGCGCACGGCAAAGTAGGCCGACAGGTTGAGCAGCACCGCGTCGATGTAGGGCAGCACCACGAAGGGTTCCGCCAGCCCGATCTTCACTGCCACCCACATGGGGATGGCCTGCAGAATGGTCAGCGGCGCGTTGTTGGGGCAGAGCTCAAAATAGGTGGGGTTGGAAAGCGCAGTGCCGCGCGCCAGTTCCTCGGCCGTGGTGTACACCACGGAAATGTCCCAGCCCATCTTGTACCAGCAGCTGCGTGCCACCAGCAGCTGCACCGCCAGCACGCCCACAAACAGCGCGCGCATCTTCCACAGCCCCATCCGGCCTTCGCCGGTGCGGCTGCGCAGCCACAGCAATGCAGCAATGCCGATGACGGCAAACACAAACAGCACGTCGTTGGCAATGGGGCTGAGCGCGGCGTAGTGCTTTTCCTTGGGCCCCTGACCGCACAGAATGCCCAGAATGCAGAAGAGAATGATGCCGTACAGCAGGCTGAACGCCGCGGGAACGGTGCTGAAGAAACGGTTTTCCTTCTTTGGCATGCGTTTCACACTCCTTGTGAATAACCGAAAAAAGCGAGCCGTTGGCCCGCTTGAGAAGTTTGGGAAAACCCGGAGGTGTCGGAGGGCCCGCAGGCCCTCTGACTCTTGTTCGTATCTCCCGGCTTTGCCGGGAGGGCGGGGAGTTTCCGCGCTTGCGCGGAAACATTTCGTAAGCTTTCGGCGGAAAAGATCGCGCTTGCGCAAGCTTTTTCGACGTGATCGCAAGAGTGCTGCCGGTGCGGTCGTAAGCCGAGTTCTGTCGTTGGACGATCATCTATCTGTACCGCGCGTTGCCGCACGGTGTAGCGATCTCTTTAGAGGCACGACGGGCCGCCGTATCGCCTCTGTTCGGATCTTGCATCAGGTGGGGTTTACAGCGCGCTTCTGTTACCAGAGCGCGGGTGAGCTCTTACCTCGCCTTTCCATCCTTACTCTCTGCAAGCAGAGGGCGGTTTCTTTCTGTTGCACTTTCCTTGGAGTTACCTCCACCGGCCGTTAACCGGCACCCTGCCCTGTGATGCCCGGACTTTCCTCACGGTTTCCCGCGCGATCGCCTGGCCGCCCGACAGCCAGTATAGCGTAACACTTTCAGGCCCCGGTGTCAAGCGCGGCTTGACTTTGATGGCGGTATTCAGTATGATGAAATCACTCTGAAATGCGTTTTTTCAAAGGAGTCGATATAGATGAAGGTTTTCAGAAAAATGCTTCCGTGGATGATTGGCCTGCTGGCAGCGACGGTGCTGTTTGCCGGGCTGATGGCCGTGTGCGGTCTGCGATATGAAAACTCGGATGATATGCTGTTTGTGAAGGGATTCATGGGCTTTGAGGGCGGCGAGCCGGTGAGCTTCACGCTCTACACCCATACCTTCCTTGCGTGGATTCTGTACGCGCTGAGCAAGGCTTTCTCTCTCATACCGTGGTTTTCGGTGTTTCAGGTGGGACTGCTGTGGCTGAGCGCGGCGGTGATTGTCAAATGCCTCATTCAGCTGGGCGGAGGAAAGAGCGCAATCGCCGGCGCGGCCTTCCTTGGCGTGTTTGCAGCCTTTGCCTGCGCAAGGCTCAGCTACACCACCACGGCGGCCATGGCAGGCGCAGCATCCGCCGTGCAGCTGATGACGCTTGGCAGGCAGGAGAAGCGTTCCTGGGGTTTGCTGCTGGCTGTGCTTTTGCTCATGGCGGCATATTCGCTCAGGCAGATGACGGTGCTGCCGCTTTTGGCGTACTGCCTGCTGGTTCTGTGCTTTGAAGGCACAAAGTGTTTTACGGCGCGGCACAGCCTGCGCCCGGCGATTGTATCCGTCATCGTGCTTTTGGGCGTGCTGGCCGTGTTTGCGGGCGTGCGCGAAATGGAGATCACCGCGCGCGGCCAGCGCGATACGCTCACTTGGCAGAAGAGCCGCATCGAGCTGTTTGACTACACCAGCTTTGAAAGCAACATTCAGCCTGCGCTTGAGGCGGACAGCGGCCTGACGGACAAGCAGGTTGCGCTGGTGCAGCAGTGGCATTTCTGGGATACGGCTCTGGACGCGGACGCCTTCCAGACCATGACAAAAGCCTATGCAGGCGAAGAAAAGGACGGCGTTTTCAAGAAACTGGCGGATTTTCTGAGCGCCTCGCCGCGCTACGTGTGCGCCATTGCACTGCTCGTGCTGCTGGCTGCCTGGATCTTCCTGTGCGATGAAAAACCGCGCTGGGCGTCGCTGGCGGCGGTGCTGGCGCTGCTGGGCGGATTTGTGATGATCCTCTACCTTTGCTGGCGCGGAAGGGTTTTGTTCCGCGGGCTGGATACCGTGTTCTTCCCCTGCGCAGCGGTGCTGCTTGGTCTGGCGGTGCAGTGCCGCCCGAAGGGGCGCAAGTGGGCGGCCGTCGCGCTGTGTATGGCCATGGCGCTTGTCGTGGGCGCAGACGGATATCTCACGCTGGATCAGCTGCGCGAAAAGCCTGACTGGGTATCCCAGCAGCGCGAGGCGGAGCTGGAAGCCTTTGCCCTGAAAAATGCCGACAAGCTGATTGTGCGCACGCCCAATCTCCTGCGCGACACGCGCCTGCTGCCGAATGTGAGCGGCGGCCTGCCCGTCAACACGGCCATCTGGGGCGACTGGTACTGCCGCATGCCCGGCTGGCGGCAGCAGGTGGCAAAGTACGGCCTCAACCCGGATGAGATCGGCCTTGCCGACTGGACGAATGACGTGATGGTATTTGCCGCCGACGCCAACGGCGTGCCGCAGGTACTGCTGGACGGCGTGAGCGAAGCCGTCGGTCATGCGGTGACGGCGCAGGAGATTGGCACGGAGGGAACGCTGACGTTCTACCAGCTGAAATGAGCATGCATGATATCTGGAATCCCTGGCACGGCTGTGTGAAGATCAGCGAAGGCTGCGAGCACTGCTACATGTATTACATGGACCGCATGCGCGATCAGGACGGCTCTGTCATCTACCGCACGGCCAATTTCGATTATCCCGTCAAGCGCGACAGGCATGGCCGGTACCGTGTGCAAAGCGGCGAGATGATCCGCGTGTGCATGACCAGCGATTTCTTTCTGGCCGAAGCGGACGCATGGCGCGAAGAAGCATGGGATCTGATCCATCAGCGACCGGACGTGGTGTTCTTTCTGCTGACCAAGCGGCCGGAGCGCGTGGCGGATCATCTGCCCCGTGACTGGGGCGATGGCTGGGAGAATGTGTTTTTCAATGTAACGTGCGAAAATCAGCGCCGCGCGGATGAGCGCATTCCCATCCTGCTGGATTTGCCATTTAAGCACAAGGGCGTGATGTGCGCGCCGTTCATCGGGCCGGTCAGTTTGGAGAAATATCTGCCGGACGGGCAGATCGAGCAGGTGAGCTGCGGCGGCGAAAACTACGATGGTGCGCGCCCCTGCCACTTTGACTGGGTGAAAACGCTCAGGCGCGAGTGCGAGGCGCATGACGTCCGCTTCTGCTTTCTGGAAACGGGTACGGTGTTCATCAAGGATGGGCGTATGTACCGCATGCCTGCAAAGCGCACGCAGAGCGTGATGGCCTGTAAATCCGGCATGAACTACGAAGGAAAGCCGCTTCGCTTTCAGCTGACGGACCGCTTCGGGCTGGAGATTCCCAGAGAGGCGCTGCATGTGCCTTCCTTCCGTCCGCACTGCGAAACCTGCTCCGGTAAAATGACCTGCAACGGCTGCGGAAACTGTGTGAGGTGCACTGTCAAATGAACGAATGGGAACTGCTGGAGCGGATCAGGGACGGTTATCAGACCGTGCTGGGCAAAAAGCTGACCGGCATGTACGTGCATGGCTCCATCGCCTTTGGCTGCTTTCGCTGGGATAGCAGCGACATTGACTTTTTGGCGGTTGTGGAAGAAAAACTGACCCAGCAGGAAAAGGAAAGGCTGATCAGCATTCTCCTCGAACTGGATGAACACGCGCCGCCCAAAGGGTTTGAGATGAGCGTGGTGGAGCGTGCCGCATGCATGCCCTTTGCCGATCCCACGCCCTACGAGCTGCATTATTCCAATGCGCACCGCGGCAGCTACCGCCGCGATCTGGCAGGCACCTGCCGCACGCTGCAGGGGTTTGATCCGGATCTGGCGGCGCACATGACGGTTACGGCGCACGTGGGGATCGTCCTGTGCGGCGAGCCGGTGGAGCGCGTGTTTGCGCCGGTGCCGCCGGAATGTTATCTGCGCAGCATCTGGCAGGATGTGCGCTGCGCGGCGGAGGACATCGCCCGCGATCCGGTGTATCACACGCTCAACCTCTGCCGTACGCTGGCTTATGTGCAGGAGGGCAAAGTGCTGTCCAAGCAGCAGGGCGGCGAGTGGGGGATGGCGCATCTCAACGGGCACGAAGCGGTGATTGCGCAGGCGCTGGAAGCCTACCAGTCCAGCGCGCCTGCACCGTGCGGAAAAGAATTGGACGGATTGGTCAAAGCGGTGCTGGGACGCATCTGCGCCAGTAAGATTTTTTTGGAAGCAGGCTTGCAAAACAATTGACATGACGGTTTGATTTGAGTATTCTATTTTCGTAAACCGAACAATCCATTCCAACGAATCGCAATGATACGGGAGGAAGCTGAATGATGGGCAACGTACGTCCGGAAACTATGGCGCGTATTACCACGCCGGAATTGGCAAAGCAGTTTATTGACGAACAGGTTGCAGCCGTGCGCGAGCAGGTGGGCGACAAGAAGGTGCTGCTGGCGCTCAGCGGCGGTGTGGACAGCTCTGTGGTGGCTGCGCTTTTGATCAAGGCCATCGGCAAGCAGCTGGTGTGCGTGCATGTCAACCACGGCCTGATGCGCAAGAATGAATCCGAAGGCGTCATCAAGACGTTCAAGGATGAGTTGGACGCCAACCTGATCTATGTGGACGCCACCGACCATTTCCTGGATCTGCTGGCCGGCGTTTCCGAGCCCGAGCGCAAGCGCAAGATCATCGGCGCCGAGTTCATCACCGTTTTTGCCAACGAAGCCCGCAAGCTGGAGGGCATCTCCTATCTGGCGCAGGGCACCATCTACCCCGACATTCTGGAGTCCATCAAGGCCGCTGAGGGCAAGAAGGCCATCAAGTCTCACCACAACGTGGGCGGTCTGCCGGAAGACCTGCAGTTTGAGCTGGTCGAGCCCATCAAGCTGCTCTTCAAGGACGAAGTGCGCGTGGTTGGCGAGGCGCTGGGCCTGCCCCATGCCATGGTGTACCGTCAGCCCTTCCCCGGCCCCGGTCTGGGCGTGCGCTGCCTGGGCGCCATCACCCGCGACCGCCTCAACGCCCTGCGCGAGGCCGATGCCATCCTGCGCGAGGAGTTTGAAAAGAACGGCCTGAACGAAAAGGTGTGGCAGTACTTCATCGTCGTGCCCGACATCAAGAGCGTCGGCGTGAAGGACGAAAGCCGCTACGAGGGCTGGCCGGCCATCATCCGCGCCGTGAACACCAAGGACGCCATGACCGCCACCATCGAGGAAATCCCCTACGCGCTGCTGCATCACATCACCTACCGCATCACCCATGAGGTGGAAGGCATCAACCGCGTGCTGCTGGACCTGACGCCCAAGCCCATTGGCACCAGTGAGTGGGAATAATCTCAGAGGTCGAAAAAGCCCAGTGAACATTGGACTTTTCGAGGATTAGAGCCTTTCGTGGCAACGAAATGGCAACAAAACTTCATTATTCATAAGTAAAGGAGCTGTCGCAGAACGCAAAAATTCTGCGGCAGCTTTTTTGATGCTGGACAAGCTGACTACACCTCAAGCATGTGGAAAACTTTTGGATTTTTTGAAAACCGGGCATAACAAACCAGGCCCTGCTTCCAACGCAGCGC
>JAQXJZ010000091.1 GCA_029009515.1 bacterium
GTTCGTAGTCACATCCTGAATGGCGAGTGGGACTTCATTGACGTGTACAAGCGCATGAAGCCCGCCCGCAGCCTGCCCACGCCCATGCGCAGCGCCAACGGCGGCGCGGGTGTGATGAACATCAGCGGGATGGATGAAAACCAGTTTGATAAGCTCAATGCCATGCTCAAGAAGGGCATGAAGGTGGATATGAGCTACTGAAGGAGTGAAATCCGCTGCGGCGGGTGAAATCTGCCTTCGGCAGGTGAAATCCGTCCGGAGGACGGATGAAATCTCCTGCTAAAGCAGGAGGATTGAAGTTAGAACCCAGGAAACAGGAGGCAGCGTGCCTGCCCCTATCGTTCAATCTTTGTATCACATAAGGAGGAAAACATGATGGCTCTGTTTGACAACATGAATCTCACCACCAGCCAGGGCGTAGCGCCCGGTGTGGTGGACTACTACGAACGTACCCTCATCGAAAACGTGCGCCCCGAGATGGTGCATGGCCGCGATGCGCAGAAACGCCTGCTGCCCGAACACAACGGCAAGCATGTGCAGTTCCGCCGCATGATTCCCTATGAAGCCTGCATCGAACCCCTGAAGGAAGGCGTGACCCCCGATGGTCAGGAAATCCGCCAGACGGCCTTCACCGCGATGGTCAAGCCCTATGGCCGCCACGTGGAGCTGACCGACGAGCTCAACTTCTACCAGCTGGACAACATGCACCAGGAGGTGGCCAAGCTGCTTTCCGATCAGGCGGTGCTGTCGCTGGACACCATCTGCCGCGACGCCATCAACGCCGGCATGAACGTGCAGTACGCCGGCAAGAAGGCGGGCCGCACCGCTATCACCGCTGCCGACAAGCTGACCCCCGAGGAGATCAAGCAGGCGGTGCGCACCCTGCGCCGCAACAACTGCCAGCCCTTCGAAGACGGCTTCTACCACGCCATTGTCCATCCCGACGCCATCTATGATCTGACGGCTGACGAGCAGTGGATTGACGTGGCCAAGTATCAGGACAAGGAGAAGATCGAGCGCTACGAGCTGGGCTGCATGTACAAGGTCAAGTTCTTCGAATCCACCAACGCCAAGGTGTTCAAGAAGGAGAACTACCTCTACGGCACCACCGCTGCGCTGACCGTGGCCACCGTGGACGCCGATGGCCGCTGCATCACCGTGTCCGAAGCACTGACCACCGACGCCGCCCGCGAGCTGACCGGCAAGCTGGTGCTGGTGGGCACCGAGCCCATGTGCGTGGATCGCGTGGACGCGGCGGGCAAGAAGGTCTACTTCCGCTGGATGCCGGATGCTTCCGTCTCCGGCGCGTGGAACACCTCCACCAAGATCACGCCCACCGGCGGCGGTGCGGACGGTGTGAACGTGTACAGCACCGTCATCTACGGCCAGAACGCCTACGGCGATATCGAGCTGGGCATGGGCGGCGAGAACGTGAAGATCATCATCAATCCTCCGGGCTCTTCCGGCGCGGCTGATCCTCTGGAGCAGCGCGGCACCATCGCCTGGAAGGTGAAGGGCTTCTGCTGCGCCATCCTGCAGGATGCCTTTATTGTCCGCATCGAACATGGCGCGACTGCCTGATTCAGAAAGGAGAGATCATAAATGGCTAACAACAACATCAAAGTGGAACCCGTGGTGCGCATCTTTCTGCCCCTGTGCGAGGCCGACGGCGAGGTGAATGTGGATCAGACCGAAAATGTCATCATCAACGGCGTCGTCACCCAGATCCGCCGCGGCGAGTATGTGGACGTGAAGGTGCCTGTGTTCATGCAGCTCAAGCAGCGCTATCCCAGCCTGTAAGGAGGGAACAGCATGAATCTGCTGGAGCTCAAGCAGCAGGTGATGTTCCAGACCGGCAACGACGCTGACGACCTGGGCGATTTCCAGCCCCATCTGACGGACTATCTCAATGAGGGATATGACCGGCTGATGATGGCTTATGTGCGCGAGCACATCGGCGGCGACGGCGATTCCCCCGAGCTTGGCCACGACAAGAGCCGGCCCGAGCTGCCCGAATGGCTGCACCGCGCCATCGCGGATTACGCCACATGGCTGGTCTACCGCAACGGCAGCGCCGAAAAGCAAAGCCGCGGCTTTGTATTCCGCAAGGCCTTCGAAGAGGCGGAAATGAAAGCGCGAACCTTCAGCGCCGGTAAATACATCACCCATATCCCAATGTAACAACCCAACGCAAGGCGGTGTGAATAAACCCACACCGCCTGCCCCCTTTTGAGGCCGCTTTGCGGCCTCAAACTACGGGATTCTTAAGGGCCTTAGGCCCTTAAGCGGGATCCAAGGGCAGCGCCCTTGGCCGCCGGAGGCATCCCGTAATCCCCCCAAAAAAAGGAGGACCGAATGTCGGACTTTGTGAGCATCAGGAGCGGATCGGCCACGGTCCGCATTCCGCAGTTTCGCGGACTGTGCCAGTATGGCGACGGCGTGGGGAGCGATCCGCGCTGCGCGGTGGAAAGCGAGAACGCGCTGACGGCTGAGGGCGTGTTGAAGCCCATGGCTGCATGCACTTATCTGCAGGGCGATCTGCCCGCCCCCATCGAAACGCTGTCGCGTCTGCACAGGCGGTACTACACCGCCGATCATGAAAAGGACGTGCTCATCGCCGCGGCAGGCGGGCAGCTGTACTGGCGGCTGCCCTCTGCGGACGGATGGCACCTCATCCCCTTGCCGCCCACCATGCTGGGTAAGCGGTATCAGTCCAGCCGCTTCAGCTGCGTGAGCTATGAAATCAATCCGGAGGGCAGCGCTGCTCCTGTAGATGTGCTGCTTCTGAGCAACGCGCAGGACGGCATGCTGTGCCTGCGCGGCGACGACCTGACCGTTTCGCAGGTGGAAACGCCGCGCGCATTTGGCGTGATCGCAAGGCATGCCGAGCGCATCTGGGGCGGCGCCATCGAAGGCGATCCGGACATGCTGGTGTATTCCGCACCGTACAACCCCTTCGACTGGACGCAGAACGATGCCATCCCCGAGGACGGCGCAGGCGACGTGCTGCAGCCCTCGTGGGACGGCGACAGCTTTACGGCGCTTCTGTCCTTTGGCAGCCAGCTGCTGGCGTTTAAGAAAACCCGCGTGTGGCGCGTGATTGGCACCAATCCGGGCGAGTACGCCTTCAAGGAGCAGTTCGGCGGCGGCGCGCGATATGAACGCACGGTACAGGCGGAAGGCATGCGCGTTCTCATGCTGGGAAGCGACGGCCTTTTGCAGTACGACGGCGAGAATGTATCGCCCTACCGCCAGGCCATGTGCCGCACCGTGTTTGACCGCATGAATCAGGACGCGCTGGGCAAAGCCTGCGCCTGTGTGCACCGGGGCGTGTACTACTGCGCCCTGCCGCTGGATGACAGCCCGGTCAACAATGCCGTGCTCATCTACGATCCCACGGAGGATACATGGCTTCTGCGCACGGACGTGCAGGTGGAAAGCTTCCTGTCCACGGAGAACAGCCTGTTCTTCACCAGCGCCAGCGCGCCGGGCCGCATCGGCCTGTGGCAGGAGGACGGCCCGTCCGTGCCCATGCGCTGGGTGAGCCCGTGGCAGGATCTGGGGCTGAAGAACATCGTCAAGGGCAGCTTTCAGGTGTACATGACGGTGGAATGCGATCAGCCCGCCCAGCTTTGCGTCAGCATCGAAACCGAAAAGAAGAAAAAGACCAAGACGGTTATGTTTCCGGCAAGCGGTGCGCACGCGCGGCAGAAGCGGCTCAGCTTCGGCGGCAGCGGGCGCAGGTTCCGCCTGATGATCGAAAGCGACACGGCTGTGCCGTGGCGCATCGCGGGCGGCGTGCAGATTGAGATGGAAACCGACCGCGACGGATGAGGAGATCAACATGAAAAAAGCGCAGTATCAGTATGAACCGCTGGTCACGCCGGAAGGCTGGCAGGGCAGCGAAAGGCGCTTTGCCATCAGGCTGACAGAGCTGCTGGATGCGCTGTTTCAGCGTCTGGGCAGCATGGAAAGACGGCTGCGCGCACTGGAGGCAGCCGCACAGAAGGAGGAAGAAACATGAGTGACATTCAGACCGCGCCGGCCATCAGCATGTCGCTGAATTCATGGCGCGGCTACAGCGCCTACGAAATCGCCGTGCAAAACGGCTTTGAAGGCACGGAAACGGAATGGCTGGCAAGCCTCAAGGGCGAGCCCGGCGATGCGGCGGACGGCGTGACCGTCAATGGCCGCGAGGCCGTGGAGGGCAATATCACCCTGCGCGGCACGGATATCTACGTGCGCTCCGGCACAGCCACCACCATCGCGCAGGCGCTGGAGAGCTGCATGCGGCAGGATGCGGTGGTGGATTCGCTGGAGTCGGACGACACCACCAAGCCGCTGAGCGCGGCAAAGGGACGGGCGCTGAACGAGGCTATCGCCCTCAAGCCCGATATGATGACCGCATCGGTCACGCTGAGCGCGTCCGGCTGGACAGGCAACCAGCAGACCGTGGCCGTGGACGGCCTCAAGGCGCTCCATGCCGTCATCGTCACCGCTGCACCCGATACCTATGAGCATTACAGCGACTGCATCGTGCGCTGCAGCGCACAGGGCGAAGGCACGCTGACCTTCACGGCCAGCTACACGCCGTCTCAGGAGCTGCGCGCCAACGTGCTCATCTTTGGCTGAAGGGAGGGCGGATGATGTACAGAATCAACGGCTACGATGTGGAACTCACCCGAGGCGACAGCCTGACGCTGCGCGTGCTGCTCTCCGGGCGCGACCTGCCCGAAGGCACCGACGCGGTGTTCACCCTCAAAACCAAGCCCAGGGAGACGGCGCATCTTCTGCAGAAGCGCTTTGATGCGTCCGACGAGCAGGTGATCATCACCCTCACGCCGGACGAGACGGATCTCGCGCCCCGAACCTATTACTGGGATCTGAGGCTGCAGATTCCGCAGGACGCGGGCGGATATGAGATCTACACGCCCATGGAATATGCGGCGTTTACCATTCTGGATGTGATCGGCGCGTCCATCGGCACAGGGGAGAGCGAAAGCATGAACCCGGATCTGCCGGTCTTGCAGGTGGTGCTCACCCAGGCGCGTGAGGTGCTGGCAGCGGCGGAAACGGCGGTCAACGCGGTAAACGGCATGACAGCGGAGGCATTCGAAAGCGATACGCCCAGCGCCGCCGTTACCGACGTGGATGGTCACAAGCACATCGCCTTTGGCATCGTGCGCGGGCCGGAAGGCCAGCGCGGCCCGCAGGGCGAACCCGGCGCAGGCCTGCGCATCCTTGGTACGCACGCCAGCCAGAGCGCGCTGGCCTCGGCCGTCGCCGCGCCCAAACAGGGCGATATGTATCAGGTGGGCACGGCTGCGCCCTATACCATCTGGATGTGGGATGCAGCGAAGGGCTGGCTTTCTCTTGGCCAGCTGCAGGGCGCACAGGGCGCTACCTTCACGCCGTTTTTGTCCACCAATGGCGACCTGAGCTGGAGCAATGACAACGGCCTCATCAACCCTGAAACCGTCAATATCAAAGGCCCACAGGGCAATCCCGGCCCCGCCGGTCAGGACGGCAGCGACGGCGCGGACGGCTACACGCCCGTGCGCGGCACCGACTACTGGACAGACGCGGACGTGGCGCAGATCAAGGCCTATGTGGATGACGCCATTCTGGAGGGAGCGTGGTAATGTGAGCATCAAAACCAAAATGACCGCCATCGCCGACAAGCTGCGCGCGATGCTGGGCACAGCGGATTCCCTTTCGCTGGATGGCATGGCTGCTTCGCTGGATACGCAGGCGGCGCAGGTAACGGCCTCCTTTTCCGCCGTGGCGGAGAAGGGCGGCACGGTGCCGGTTTCACAGCTGGCCTCCACCCTGCCGGACGCCATCCGCACCATTCCGTCCGGCGTTGAGGTGCAGACCGCCAGCGGCAGCTTTACCACCACCACCAAGGGCGTGGGCACCATCAACTGCGGCTTCCAGCCGGATCTGATTGTGCTGTACGTCAGCACAACAACGGATGACGGCGTGCAATATGAAAACAACCTGTCGCTGGCCATTGCCGAACGCAAGCAGACCAGCGGCCATACCCTCAACAATCTCTCATGGTACGATGACGCAAACCTGATGGAGGTGGAGCTGACCAGCCTGAGCGGCTCCGGAGCGACGCTGCTTCTGGCCGGATACGATGCCAGCTGGAACTACGGCTATGCCTCCAGAAGAACCTTCAGATGGAAGGCTGTCAAATACACTGCATAAGGAGGCGATCCAATGAAAGCCAAAACAGCAGCAAGACTGCACAAAACCATCATGGCCGCCGTTTCGGCCATCGGCGATCAGCAGGCCAGCGAGGGCGTGGAGCTGTTTCCCAAGCTCAGGCAGGATGGTTCGCTCATCCCTGCCGGCACGCGCATCAACTGGCACAAGCAGCTCAAGCGCGCCGCCGTCGACCTGTGGGACACGGCGGAAAACACTCCGGACGCCGCGCCAGCCCTGTGGGAGGACGTGGCCTACCGGCTGGGATGGCGCATCATTCCCGAAACCATCACCTCCACGCTGGCCTTTGCCAAAGGCGAATGCGGCTGGTGGAAGGACGTGCTGTACCGCAGCCTGATGGACGGCAATAGCCACACGCCTGATGACGCGCCTGAGGTGTGGGAGGTGGTGGAGGGATGATCTTCAACATCGGCGGGCGCATCAATCCCGCCACGCAGATGCCTGCATTCACCTTCGACGGCGAATATGATCTCATCAACGACGGCTTTTCCAACGGCGTGCAGAACTGGCGCATCCGCCTGTACGACAGCGGCTCCATCCGCTTCAGCCGCGTGGTGAGCGACATCGAGGTGTTCCTGGTGGGCGGAGGCGGAGGAGGCGCGGCAGCAGGAGGCGGCGGTGGCGGCGGATGCACCGAGATGGGCAGCGCCGCCATTGCGCAGGACACGCCCTATGACATCTCGATCGGCCAGGGCGGCATGGGCAGCGCCAAGGGCAGCGGCACCGGCGGTTCGTCCGGCGGCACGACCAGCGCCTTCGGACTGCACGCCGCGGGCGGCCGGGGCGGACAGTATCAGAACGGCATGAATGGCACCTACGGCGGCGCGGGCGGTTCGGGCGGCGGTGGATTCGGCGGCGGCAGCGGCGGCGCAAACGGCGCATCCGGCGGCCAGGCGCGCTCCGGATATCCCGGCGGCGCAGGTCAGGGCCATTCCACGCGCGAGTTCGGCACCGGCACGCTCTACGCGGGCGGCGGTGGCGGCGGCAACTACAGCGAATGGGGCTACGTGGGCGGCAGCGGCGGCGCAGGCGGAGGCGGCGACGCGCATCAGAGCCAGTTTGAAAATGGCCACGACGGTCAGCCCAACACCGGCGGCGGTGGCGGCGGCGGTCTGAAAGCCTCGGATGGCACCAGCGGCGGCAATGGCGGCAGCGGCATTGTGGTCATCCGCAACAAGAGGACATGAATATGAACAAGGCAGCAGAAAAAGCCCTGTCTCTGGTGGGACAGGGCTATCTCTATGGCGCAAAGGGGCAGATCTGCTCGCCCGCCTTCCGTCAGCAGCAGGCAGCACAGTATCCGGATCAGGCGCACCACATCCTTCATACCGGCGCAAAGTGGGACGGCCAGCCCGTGTGGGACTGCGCTCAGCTCACCCGCGCCGCCGCCAAAGCAGCGGATGTGGTGCTGGTCAGCGGCGCTACCAGCCAGTGGAACAAGACGGACTGGGCGCGCAAAGGCACGATCGATACTCTGCCGCAAGGCGAAACCGTCTTTCTCTACCGCCAGGCGGAGGGCAGAATGCAGCACACCGGCGTGGCCATCGGCGACGGCACCTGTGTGCACGCGCGCGGAACGGCCTACGGCGTGGTCAGACAGAGCATGAACGAATACGCATGGACGCACTGGGCCAGCCCGTGGAAGGAAGAAACCGAAGCCATCGGCACGGCCATGGTGTGGGCGCAGACGGGCGAAACCGTCAACGTGCGCAAGGAACCCGGCGGCAGCGTGGTCTTCCGCCTGCCTGTGGGATCTGCGGTGGAGATCACCGCGCGCAGTGCAGGCTGGTGCGCCATCCGCCACAAACAGGGCGCAGGCTACATGCAAAGCGCCTTTCTCAAACAGCAAACCCCGACGCTGGAGGAACGCGTCGCACAGATTGAACAGCGGCTGATCAAAGCCGGCCTGTGAAAGGAGGAAACAACATGGAACGAATGTGGGATAAGACCATCAAGGGACTGGCAGCCTGCGTGGGCGCGGTGGCCGGTCTGCTTGGCGGCTGGGATGCGCTTTTGCAGGTGCTCATCTCGCTGATGGCGGCGGATTACCTGAGCGGCGTCATCGTGGCCGCAATGGGCAAGAGCACCAAGACCGAATACGGCGGCCTCTCCAGCAAGGTGGGCGCAGCCGGGCTGGCGCGCAAGGGCCTGATGCTGCTGGTGGTGCTGGTGGGCGCGATGCTCGACCGCGCCATGGGCACGGGCAGCGCCATGTGCCGTGATGCGGCCTGCTGGTTTTACATCGCCAACGAGGGCATTTCCATTCTGGAAAACGTGGGCCTCGCGGGCGCGCCGTATCCGGCCAAGCTGAAGGAACTGCTGGGCCAGAAAATGAACGAAGGAGGCGAGGAAAATGGCGCAGACGCTTGAAAGGCTGATGGGCCGCATGGGCGGCGACAGCGCCTACAATCAGGCTTTGAGACGCTACCAGAGCGTGTACGATCAGCGCAGGCTGGCTGCAAAGCAGGCCTATGAAACCACCGATGCATCGCTGGCGCGTGAGCTGGCAGGCCTGAGGGATACCTACGACCAGCAGCGCGCAAAGAGCGCCGGCGATACCGCGCAGGCCTACTCGCAGGCCGACCGGCAGGCGCTTTCGCGCGGCATGCAGCGAAGCAGCTACACCGGCGCAACGCTTGGCAACATCAGCCTGTCAGGCGTCGCCGACCAGCGCAGGATTGACGAAAGCCAGCGCAAGCACGAAGGCGATATCGCCAGCCAGCGCACGCTGCTGTCCAGCCAGCTTTCCCAGCAGCTCAGGCAGTACGACGCGGATCAGCAGAATGACGCGCTGGCCTACGCCGACGAGCTGCGCCGCGAACAGCAGCAGTATCAGCTGCAGCTTCAGCAGATGCAGATGGACTACTACATGTGGAAATCTGAGTTCGACGCCAAGTACGGCGCTTGAGTTTTTGCGCCAAAACCGCAGCCAAAAAAATTTTTGGCTGCGCAGATTGTCAAAAAAGGCCGCTGCTTGCGACCTTTTTTGACAATCTGTGAGGCCGTTAATCAACGGCCTCTTTTTGGGGAGGTTTCGGCAGTTCCATCCAGTCAATGATGTGTCGCAGCGGCGCAAATACCACCACGCCGTCACCGTCGAAAAACATGGCGTGTTTCATACTGTACCATGCAATGTTTACTTCGTATCCGTCATAGCAAAGATAACGCCCGTCATGATCGGGTGCACGATCCTTCAAGCAAGTCCAGCTGAGGTTCAAATCCATTCCCCCTCCTTCTTGAGGCTATTTTAACCTGAAACAGGTTATAAGTCAATACTCTGAAACAGGTTAACATACAATAGCATGCGAGGTGATCGCATGTACCCCCGGATACGTGATCTGAGGCAGGACAGGGACTGGACTCAGAAGGAAGTGGCTGGTATGTTGGGCATGTCTCAGACAGGTTATTCCAAATACGAAACAGGTGAAAACGATATTCCTACAGCGGTATTGATTCGTCTGGCCGATCTATACTGTACCAGTGTGGATTATCTGCTGGGACGAACCAAGCATCCGGAACCGTATGGAGAATGAATCGACGAAAACGATCCTGCCTGACGGGAAAAGATCTTGAACTCAAGCAGCCCATACACAAAAACGAAATACATACAAGACCGCCGGAGCACCTGTATGTGCTCCGGCATCTTGTATGCAGTCAGAAACAAACCGGCATATCGACCAAGGTACAGAAAAGCCCCCTGCGACCCGGTAGTGGGTCGCAGGGGGGCAGGTGCAGGGGTTCAGGTTCAGCCCCTGTCGCCGTAGAACTTCTTGGCGCCGAACATCACAGCCAGCATCAGCACGATGGCGATGGGCAGCACGATGAGCGCGTTGGGGATGAAACCGGCGATGATGTAGCTCACAAAGCTCACGGCAGCCACGGTGATGGCGTAGGGCAGCTGGGTGGACACATGGGCCACGTGGTTGCACTGCGCACCGGCGGAAGCCATGATGGTGGTATCAGAGATGGGGGAGCAGTGGTCGCCGCAGACAGCACCGGCCATGCAGGCGCTTACGCACACCACACCCAGCGGATCGGTCAGCGGGAAGACGCTCAGGGTGATGGGAATCAGAATGCCGAAGGTGCCCCAGCTGGTGCCGGTGGAGAAGGCCAGGAAGCAGCCGATCACGAACACGATGGCGGGCAGGAAGGCGTGGAAGCCGCCGGCGGAGGTCTCCACCAGGTTGGCCACAAATTCCTTGGCGCCCAGAGAATCGGTCATGGCCTTCAGGCTCCACGCGAAGGCCAGGATGAGGATGGCGGGCACCATGCTCTTGAAGCCTTCGGGAATGCAGTTCATGATTTCCTTGAAGCTGATGACGCGGCGGATGAGGTAGTAGACGATGACAATGATGAGGGTCACGGCAGAGCCCAGCATCAGGCCCACGGAAGCGTCGCAGTTGGAGAACGCATCGATGAAGCCCGCGCCTTCAAAGAAGCCGCCGGAGTAGATCATGCCGATCACGCAGGAGACGATGAGCACCACGATGGGCAGGATGAGGTCAAGCACCTTGCCCTTGGGGTTGGCTTCCTCGTTGGCGGCGCTGGCGTACTCGTTCAGACCGGAGAAGATATCGCCGTTGGCTTCGGCGTTGCGCTCATGCTTTGCCATGGGGCCATAGTCCAGCTTGAGCACGGCCAGCGCGATCATCATGACGATGGTCAGGATGGCGTAGAAGTTGAAGGGGATGGCGCTGAGGAACAGAGCCAGACCGTTGCCCTCCTCCACATAGCTGGATACCGCAGCCGCCCAGGAGCTGATGGGCGCGATGATGCAGATGGGCGCGGCGGTGGCGTCGATGACGTAGGCCAGCTTCGCACGGGAGATCTTGTGCTTGTCGGCCACGGGACGCATCACGCTACCCACGGTGAGGCAGTTGAAGTAGTCGTCGATGAAGATCAGCACGCCCAGGACCACGGTGGCCAGCTGCGCGCCGGTGCGGCTCTTGATATACCTGGAAGCCCAGCGGCCGAACGCGGCGGAGCCGCCGGCCTTGTTCATCAGCGCAACCAGCGCGCCGAGGATGACCAGGAACACCAGGATGCCCACGTTGTAGCTGTCGGCCAGCACAGAGCCGATGCCATCGCAGAACACATGGGTGAGGGTGCCTTCAAAGTTGAAGTTGGAGTAGAGCAGGCCGCCGGTGAGAATGCCGATGAACAGGGAGGAATAAACCTCCTTGGTGATCAGCGCCAGCGCGATGGCGATGACGGGGGGCAGCAGGCTCCAGGCGGTCTGCTGGAACATGTTGGCGGCGACGGGCGCGGCTTCCTCCACGCTCTCCGCCAGCGCAAATGCGCCAAAGGCGCACAGGCACAGTACGGCCATCACGGCCATCAGGGTACGGATCTTTCTCATAAGGGATTCTCCTTTGCTTTGGTATTTTGCGAAAACAATGAATGGAGCCGCGACGTCCGTCACGACTCCATTCGTTTCTGCACCCAAAGCAAGGGCGCTTTATGCAGTCTGACAGCTCTCCGTCCGCAATGCAGACGACAGTCCGACGGATGTTCTCCGGCGGCCCGGGCATCAGACAGGACAGGCATCCCTCTGACCCCTCGGCGGCCAGCCCTTTCGCCCATCCACATGCCTGTTTCGGATTGGGGTACTCTTGCTTTCCGCGCCTCTATCACGTATTCATTCAGTTTTCGGTTCTATTATAGCCAATTCCCGGTATCTGTCAACCCTTCAATTCGTGCAGATCATACGGCGTGGTCTGGTACACGAAGTAGTTGAGCCAGTTGGAATACAGCAGGTTTGCATGGGATCGCCAGCTGACCACGGGCTTCTTTGTGGGGTCGTCGCCGGGGTAATAGTTCTTCGGCACCGCAATGGGCTTGCCAGCAGCCACATCGCGCTTGTATTCCTTTTCAAGGGTCAGCGCGTCGTACTCGCTGTGGCCGGTGATGAAGATCTGCCTGCCGTTCTTGGTGGCGATGGCATACACACCCGCCTCTTCGGACGAGGCCAGAATGCGCAGCTCCGGCACCTTTTCAATCTCCTCGCGGCTGACGGTGGTGTGGCGCGAATGCGGCACCATGAAGATTTCGTCAAAGCCGCGCAGCAGGATGGAGCGCTCGTAATCCCGCTTGTGCGGGAATACGCCGAACATCTTTTCAGGCAGAGGCTGCTTGCCCACGCCGAAGTGGTAGTACAATCCCGCCTGCGCGCCCCAGCAGATGTGGAAGGTGGAGTGCACGTGCGTCTTGCTCCACTCCATGATCTCGCACAGCTCGTCCCAGTAGTCCACCTCTTCAAAGGGCAGATGCTCCACCGGCGCGCCGGTGATGATCAGACCGTCGAAGTTGGTATCGCGGAATTCGTCGAATTCCTTGTAGAAGGCCAGCATGTGTTCTTCGGGCGTGTTCTTGCTCTCATGCGACTTGGTCTTCACCAGCGTCAGCTCCACCTGCAGGGGCGTGTTGCCCAGCAGGCGCGAAAGCTGCGTTTCGGTATCGATCTTGGTGGGCATGAGGTTCAGAAGCATGATCTTCAGCGGGCGGATGTCCTGCGTCATGGCGCGGGTTTCGGTCATGACGAAGATGTTTTCCTCAGCAAGGGTCTGCGCGGCAGGCAGCGCGTTGGGGATTTTGATGGGCATCTTGTGTCAGCTCCTGAAAGAATCAGATTTTTTCCAGCGCCTGAGCGATATCCTCGATCAGGTCTTCCTTGCTCTCCAGACCGCAGGAGAGACGCACCAGATCGCCGGGCACACCCGCGGCGATGAGCTCTTCCTCGTTCATCTGGCGGTGGGTGGAGGAGGCGGGATGCAGGCAGCAGGTGCGGGCGTCGGCCACGTGGGTTTCGATGGCAGCTAGGCGCAGCGCGGCCATGAAGGTTCCGGCAGCCTCACGGCCGCCCTTCACGCCAAAGCTGACCACGCCGCAGGTGCCCTTGGGCATGTACTTCTGAGCCAGAGCATAGTAGGGGCTGTCGGGCAGACCGGCGTAGTTGACCCACGCGATCTTCTCGTGCTGGCTGAGGTACTCGGCCACAGCCTGCGCATTCTCGCAGTGACGGGCCATGCGCACATGCAGGCTTTCCAGACCCATGTTGAGCAGGAAGGCGTTCTGCGGCGCGGGAGAGCAGCCGAAATCGCGCATGAGCTGCGCGGTGGCCTTGGTGATGAAGGCGCCTTCCTTGCCGAACTTCTCGGCATAGGTGATGCCGTGGTAGCTGTCGTCGGGGGTGCACAGGCCGGGGAATTTCTCCGCATGCGCCATCCAGTCAAACTTGCCGCTGTCCACGATGCAGCCGCCCACCTGGGAGCCGTGGCCGTCCATGTACTTGGTGGTGGAATGGGTCACGATGTCCGCACCCCACTCGAAGGGACGGCAGTTGACAGGGGTGGCGAAGGTGTTGTCCACAATCAGCGGCACCTGATGCGCATGCGCAGCCTTGGCGAAGCGCTCGATGTCGAACACGGTCAGCGCGGGGTTGGCGATGGTCTCGCCGAATACGGCCTTGGTGTTGGGGCGGAAGGCGGCTTCCAGCTCTTCATCGGAGCAGTTGGGATCGACGAAGGTGAATTCCACGCCCATCTTCTTCATGGTGACGGAGAAAAGGTTAAAGGTGCCGCCGTAGATGGACGCGCTGGAGATGACGTGATCGCCGGTAGTGGCGATGTTGAACACGGCAAAGAAGTTGGCCGCCTGACCGGAGGAGGTGAGCATGGCAGCGGTGCCGCCTTCCATGTCGCAGATCTTGGCGGCCACATGGTCGCAGGTGGGGTTCTGCAGGCGGGAGTAGAAATAGCCGCTGGCTTCCAGGTCAAACAGCTTGCCCATATCTTCAGAGGTGTTGTACTTGAAGGTGGTGGACTGGATGATCGGAATCTGGCGCGGTTCGCCGTTGCCGGGGGTATAGCCGCTCTGCACGCACTTGGTTTCAATACGGTAATTGCTCATGGAATTGTACCCTCCTCATGTGTATGAAAAAAGCCTGAAAAGGCATACGCCGATTGGGAATTGCGAATATGATAGCATGCAATATCCTCTGATGTCAACGACGTTCGTCTTTCCCGCTTTGCGGCCGTATACGGCCGCAAAACATGGGATTCTTAAGGGACTTAGCCCCGTAAGCGGGGTCCAGGGGCAGAGCCCCTGGCCGCCGGAGGCCCCGCATCCTCCCCAAAGAAATGGGAGGAAACCGGGGCCTTGTACATTTGATGTTTTTTACGCATCTTTTTCCGCTCTGCAGGCCGTGACCAGCGATACGGAGATAGTGCCCGTCCACCACAGCGCCTCGGCGCAGGCGATGGCGGTTGCGCCGGTGGTGAGCACGTCATCCACCAGCAGGATGCGCTTGCCGCTCAGCCTGTGCGGGTCGGATACGGCAAACGCGCCGCGAAGCGCCTGCAGACGTTCTGCGCGCGTGCGTCCTACCTGCGTGCCGGTAGGGCGCGAACGCACCAGCGCATCGCTGATCAGCTCCAGCCCGGTGCAGCTGCACAGCACCTGTGCAAGCAGCAGCGACTGGTTGTAGCCGCGGTCCTGCAGCCTCTGCGCGTGCAGCGGCACGGGAATCACCGCATCCGCATTGGCCAGGGAGGAGCGGGCAAGCACGGCGGCCATGTGCTCGCCCAGCCATTGCGCCAGCGCAGTATCGGCCTGGTATTTGAGCAGATGCACCAGCTGCTTGGGTACGCCGCGATAATAGAATGCGCTGACCGTGCCGCCCAGCTGCTGCAGATCATACCCCGCCTGCTGCGAAGGAGGCAGATGACAGCCGCGGGCGCGTCGCTCACAGTCCGGACAAAGCAGACGGGCATGCTCCAGGGCACGCCCGCAAAGATGGCATACGTTCAGCTGCGGAAACAGCAGAGCGGAAAGGGATTGGACAAGCGACATATCAGCTGCGGTTCAGCTCGCGCTCGATGAGCTTGCTGAGAGAGTACACGTCGCGCTCGATCTCGCGCTGGTCGGGACCTTCGATCATCACGCGCACGCGGGGCTCGGTGCCGCTGGCGCGGATGACCAGACGGCCGCGGTCCTTGTACTTGGTCTCCAGCTCGGCGATACGGGCCGCGATCTTTTCGTTCTTGTCGTAGTCGTATTTCTTGCTGTCGGGCACGTTGGCGGCGTAGAGGCTCTGGGGCATCATCTGCATCACGGCGGCCAGGCGGCTCAGGGGCTGCTTGGCGCTGACCATCGCGCTGATGACCTGCACAGCCGTCACCAAACCGTCGCCGGTGGTGTTGTAATCCAGAAGGATCACATGGCCGCTCTGCTCGCCGCCCAGGTTGAACCCGTCAGCCAGCATCTTTTCCAGCACGTAGCGGTCGCCCACCTTGGTCTTTTCAATCTTCACGCCATGCTTCTTCATGGCGATGTCCAGACCCATGTTGCTCATCACGGTGGCCACCAGCGTGTTCTGGCGCAGACGGCCCTGCTCCTTGAGATAGAGGGCCAGCATGGCCATCACCTGGTCGCCGTTGATGAGGCGGCCGCGCTCGTCCACGGCGATCAGGCGGTCGGCGTCGCCGTCAAAGGCAAAGCCCACGTCCGCACCCAGCTCGCGCACCAGCTCGCACAGGCGGCTGGGATGGGTGGAGCCGCAGTTGTCGTTGATGTTGGTGCCGTCGGGCTCGTGGTAATAGCAGCTCACCTGCGCGCCCAGCTCACGGAACACCTGCGGCGCTACCTCGTAGCTGGCGCCCTGCGCGCAGTCCAGCACCACATGCAGGCCATCCAGACGCACGCCGGTGGTTTCCTTCACAAAGTCCACGTAGCGGCGGGTGGCGTTGCGCTGGCGCACAGGACGGCCCACGCCGTCGCCCACGGGCATTTCAAAGTCCTCAGGCATGCCGCCCATGACGATCTCTTCAATTTTGTCTTCAATGCAGTCGGGCAGCTTGTAGCCGTTCTTGTCAAAGAATTTGATGCCGTTGTATTCGACCGTGTTGTGGCTGGCGGAAATCACCACGCCCGCGTCCGCCTCATAATAGCGGGTGAGATAGGCGATGGCGGGGGTGGGCAGCACCTCCACCAGCACCGCGCGCGCGCCTACCGAGCAGATGCCCGCCACCAGCGCGCTTTCCAGCATTTCACCGCTGATGCGCGTATCGCGGCCCACCAGAATGGTGGGGCGGTGCACGTCGCTGGCCAGCACGTAGGCGCTGGCCTGACCCAGACGGTAGGCGAGGTCGCAGGTGAGGTCCTTGTTGGCAATGCCGCGCACGCCGTCGGTACCGAACAGTCTGGCCATAGATGAATGATCCTCCTGAATGTCAAAATAGGTCGTATTAAGTCGTATTGTTATATCGGAAAGAGAGCGGGACGGCGGCATGCGCCGTCCCTGTATCTCCGTGAGCGATCAGGCCCAGAATACTTCTTCGTTCTTGGCCTCGAAGGTGAGCACCTGCTTGAGGAAGCCGATGGCCTTCTGCAGACCCTCGTTGGGGGTCATCAGGCTGTCTTCATGCTCAATGGAGAGCACATCGTCATAGCCCACCAGGCGCAGGTTGGAGACGATGTCCTTCCACACGGCGTAATCGTGGCCGTAGCCGACGGAGCGGAAAATCCAGCTGCGCTCCACTTCGCGGGTGAAGTTCTTGGTGTCCAGCACGCCGTTGACGGGGCAGTTGATGGGATCCAGCTTGGTGTCCTTGGCATGGAAGAAGTAGATGGCGTCCTTGAGGTAGCGGATGGCGGCCACGGGGTCGATGCCCTGCCAGAACAGGTGGCTGGGATCAAAGTTGGCGCCGATCAGCGGACCCACCGCGTCGCGCAGGCGCATGAGGGTTTCGGGGTTGTACACGCAGAAGCCGGGGTGCATTTCCAGCGCGATCTTTTCAATGCCGTGAGCCGCAGCAAAAGCGGTGGCCTCGCGCCAGTAGGGGATGAGCACCTCGTTCCACTGGTAGTCCAGAATCTTGGGGAAATCGTCCGGCCAGGCGCAGGTCACCCAGTTGGGCGTCTTGTCCTCGGGAGAGCCGCCGGGGCAGCCGGAGAAGCCGATGATGCGCTTTACGCCCAGCTTTTCAGCCAGCAGCACGGTGCCGGTGAAATCATCGCGGAACTTCTTGGCGATTTCGGGATCGGGATGCACGGGGTTGCCGTGGGTGGACAGAGCGGCGATTTCCAGATGGTTGTCCTTGAGCACCTTCTTGAAATGCTCAAATTTCTCTTCGTCGTTGAGCAGCACCGCAGGATCGCAGTGAGCCTTGCCCGGGAAGCCGCCCGCGCCGATTTCCACGGCCTGCACGCCGCTGTCGGCCAGGTACTTCATTGCTTCCTCAAAAGTCATGCCCGCCAGAACAGGATTGAATACACCCAGTTTCATAATGCAAAATCCTCCTTCATGAAAAATGGAGACATAAACGCATGGATCAATCTTCCCCAGTATACTCCCATTCCCGGCAAAAAGCAAGGAGCGCCGCTGAGGGCGCTCCTGGATGGTTTTTAGACAGATACGGTGGCTTCTTCCTTCACCGGGGGCTGGAACACGCCTTCGGGCTTGGGAGAATGATATTCCACACCCTGGTTGAAGTAGACCTTTTCGGGCGCCTTCTCCAGCAGTTCGGGATGGCACAGGCACTGCTTCATGACGGCGAAGAACTTGGCGTAGGTCGCGCCGCCGCACACGCGCTCGTCCACCGTGATGCCGATGGGCAGCTGGCACTTGCGGATGACATTGCCCTTGGCGTCCACCGTGTTGTAGCGCTTGGGAATGCCCATGCCGAAGAACACGCTGGTGTTGCCGAAGTTGTAGATGTGGTGGTACACGCGCATGAGGCCGATGGAGGCGTTGTTGGTGATATACATGCTGGTGTGGAAGGGCAGGGCGTCCAAGAGCGCCTTGGGGCACAGACCGTAGCGGTCCAAAAGCTTCACCAGTCCGACCACAAGGTTGGGCAGCAGCGGAATTTTCATCACGAAGCTGGCCAGCTTGAGTGCAAAGCCGGCAGTTTCCTCCTTGCGGTTGGCGGCCACAGCCTGCTTCATGCGGGCGGACACGTCAAAGATGGTGTCGGTGGGATCAAAGAAGATCTTCACCGCGTTTTCCTTGATGCTGCCGTCCTCGGTATCCATGAGGATGGTGTAGCTCACGGTGAGCTCCTTGCGGTTGTAGAACTGCTTGTTCATGATGAAGCGGTTGATCTCCGGCACCTGCGATACAGCGCGAACGTAGGAGGCTACCACCAGCTCCATAAAGGTGATCTTGGCGCCTTCGCGGCTCTTCTGGGCGATGTAGCGCATGAGGGGCTCGTACTCCACGTCGTAGTCCAGAAACACCTGCGCATCGCAGCGCATGGGCATCAGGTAGGGCGTGATCTGCACAATGGGGTCAATGCCGCGCACGCGGCGGCCTTCGGGGCGGAATCCAAACATGGCGTTCCTTCCTTTCGTACGGGGATTGGGGGGAAATCTTCCATGCAGGCCGTAATGAATAATGACAGTATATAGAAACTGGCGCACATGGAACCAACAGGCATATTGTAGTCCAAAAAGGCAGGATGCGTCAAGCCTTCCTGCTTGACATCCTCTGCCCTGTGCGGTATACTGAACCCAATACAGGACAGAAAGGAGGATGAAACCCATGACGGCTCAGCTGCGTTTTTGCGTTTTCGTGGGTCTTCAAATTTCTGTTTCTGCCTCCAAGGGGACAGGTCTGCCCATTTGGAGGAACGCATAAGGCTTTTCTGGTCAGAAATCAAGCCGTTCCGCGGGCAGACGCCTGCAGGACGGCTTTTTTGTACTATTCAAAAATGAAAGAGAAAGAGGCAAGAGCAATGATTGCTTTCATCAAACCCTACTGGTCGGAGATGCGCATGAGCGCAAGGCTGTCGCAGTCCTTCGGCATGGCGTCGCTGGTGGGCAGCTATGTGCTGCGCGCGCTTCGCGTGGGATTTCTGCTGCTGATGTGGCGGTCGCTGTTTCAAAACGGCGCGCCCATGGACATGACCCTTCCGCAAACCCTCCAATACACCCTGTGCTCGGCGGCGCTCGCGCCGCTGCTGGATTTGCGCACGCCTGCGGGCGGCTGGCTGCACGACGGTGCGGTGGCCAGCCGCACGCTTCGGCCCATGGGCATTCTGGGGCAGCTGGCGGCGGATGCGCTGGGCGGCGCGGCGGTGCCCATCATGGTGTTTGCGCCGCTTTGCCTGCTGCTGGGCTGGTGGATGGATGTGCCGCTTGCGCCTGCAAGCGCGTGGTTTCTGCCGTCGCTGCTTCTGTGCATGGCGCAGGGGTTCATCATCGATATGGCGTTTGCGTGCATCATCATCCGCGTGGGGAATTTAAGCTGGCAGGTGGACCTTCTGCGCAGCTCGCTCACCACGCTGCTGACCGGCGGGCTCATTCCCTTTGCGGCACTGCCGTGGGGACTGGGACGCTGGCTGGCGCTTTCGCCGCTGGGTACGCTGGCTGGCGCGCCGCTGAGCCTGTACGCCGGGCTGAGCGCGCCCATGCAGGTGATTCCGGTGCAGATTTTCTGGAACATCGTTTTGTGGCCGCTCATCCTGTGGTGGTTCGGCCGCTCCATGGAAAGGCTGGTGAGCTTCGGTGGGTAAGCGGCTTTTGAAGATGTGGGCGCTGTACGCCCGGCTGGACTGGTACTACACCACGCAGGATGTGTTCACCGCCTCGGTCACCATCTTCAGCGAGGTTCTGTGGGGCATGGCCACGCTGTCCGGCACGGCGCTTCTGGCAGTGCGGTTTGGCGGCGTGGGCGCGCTGAGCGCACAGGAGGTGCTGGTGATGCTCTCCTTCCACCTGTTTGCCCGCGGCTGGGAAGTGATGCTGTTTGCGGGCAACAACGTCAGCTGCATCAGCCGCCGCATCGGCCGCGCGCAGGTGGATCACATGCTCATCCAGCCCATCCCGCTGTGGATGCAGCTGCTCACCGAGGGCTTTATGCCGGTATCGGGCTGCCAGCAGCTGCTGTGCGGGCTGATCGCGCTGTGCATCTTTGTGCCAAAGGCGGGCATAGCGGTGAGCGTGGGATGGATTCTGCTGCTTGTTTTGCTCATCCTGTGCCGTCTGGCCATCTATCTGTCCATCTCCTATGCGGCCGGTTCCGCCGCGTTTTACAACCCCGTCGGCTGCGAGGAACTGAGCTGCATTGTCATGGATCTGTGCGATACCGTGTCCGATTATCCGCTCAGCGGCATGCCGCGGCTGCTTGTGGGCGCGCTGTGCACGGCGGTTCCGCTGGGCGCGTTCACCTATCTGCCGGGGCTTTTGCTCATTGGCCGTCTGGACGCCGTGTGGGCCGCATGGCCGGTGCTGCTGGCCGTTTTGCTGGTGACACTGGCGCAATCTTTATTCAGGAAAGGAATGAAACATTATGTTCAAGTGGGCTGTGCAAGATATAAATCCATGGGACATCGCCGCTGAGATGAACGGCGTAAGCAAGACCTTTGTGCAGAAGCAGCACACGGGGCTGTTTCAGCACGAAAAGCGCATCGTGCATGCGCTGGACGGCGTGAACCTGCAGATCCGCAGGGGCGAGTTTGTGGCCTATGCAGGTCCGAACGGGGCGGGCAAATCCACCACGTTCAAGCTGCTGTGCGGCCTGCTGGCGCCTGATGCCGGACAGGTGCGCGTGATGGGCATGGATCCGCAGAAGGAGCGCATCCGCCTCATGCGCCATACCGGCGTGTTCTTTGGCGGACGCACGGAGCTGTGGTGGGATCACCCCGTCATGCGCTCCTTTGAATGGAAGCGCGACGTGTGGGATATTCCCCAAAAGCGCTGGCAGGAAAACGTGGAAAAGTACGCGGATATGCTGGATCTGCACCCGTTTCTCAACACCTTCGTGCGCGAACTGAGCCTGGGTCAGCGCATGCGCGCGGATCTGGCCATGATGCTTCTGCACGATCCGGATCTCATCCTGCTGGACGAACCCACCCTTGGGCTGGACGTGCTGGCCAAGCGCCGCATGATCGACTGCCTGCGCACGCTCAACCGCGAGCGCGCAGCCACCATCCTCGTCACCAGCCACGACATGGACGATCTCACCGCCATGGCGCAGCGGCTGGTGCTGATCGCACAGGGGCGCATCGCCTTTGACGGCACCAGTGAGGAGCTGCTCAGGCGCACCGGCGATCAGCGCGTGCTCACCCTGCGCGCGGACGGCCAGCCGCCGGTGATCGACGGCGCGGCGTGGCAGAAAAGCGAGGACGGCCAGCATGTGTACGCTTTCTCAGGCGAACAGGCCTCGCGGGTGCTTGCCTCTGTGGGGCAGGTGAAAAATCTGCGTGATGCGGACATCACCCACGCGCCCATCGAGGAGGTCATCGCCGGGCTGTACGAGCAGTGGTCGCGGTAAAAAAGCAGGGGGCGGGCCAAAGGGTCCGCCCCTTCAAATCTACGTGGAATCATGATATAATATCAATCTATCCCATTTCTGAAGAGGTCACTCATGAACAAGACAGAGCTTTTGCGCATTCTGGAACAGACGGTTCCGCCGCTGGAGGGCAAGCTGCACATCGAGCGGGTGCTGTATAAAAAAGAGGCCAACAAGGCCTACATGAGCTTTCTGAGCGACGTGCTGGTTGGTCAGCGCGATTTTTTGCTGCTGGAAAGAAAGCTGCGCGAGCTGTTTCCCAACATGACGGTGGCCATCCGCGTGGCCAGCCCGGCGCTGGGCGAGGATTTCCTTGCGGATGTGAACAAGTACAAGTCCGTCCTGACGGATTTTCTGCGCCGCCAGAGCCCGGCGCTGTCCGCGTGGATCGGCGATGTGGGCTGGTCCATGGAGGACGGCCGCATCCAGCTGACCTGCCCGGACCGGATTGCCATGGATTATTTCAAGCGCAACCGTCTGGATGAAAAGCTCTCCGTGGCCGTGTACGATATCTTCCGCGTGCGCGTGGCTGTGAACATCGGCGTGTGCGGCGAGCGCGAGGCGTGGGTGAAGAAGATGCGCGAGGAGCGCGGCTTTTCCTTCCCGGCAAAGATGGCCGCGCCCACGCAGGACGAGGAGCCGCCGTGGGACGACGCCGCCATGGAGGCGCAGGCCGCCGCCATGTTTGGCACGCCCGCGCCCAAGACCGCGCCCCAGCCCAGGGCTGCCGCCGCGCCCAAGGCGCCCGCTGCGCCCAAAGAGCCCGTGCCCAAGGGCAATGTGCTCAAGGGCCGCGCCATCGGCGATCATCCCGTACCCATCGGCGAATTGGCCGAGGACAGCGGCATCGTGGTCATCGAAGGCACCGTGACCGGCGTGAACGAGCCCAAGGAACTCAAGGGTGGCGAAACGGTGCTGGTCACCTTTGCCGTCTACGACGATACCTCCACCATCTACTGCAAGGCCTTCTACCAGTACCGCATGCGCCGCGGCGGCATGGGCGAAACGCCCCAGCCTCCCACCGAGGAAGAGCGCCAGCGCGTGAAGGAGCAGATTGACCAGATCAAAAACGGCATGCGCGTGCGCCTGCGCGGCGACTGCCGCATGGATACCTTCCTGGGCGAGCTGAGCGTGGGCGTGCGCGACATGCAGGAGATGCCCAAGAAGGAGCGCAAGGACACCGCCGAGGAGAAGCGCATCGAACTGCATATGCACACCAACATGTCCACCATGGACGGCATCGCGGATGCAGGCGCGCTGATCAAGCAGGCGGCCAAGTGGGGCCATCCGGCTGTGGCCGTCACCGACCACGGCGCGGCGCAGGCCTTCCCGGCGGCGTTCGGCGCGGCCAAGAAAAACGATATCAAGCTCCTGCCCGGCGTGGAGGGCTATCTGTGCGATCTGGCGGCCATTGTGCAGGACGCGGACGAACGGCCCATCGACACGCCCATTGTGGTGCTGGACTTTGAAACCACTGGCCTGTCCCACACCATGGACCGCATCATCGAGGTGGGCGCGGTCAGGCTGGAAAACGGCCAGGTGACGGACGAACTGAGCCTGCTTTGCGACCCCGGCGTGCCGCTCAAGCCCAAGATCACCGAGATCACCGGCATCACCGACCTGATGCTTGCCGGCAAGGAAAGCCCGGCGGAGGGTGTGCAGAAGCTGCTGGATTTCATCGGCGACTGCCCGGTGGCGGCGCACAACGCGCCCTTTGACATGGGCATGCTGGAGGCCGAGTGCAAGCGCATGGGCGTTGCTTTCCATGCGCCGGTCATCGATACGCTGGTGTTTGCCCGAAAACTCTATCCCACCCAGAAGAGCCACCGCCTTGGCGCGGTGTGCCGTCTGCTTGGCGTGTCGCTCAAAAACGCGCACCGCGCCGTGCATGACGCGGCGGCCACGGCCCAGTGCCTGGCCAAGATGATGGAGGAAGCCGGCAAGAAGGGCGCCAAGACCCTCCAGGATCTGGACGCCGTCATTCAGGGCGATACCATCGGCGAAAGCCACCACATCATCCTTCTGGCCAAAACCCAGAAGGGCATGCAGAACCTCAACCACCTCATCTCCGATTCCAACGTGCGCTACTTCTACCGCCACCCCAACATGCCCCGCCACCTCATCAACCAGTACCGCGAGGGCATCATCCTGGGCAGCGCGTGCGAGGCGGGCGAGCTGTTCAAGGCCATCGTGAACGAGCGGCCTGAGGAGGAGATCGAAAAGATCGCCAGCTGGTACGACTATCTGGAAATTCAGCCCGTTGGCAACAACGAATTCATGATCCGCAACGGCACCGCGCGCGACGTGGAGCAGCTGCGCGATTTCAACCGCAAAATCGTGGCCCTTGGCGAAAAACTGGGCAAACCCGTGTGCGCCACCGGCGACGTGCATTTCCTGAACCCCGAGGACGCCATCTACCGCACCATCATTCAGGCCGGTCTGGGCTTTGATGACTGCGACCAGCAGGCGCCGCTGTACTTCAAGACCACGGATGAAATGCTGGAGGAGTTCAGCTATCTGGGCAAAGAAAAAGCCTATGAGGTGGTCATTGCCAACCCGAGGCTGATTGCCGATCAGGTGGATCAGCTGCGCCTGTTCCCCAAGCATCCTGAAGGCAAAGACACCTTCCAGCCCTTCTGGGAGGACGCGGCCAACGACATCGAAACCCGTTCGTGGACGACCGCCAAAGCCCTCTACGGCGATCCGCTGCCGGAGATCATCCAGAAGCGCCTGGAAAAGGAGCTGGGCTCCATCATCGGCTACGGCTTCGGCACGCTGTACTCCATCGCGCAGAAGCTTGTGAGCAAATCCCTTTCCGACGGTTACCTCGTCGGCTCGCGCGGTTCCGTCGGCTCCAGCTTTGTGGCCACCATGTGCGGCATCACGGAAGTAAATCCCCTGCCGCCGCACTACCGCTGCGACCACTGCCACAAGATGTTCCTCACCCCGCCGGAGCTGGCCAGCGTGGGCGTTGACCTGCCGGACAAGAACTGCGAAATCTGCGGAAATCCCTTGTCCAAGGACGGCTTCGATATTCCCTTCGAGGTGTTCCTGGGCTTCAAGGGCGACAAGGTGCCGGATATCGACCTCAACTTCTCCGGCGAATACCAGCCCCGTGCCCATGCCTACATCGAGGAGCTGTTCGGCAAGGGCTATGTGTACCGCGCCGGCACCATCAGCGGTCTGGCCGAAAAGACGGCTTTCGGCTTTGCGGCCAAGTACTGCGAGGAGCGCGGCATCCGCGCCGGACGCGCGCACAAGGAGCGCCTGGCCGCCGGCTGCGTGGGTGTGAAGCGCACCACCGGCCAGCATCCCGGCGGCATCGTCGTGCTGCCCAAGGAGTACGACATCTGCCAGTTCACCGCCATCCAGCACCCGGCGGATGACATCGAAGGCACCACCCTCACCACCCACTACGACTTCAACTCCATGCATGACATCCTCGTCAAGCTGGACTGCCTCGGCCACGACGACCCGACCATGATTCACCGTCTGGAGGAGCTGACGGGCGTGAACTTCAAGCAGATCCCGCTGGACGACAAAAAGGTGATGAGCCTGTTTTCCAAGCCCGACGCGCTGGGCGTGACGGCGGAGGAGCTGATGTGGGAGACCGGCACGCTGGGCATTCCGGAATTCGGCACCAGCTTCGTGCGCGGCATGCTGATGGAAACCCGCCCCACCACCATGGAGGAACTGGTGCGCATTTCCGGCCTTTCCCACGGTACGGACGTATGGCTGGGCAATGCGCAGGATATCATCAACAGCGGCAAAGCCAAGCTGGCGCAGTGCTTCTGCACGCGCGACGATATCATGAACTTCCTTATCTCCAAGGGCATGCAGGAGAAGATGAGCTTCGATATCATGGAAAGCGTGCGTAAGGGCCGCGGCCTCAAGCCCGAGTGGGAAGAGGCCATGCGCGAGCATGATGTGCCCGAGTGGGCCATCGACAGCTGCCACAAGATCAAGTACATGTTCCCGCGCGGCCACGCCGTGGCGTACGTCACCATGGGTCTGCGCGTGGCGTGGTACAAGGTGTACCGTCCGCAGGCCTATTACGCGGCGTATTTCTCCATCCGCGGCGACGGTTTTGACGCTGGCCGCATGCTTCTGAGCAAGGAAACCCTGCGCGACCGCCTGACGGAATTCCAGAACCGCGAAGAAAAGATGAGCGTGCGCGAAAAGCAGGAGGAAAACGCCTACCGCATGCTGCTGGAAATGCAGCTGCGCGGCATCCGCATGCTGCCGGTGGATCTGTACAAGAGCCATCTCAACCGCTTCCTCATCGAAGGCAACGACCTGCGCTGTCCCTTCACCGCCATCAGCGGCTTCCCCGAAGCGGCGGCACAGGGCATCATCGAAACCCGCGACCCGGAGAAACCCTACATCAGCATTGAGGATCTCAAGGTACGCGCCCACATTGGCGACTCCACCATCGAGGCGCTGCGCAATCAGGGCGCGCTGGAAGGCATGCCCGCCACCAGCCAGGTGGATCTGTTCTCGCTGATGATGTAAGGAGGAAAGCTCATGGACATGCCAAAACTGCTGGAGGATCTCAGCGCCACCGTGCAGGAAATGCTGATGAAGCTGGACGCGCCCGCTATGACGCTCAGCCTCAACTACCCCCTGCCCACGCTTGAGCGCCTGCTGGGCGAGCAGCTCTCGCAGGAGGAGATGCTCGAAACGCTTGAAAAAGGCTTTGCCGGCGTGCAGGATTGCTACGGCCTGATCACCGCAAGGGATGCGGGCGAGGGGCTGCTGTGCCTCACGGTGCCTGCAAAAGGCGCGGCATACATGCTCGCCCACGGAGCAGGCGCGGATTTTCTGCGCGATCTGCTCGGTGCGGTGAAGGGTCACGCTTCCATGCAGGACGTGATGGCCGTGTTTGAAAAGCATGGACGCGCGCATGCGGAGAAGATGGACAATCCGGAATTTGATTATCTGGTGTACTTTGAGGACGGGCAGCCGGACAGCTTCCGTTACTGTCTGAGCCAGCACGGCGGCCATGTGAGCTATCACCGCTTCGCCAAAGAGGACTATGAATCTTTCGGATTCTGAAAAATCTTTTTCACGTTTGCAAGAAAATGTCCGGCTCCATCGTATGAATGATGTACGCCCGCTGACAGAAGTTCTGCCGTTTTTTGCAGGCGACCCAAATGAAGGAGGACAAACGAAATGAAAAAGATGATGATGACTTTGCTCAGCCTCGTGCTGGCGCTGACCCTGCCCCTTGCCGCTGTGGCGGAGGAACCGGAAATGGATCTGCTGCTGGAAGGCCTGGTAACGGAGATTGTGGACGGCGGCTTTGTGCTGGACGACATCAACCAGGGCGAAGTGATGGTGAACACCAGCGAGGAAACCGTGCTGGACGGCGTGCTGCTGGAGGAAGACCTGCAGGTTGGCATGTATGTGATGGTGGACTTCAACGGCATGATGACCTTCAGCCTGCCCCCGCAGGTGCATGCCGACCGCATCGGCTGCTACCGCCTGAGCGGCTCTATCAGCGAAGTGTTTGAGGATGGCAGCTTCCTGCTCACCGGCGATCCCATCTACGACGAGCTGATCGTACACACCGCGCTGGACATGAACCTGTTTGTGGACATGCCCATCACTGCGTACTTCAACGGCGCCGTGGCTATGAGCCTGCCTGCTCAGGTTGGTGCGCTGCACATCATCGTGCCCACGCTGGAAGGCAGCATCAGCGACCTGACCGAGGAAGGCTTCACCCTCACCGACGCGGAAGGCACGGCCTACGAGGTCAAGCTGACCGAAGAAACCCTGCTGAGCCTGCAGATGGAGGAAGAATCCGCCGAGGAAACCGCTGAGGAAGAGACTTCTGAAGAAGTGACCGAAGAGGAAGAGGCCGAAGTGATCCTGGAGCTGATGGACGGCCAGACCGTGAAGGTCATCTACAACGGCATGATGACCCGCAGCATCCCCGCCCAGATCACTGCGCTGGAGATCATCATCCAGCGGTAAAGAACAGAAAAGAGACTGAAGAGACTGCCCGGGCAGTCTCTTTTTTCTTTCCATTTCGATCAGAATGTGGTAGAGTAGAGCGTTACAAGGAGGTGTTTTTCCACCATGAATACCTATGTTGAAACCTTTGTTCTCCGCTCCAGCCAGTGCGACATGTACGGCGCGTGGAAGCCCAGTGCCATTTTGGAATGCATGCAGGAATCGGCTGGCGTGCACAGCGCGCTTTTTGGCCTTGACCGCGCCGCCATGAACGGTATGGGCATCACGTGGGTGCTTTCGCGCGTGAAGGTGCACATGGACCGCGTGCCGCTGGTGGGCGAATCCATCACCGTGGAAACCTATCCCACGCCCAACCGCCACCTGTTCTTTCCGCGCACGCACATCTTCCGCGATGAAGCAGGCAACCAGATCGGCTGCGCCAACAGCCTGTGGGTGCTGATGGAGATTGAAACGCGCAAAATCACGCGCCATGAGGAAGTGCTGGCCCGCGTGCCCAACGATCCCTCGCTCAAAAGCCCGCTGGGTCTGCCCGCCACCGTGCGCGCCCTCGGCTGCGACGGCGTGACCAGCCCGCTGCTGCCCGCCTTTACGGACTACGACACCAACCACCACGTCAACAACACCAAGTATCTGGACTGGTGCCTGAACGCCCTGGGGCTGGAGGTGCTGGAAAGCCGCTGCATCGCGGACTTTGACGTTAACTACGATGCGGAAATCCTGCCCGGCATGCGGGTGGAAACCGAGTTGAGGCTGGACGGCGACGCCTTCACCTTCTTCGGCCGCACCGGAGACAAGCAGCACTTTGCCGTTGGCGGCACGCTGTGCAGCCGCGCATGAACACAAAAAAGGAACGCAGCCTGAAAAGCTGCGTTCCTTTTTTGTGTTGATCAGAATTCCCCGGTCTTTTTCACAGCGCGCACGCCGCGGCGCACGTAGATGAGCAGGGCGCACAGCGTGAGGATGACGGACGTCCACAGGAAGATGAGATCCAGCGGCATAAACCAGCCGGCGCAGACCATCACAAACCAGTCGTGGAAGTATACCATCACAAGACTGGCGATGAAGAAGCACTGCGCCACCTTGCCGATCATGGTGGAGTAGACCACGATCTGGTATTTGAGCATCACGATGCTGCCGATGACCATGACCGCTTCCTTCACAAACAGCACCACCACCGCCGCCCACGGAATGACGGCGGAGATCACCTTGTTGCCAATGGCCATGCTGATCATGGCGGTCAGCACCATCACCTTGTCGGCCAGCGGGTCCATCAGCTTTCCAAAATCGGTGATCAGGTTGTACTTGCGCGCAATGCGGCCATCCAGCAGGTCGGTAAAGCTGGCCAGCATGAAAACGGTGAGCGCGGAGTACTTTTCACCCATGGCAAACAGCACGATGTACACCGGCACCAGAACCAGCCGGATGAGCGTGAGAATGTTGGGAATGTTCAGATTCTGCTTGACATATTCCCTTACGGTCAAAACAGTCTCCTCCTTTTTGGAATGCAGAAGATATTATATCATCATCCCCAAAACTGTGCAATATGTGAACCGAAAGGGCCGGATTAGAATTGTCTGAAGGGACAAAAAAGGCTGCTTCCCATATTCGGGAAGCAGCCTTTGACTTTGTCAGCGGTACAGCATCTCGCTGCGCTTGGGGCCGGTGGAGACCATGCGGATGGGCACCTCCAGCTCCTTTTCGATGAATTCGATGTAGCGGCGGCAGTTTTCCGGCAGAGCATTCCAGTCGGTCACGCCACGCACATCCTGCTTCCAGCCGGGCAGCACGGTGTACACGGGCTTGCACTTGAGCAGCGTGGGGGTGGCGGGAAAATCGCGAATGATCTGACCATCCACCTCATACCCTGTGCAGACGGGAATTTCATCCAGATAACCCAGCACGTCCAGGTTGGTCATCACGGTTTCGGTCGCGCCCTGCACCATGCAGCCGTAGCGCGTGGCCACCGCGTCAAACCAGCCCACGCGGCGCGGACGGCCCGTGGTGGCGCCGTATTCGCCGGCGTCGCCGCCCCTGCGGCGCAGCTCCTCGGCCTCATCGCCGAACAGCTCGGTGGTGAAGGGGCCTGCGCCCACGCAGCTGGAATAGGCCTTGGTCACGCAGATGACGTCCTTCATGGCCGTCACCGGCACGCCGGCGCCCACCGGGCCGTAGCCCGCCAGCGGCGAAGAGGAGGTGGTGTAGGGGTAGATGCCGTGGTCGGGATCGCGCAGGGAGCCCAGCTGGCCTTCCAGCAGCACGGTCTTGCCCTCCTTGAGGGCGCGGTGCAGGTAGGCCGTGGTGTCGATCACCATGGGGCGGATGCGCTCGCCCAGGGCCTGCACATGCGCGATGAGCGCTTCCAGGTCGATGGGCTCCTTGTGGTAGAGGTTTTCGAGGGTGATGTTTTTCTGACTGACGGCGCTGGAAAGGCGCTGACGCAGAATGTCCTCGTCGTAGATCTGGCACACCTGAATGCCGATCTTCAGATACTTGTCGCCGTAGAAGGGCGCAATGCCGCTCTTGGTGGAGCCGAAGCTGGCCTTGCCAAGGCGCTCTTCCTCGTAGCAGTCAAAGGCCACGTGGTAGGGCAGCATCACCTGTGCGCGGTCGGAGATGTAGAGGGTGGGCTTGGGCACGCCGCGTTCGATAACGCCGTCGTACTCCTTGAGCAGCTTTTCAATATCCAGCGCTACGCCCGGGCCGATGATGTTGGCAATCTGCTGGTGGAAAACGCCCGAGGGCAGCAGATGGAGGGCAAACTTGCCATAGTCGTTGATGATGGTATGCCCGGCATTTGCGCCGCCCTGAAAGCGCACCACCACGTCGCTGCTTTCGGCCAGCACGTCGGTGATCTTGCCCTTTCCTTCATCGCCCCAGTTGGCGCCTACGATGGTACGGACCATGTGTCATGATCCCCTTTCCATGTGGATTCGGGCCTTTCGGCCACTCTTTTTTATACACCACCTGCATCCCCAAAGTCAAGAAAACTGGAGGAATGAACCATGACAAAAAGAAAACTATGTGCGCTCCTGGCCCTGACGCTGCTGCTGAGCGCATCCGCAGCCCACGCGCTGGAAAACGGCGTGTACCGCGATCAGGCGGATGGCTACGGCGGCAAGGTGATTCTCACGGTGATTGTGCGGGACGGAAGGATCCAGTCCGTGGAAACCGAAAACACCGGCGGCGAGAAGAGCGAGTATTACCGCAAGGCGGAGGAAGCCATGATTCCGGCCATCATCAAGGCCAACGGCACCGACGGCGTGGATACCGTGGCCGGAGCAACCGGCACCAGCGAAAGCATCCTCAAAGCCATGGAGGGCGTCCTGGAGCAGGCCGCCTACAACGGCATGACGCAGGGCGTGGTGCAGGATGTGAAGAACGCGGTCAAGGATGCGGGCCAGACCGTGCAGAACGTCGGAAACGCCGTCAACGATGCGGCGGAGGACGCGGTGAACAGCGTCAAGGAACCCACCCTCACGCCTGAACCCAAGCCTACTGTATGAAAAAATGGAACCGCCCGGTCTTGATCAGCCGGGCGGTATTTGCTGTTTACAGGAGCCCTTCCTGCTTCATGATGGCAAGCAGCTTTGCATCGTCCGCTTCCGTTGCCTCGGGCAGCGGGAAGGTGGCGCAGGACTGCACGCCGATGCCGCGCAGCGCCATGGCGCGCTTGATGAAGGGCACAAAGGGCATGCCCACGCCGTAGATGCTCATCATGCGGTCAATCTTCTGCTGGCCGAGGGCGATGCCTTCCGCGTCGCCTTCGTTGACGGCCTTTGCCCATGCGCTGGTTACTTCAGGCGCGAGGTTGGACAGACCGGCGATGCAGCCGTCGCCGCCGGAGAGCACGTTGTGGGCAAAGTTGTCGTCAAAGCCGGAGTAGATCTCGAAATCCGGACGGACGGGCTTGACGGCCTTGATCATCTCGCGGGTGTGATCCATGCCGGCGATGGTGTCCTTGCAGCCCACGATGTTGGGGTATTTTTCGGCCAACCGCCTGATGACCTCCACGGAGAGCTGGTAGCCGGTGCGGTCCGGGAAGTTGTAGAGGTAGATGGGGCCGTCGATCTGCTCGGCCAGCGCGGAGTAGTACTTTTCCACGCTGGCGTCGTTGAGCCAGAAGTAGAACGGCGGCACGATGATCACGCTGTCCGCGCCGGCCTTCAGCGCGTAGCGGCTCAGCTCCAGCACGTTATCAAACACCATGTCCGCCGTGCCCACGATGAGCGGAATGCGGTGATTGACGGCTTCCACCGCCACGTCGATGAGCTGCTTTTTCACTTCCATGCTCAGGGCGAAGAACTCGCCGATGCTGCCCAAAACCAGAATGCCGTCCACGCCGCCGGTGACGAGGTGCTCATACAGCGCCTTTGCGCCCTGCACGTCCAGCGTGCCGTCCGCGTTGAGGGGGGTGACGGCGGGGGTGATGTATTTGGCCATAGTTGTTTTCCTCCTTTAGAATCCTGCGCCCTTCATGGCGGACAGCGCCCACTCGGTGTAGCGCTTCAATACGCCCTTGCGCACGGGCGGCGTGCGCAGAGGCATGGTCTGCCTGCGCTCCTCCAGCACGGCGGTGCATTCCTCGATGCTCATTTCCTTGCCGTCAATGCCCACCACGTTGAGGGTGCGCGCTTCGATGTCGTAGGCCACGATGTCGCCGGTGCACAGGTAGGCCAGCGGGCCGCCTGCGGCTGCCTCGGGGCTGACGTGGCCGATGGCCGCGCCGCGGGTTGCGCCGGAGAAGCGCCCGTCCGTCACCAGCGATACGGAGCCGTTCAGGCGCTTGTCGCACACGATGGCCTCGGTGGTCATGAGCATTTCGGGCATGCCGCTGCCGCGCGGGCCTTCGTAGCGGATCACGAGGATCTCGCCGGGGTTGATTTCGCCTGCCACCACCGCGTCGTGCGCAGCTTCCTCGCTGTCATACACGCGGGCCACGCCCTTGAGGGTGCGCATGTTTTCGGCGCAGGCGGAGTACTTGATCACGGAGCCTTCGGGGGCCAGGTTGCCCTTGAGGATGGCGATGGAGCCGGTCTCGGTCACCTGATCGACGGGGATGATAACGTCTTCCTTCTTCAGGCCGTAGTTGTGCAGATAGCCTTCGCCGCGCTCGAAGAAACCGCTCTTTTGCAGAGCCTCGAGGTTCTCGCCCAGCGTCTTGCCGGTTACGGTCATCACACTCAGATCCAGCTGATCCCTCAGCGCCCACTGCACCGCAGGCACGCCGCCGGCAAACCAGAAGGATTCCGTCAGGTGCTGGCCGCTGGGGTTGATGTTGCCGATGTGGGGGATGATGCGGTTGATTTCGTCAAACAGCTCCGGCGGCAGCTCCATGTCCAGCTCGCGGGCGATGGAGGGCAGGTGGAGCGTGGCGTTGGTGGAGCCGCCGATGGCGCTGTGCACGATGATGGCGTTGCGGAAGGCGGCAGGGGTGAGGATATCGGACGGCCGGATGTCCTTTTCCACCAGGTTCATGATGGCGCGGCCCGCGGCGCGGGAATAGGCCAGTATGTCGCGCATGGTGGCAGGCACCAGCGCGCTGCCGGGCAGGGCAAGGCCCAGCGCCTCGGCCATGCACTGCATGGTGGATGCGGTGCCCAGGAACGTGCACGCGCCGACTGACGGGCAGCCGGTGAGCTTGTAATTGCGCACTTCCTCCAGCGTGATATCCAGCTTCTGCTTCTGGCGCAGCGAGATGCCGCCCGCCACCAGCGAGGTGGTCTGATCCGGGCCGGGGCGCATGCTGCCGCCGGGCACGAAGATGGCGGGAATGTTGATGCGCGCCATGGCCTTGAGGTGCGCGGGGATGGATTTGTCGCACGAGGAGGCCAGCACCATGCCGTCCCACGGCACGAAGCCCGCGTGCAGTTCCACCATATCGCAGAGGGTCTCGCGCGAGGCGAGGATCATGTTCATGCCGTCGTGACCCTGCGCGCATCCGTCGCAGATGTCCGTGGCGTGGAAGCGGCCGGGGCAGCCGCCTTTTTCGTAAATGCTGCGGCAGATGTGCTCGCTGACCTGGTTGAGGTGCACGCTGCCGGGGTGGCTATCGCCGTAGACGTCCTCCACGAGGATCTGCAGCTTGTCCACGTCCTCCTCATCCCAGCCGGAGCCCAGCTGCAGCGCGTCAAACTGCGCCCACAACGCTCTTTCTCTTGTGCTGCGGATGGCCATTTGTCATTCCTCCTGTTCTCTGTCAGTTGAGGGTGCGCCCGGCGCACCTGGGGCATACGAAGGGGCCGGGCAGCGGATTCAGACCGCGATGGCTGCCGAAGTAGTCCTCATCGAAGGTGATGGGGCTGCCGTCGGCGGCTTCAAACTTCTGCTCAGGCTCAAAGGCCTCGCCCAGCATTTCGGTGGCGATGACGCCCAGCTTCATCTCGGGCAGCAGATCGTACAGGTTGGTTTCCAGCCTGTATTCGCCGTTTTCTTCCCTGAGCGCCAGGGTCACTTCGCCCTCCACAATCGTGGCGTCCTTTTCGGTATCGCAGGGCTGTGCGCCGCCAAAGTACACGTTGCCGCCGGTGTAGACGGGCAGGTGACCGTAGTAGGGCTCCTTGTAGCCACGGCTGAAGTACGTGGTGAACTGGCCAAAGTAGGCCTCCGGGGTGGGGTAGCCATCATAGGGCTTGGTGCCGCAGATGAAGTTGACAAAGCCCAGACCGTAGTTGCCGCGCTCCTTGGCCTGATCCGCCAGATCAGCGCGCTCGGGCATCTGCACGAAGATGTTGTTGTAGAACCTCGCGTCGCCGTGCAGGAAGGTCATGAAGCCCATCACCTCGGTGCGGTGCGGCACATGATAGGGCGTGTAGCGCGGGCTGTGCTCGTTTTTGGCGCCGTTATCTGTGCCGTTGCCAACGAAGGTGAAGGAACCCGCAATGAGATTGTGCACAAACGCAAGGCCCTGCGTGCTCAGGCGGCAGGCGCATTCGGACAGGAGCAGGTTGTTGTCGATGAGGGTGGGGCCGTGGGACACTTCCACAAAGATGTCCTCGCCCAGGGCCAGACCATCCACCAGCTTGGTGCCAACCGGCGGATGATTGTGGTGGAACAGGTTCTGGGTCACGCGGGTGCCCTGCGCCTGCCAGTCCAGCCACAGGCCGCGGGTGCAGTGGTGGATGTGGTTGCGGCGGTACACCACGTCGATGGCGGCGTGCATCTTGATGCCGCCAATCTCAGCGCCGGCCAGGTTCTGCTTGTTGTTGATGTGGTGGATGTGGTTGTCCTCGATGATGGAGAACACGCCGCCCAGATGGCCCACAATGCCGGTCTGGCCGCAGTCGTGGATATTGCAGCGGCGCACGATGTGCGAGCCGATGTTTTCCTTGGTCCAGCCCTCCAGCTGCGCCTGGCAGATGGCGTCGCGCTCGTTCTGGGTGCCGTCCTTGCAGAAGCGGGTGGTCCACTTATTTTCGTTGTTGGGTTGCAGGTACTTGCCCAGCGAAATGCCGGAGCACTTGGAGTGAGAAACCTCGCAGTCCTCAATGATCCAGCCCTTGGACCAGTGCGGGCCGATCATGCCTTCCTGATACGCCGTGGGCGGCGCCCAGGTGGTGGCGGCCTGACGCACGGTGAAGCCGGAGAGGGTGATGTAGCTGATGCCCATCTGGCTGGGATGGAAACAGTTGCGGCGCACGTTGATTTCCACGTTTTCCGCGTTGGGATCATACTGGTGGAAGTTGGCGTAGAGCACGGTTTCGTCGCCGTCCTGCTCGGTGTACCAGGTGTAGACGGTAAAGTCCGGATCCCAGGAGGAAGCGTACACCTCGGGGCTGAACACCTTCTCCTTCACAGGCACTTCGTACAGGGATTTGCCGTTCAAGTACACCTCGCCCGTGTGAGCGATGCACTCCGGATTGAACCAGTCGCCCTTGACCAGCGTGGTGTAGGGGTTATAGCTGCCAAACAGGCTGTTGGGGATGCGCGCCGTCCACACGGTGCCTTCCACCTTCGTCCAGTTCTTTACGCTCTCCGCGCCGGTGATGACGGCCTTGAGCGGCTCCACGGAACGGTAGGTGATGCGGCAGCGGTCGTCCGTACCACCGCGGGCAGGATCGATCTGCTCGTGATACACACCGGGGGCCACCAGCACCTCATCGCCTGCCACGGCAATAGCGGCGGCCTCGCTGATGCGCTGGAAGGGGCGCAGCCGGCTGCCGTCGCCGCTGCGGATGGCGGATGCATTGACGTAATAGATCATATCATGGATCCTCCTTGTATATGGTTCAAAGAAACGCGCGCAGGAATGGTTAACCGCATCATAGCACAAAACACGCTTTGATGAAAAGCGAAAAATTCTCCTTCCTGATACGGAATTTCAACTTTCCTTATGCAGAAAATTCACTTGTGCAAAGTGCATAAAAAGAGTTGAGAAAGTACACCCAATCGCAAGAGAGTGCAATTGAGTTTCTCCCTTGAAACCTCTAAACTATTTTTATCAAATAAAACTCGATAGGAGGCCACTGACCCATGAAGAAACTTGCTGCTATCCTGGCTCTCGTTCTGGCTCTGTCTCTGGCGATCGCTCCCGCTTACGCGGAAGATCCCTTTGGCAAGTATGATCCGCCCATCACTGTCCACTTCGTTCGTGACACTGATGACACCCTGGACGCCAACTTCTTCTCCCAGCACCCCGACAAGACCATGACCGACAACCTCTGGACCGATCTGTATCGCGATGAGCTGGGCATCATCGTCGAGTACGACTGGATCGTCAAGGGCGGCGACGAGTACGACCAGAAGCTCAACATCGCTCTGGCTACCGGCGACATCCCCGAGTTCGTCAGCCTGACCGCTCTGCAGGTCAAGCAGCTGGCCGAGGCCGGAATGATTCAGCCTCTGGACGAAGTGTACGAGAAGTACGCTGCTCCCCTGACCAAGGAAATGCTGATGTGCACCGGCACTGCTCCCTTCGACGCCGTTACCTTCGATGGCAAGCTGTACGCTCTGCCCGAGGTTGACTCCACCCTGATGCTGGCGGACGTGATCTGGATCCGCGTTGACTGGCTGGAGAAGCTGGGTCTGGAAATCCCCAAGACCATGGACGATCTGATGAACGTGATGGAAGCCTTCGTCAATGCTGACTTCGACGGCAATGGCGTGAAGGACACCATCGGCATGGGCATCTCGAAGGATCTGTGGGCCGGCCTGTTCGGTCTGCGCGGCTTCTTCAATGCTTTCGGCGCTTTCCCCACCATCTGGCACGAGGATGCTGAAGGCAACCTGGTGTACGGTTCCACCACTCCCGAAACCAAGACTGCTCTGGCCAAGCTGAACGAGATGTTCCAGAAGGGCTACATCGATCCCGAGTTCGGCGTCAAGACCGGCGGCAAGGTTGCTGAAAGCACCACCGCCGACAAGTGCGGCATCCTGTACGGTGCTCAGTGGAACTCCATCTACCCCCTGCAGTCCAGCTACGACCTGACCGGCGCCAACTGGCAGGCCATCCCGATCGTGTCCGCCACCGGCGCTCCCGTGAAGGCTCAGACCGAAATCGGCACCGTGGGCTGGGTGGTTGCCCGTCATGACGTCGAGCATCCCGAAGCTCTGGTGAAGCTGTTCAACATGTTCCTGGAGAAGAACTGGGGCGAAACCAACGAGAACGGCGTGTACTACGCTCCCCTGGATTCCGAGTCCATCTGGAAGCTGTCTCCCGTCGTGCCCACCTACCCCGACAAGAACATCGACGCTTTCCTCGCTCTGGAAGAAGCCCGCGCCACCGGCGACACCAGCAAGGTGACCGGCGAAGCGTACTCCATCCTCAAGAAGCTGGAAGCTTTCGAGTCCGGCTCTGAAGACGGTTTCGCCATGTGGGGCTGGGAGCGCATCTACGGTGCTAATGGCGCTTACGGCGTGCTGGCCGATTATCAGGCTGCCGGCCTGCTGCAGGACGAAATGTTCGTTGGTGCTCCCACCGAGACCATGACCGAGCGCATGACCACCCTGGAAGCCATGCAGGACGAAGTGTTCACCAAGATCATCCTTGGCGAAGCTCCCGTGGACGATTTCGACAAGTTCGTCGAGGACTTCTACAAGCTCGGCGGCGCCGAGATCACTGCTGAAGTCAACGAGTGGTATCAGTCTGTGAAGTAATCCCAAACCAATCCTTTGGGGGCTGATCGCATTAGATCAGCCCCCTTTTGGAAACTTTAGGAGGGGAATGGTTATGACCAAATCCACCCAGCCGACGGTCATCAACACGGGAAAGAAGCACTGGTTCCGCAAGGAGCTGCCCTTCCACCTGTTCCTGCTGCCGGCCGTCATCATCGTTTTTATCTACATGTATGTGCCCATGGGCGGCCTGATCATCGCTTTCCAGAAGTTCATTCCCGCCAAGGGTCTGTTTGGCAAACAGAAATGGATCGGCCTTGACAACTTCGTATTCCTCTACAATCTGCCCAACGCCATGCAGGCGCTGCGCAACACCATCGTCATCGCGTTCTGGAAGATCGTGCTGCACCTGGTGATTCCCATCATGGTGTCCATCCTGCTCAACGAGCTGAGCTCTGCCTGGTACCGCCGCAGCGTGCAGACCCTCATCTATCTGCCGCACTTCCTCAGCTGGATCATCTTCGGCGGCATCCTGATTGATATCCTTTCGCCTTCTTCGGGTCTGGTCAACCGCTTCCTTGGCATTTTCGGCGTCAAGCCCATCTTTTTCCTGGGAAGCAATGACTGGTTCCAGTTTACCGTCATTGCTACGGATGTGTGGAAAGAGTTTGGCTTTGGCACCATTGTGTATCTGGCTGCCATCACCAACATCGATCCCACCCAGTATGAAGCTGCCACCATCGACGGCGCCAACCGTTTCCAGCGCATCATTCACGTCACCATTCCCAACATGCGCATGATCATTGTGCTGATGATGGTGCTCAGCCTTGGCAACGTGCTCAACGCCGGCTTCGACCAGGTGTACAACCTCTATAGCCCGCAGGTATACGAGACCGGCGACATCCTGGATACCTTCATCTACCGCATTGGTCTGCTGGAAGCGCAGTTTGGCGTTGCTACGGCCATGGGTATGTTCAAGTCCCTGGTATCCACGCTGTTCATCTCCGTAAGCTACTACTGCGCGTACAAGTTTGCGGACTACCGCATCTTCTAAGAAAGGGGGAGCTGAAAAATGGTTGAATCCAAGCATCCTGCTAATATCGCCTTTACGATCATCAATTACATCGTTACCGGCTTCCTCGGTCTGATCTGTCTGATCCCGCTGATCCACGTGTTTGCCATTTCGCTGTCCAGCTCTGCGGCTGCGACCGGCGGTCTGGTAACCCTGTGGCCGGTGGACTTCACCCTGGAATCCTACGCCTACGTAGCCCGCCGCGCCGCCTTCTGGAAGTCCATGGTGGTGTCCGTGCAGCGCGTGATCATCGGTGTGGGCCTGAACATGTTCTTCTGCATCATGTGCGCCTATCCGCTGAGCAAGGCCAAGGATCAGTTCCGCTGCCGCAGCATCTACGCCTGGTACTTCTTCATCACCATGCTTATCTCCGGCGGCCTCATTCCCCTGTACATGGTCATCCGTGAAACCGGCCTGCTGGGCACCATCTGGGCGCTGGTGATTCCCGGTGCGGTGCCGGTGTACAACATCGTGCTGCTGCTCAACTTCTTCCGCCAGACGCCCCGCGAGCTGGAGGAAGCCGCCATCGTGGACGGCGCCAGCCAGTGGACCATCCTGTGGCGCATCTTTGTGCCCACCTCCACTGCCGCACTGGCCACCGTGGGTCTTTATTCCACGGTTTACCACTGGAACGACTGGTTTAGTGGTATACTGTATCTGAAGCTGCCCGAGCAGTACCCCCTGCAGAGCTACCTGCGCTCCGTTGTGATTGACATGAAGCTCAACAACATGGGCGCTCAGGACTGGCAGGCCCTGGCGCTGGTGAGCGACAAGACCGTCAAGTGCGCGCAGATCTTCCTGGCCGCTCTGCCCATTCTGTGCGTGTATCCTTTCCTGCAGAACTACTTTGTCAAGGGTATGGTGCTGGGCTCTGTGAAGGGATGATGAACCAATGAGACAACAGCCGATCAGCCTGAAAAGGAGCGTATTCATCCGACTGCTGGCCCTTACCGTGGCCGTAGTTCTCCTTTTCTATGCCATCGGTCTGTATCTCAACTTCACTGCCATCAGCAATGTCCGCGACGGCCTGCAGGTCTCGCTGGACACAGAGGCACAGTACATCGCTGGCGAGCTGGAGCGCGAGCTGAACAACCTGCTGGTTTTCCAGCAGGAGCTCGCCAGCGATGACTACCTGCTGCGCTATTACATCACCCATCCCACGCTCAGTGCGTACAAGCGCATTGAGTACATCAAACAGATCTCCAATCAACTGTGGCGCATCACGCGTTTTTCATCCATCGTGGAAACGGCCCGGGTTCACTTCAGGCAGCTGGGTACCACCATTGCCGCTGACCAGGCTTTTTACGATACGCTGGATGAAAGTGCGTGGGCGCGTTTTTCCGTGTATACGGGTGCTACGCCCTTCCATGTGGAAAAGTGGAACAACCGGGTGTACCTGCTCTATTCCAAGATTGAGCGCAAGGAGCCCGCGTTCATCATCGAAATTGGCATTTCTCCCGAAAAGCTGCTTGCCCGTCTTTCCAGCATGCGAAGCAGCGATGGCATCGCCATGCTGCTGGTGCACGAGGACGGCAGACCTTTTGCCGGCACGCCCGAAGCCAACGCGCTGACGGGACGGCTCAAGCGCGTTGGGCACAAATATCTGGTGGACGAGGCGGAGTATCTGGTATCGGCAGCGGAGATTCCCTCGCTGTCGATGCGCATGCTGTGCTGTGCGCCCGTCAACACCGCCATGAAGCCCCTTCTGCAGCACAACCTGTGGGTATGGGGTCTGACGCTGCTGGCAGGCATCCTGCTGGTGGCCTACCTGCTGTACTACCGCCAGTACATTCTCCACCCCCTGAACACGATCTTTGAATCCGCACGCCGTGCCGAGGAGACGGGCCGTTTCCTCATTGAGCAGCGCAACACGGATTTTGACGATATTTACGCCCAGTTCACCTCCATGGTGGAGAGGCTTGAGCGCATGGCCGGGCGCGCCTACGAGGAGCAGCTGCGCGCCCAGCGGGCTGAGCTGCAGCAATTGCAGATGCAGATCAACCCACACTTCTTCTACAACACCCTGTTCATGGTGTACCGCATGGCGCAGAACGAGGGCTGCGAGGACATTGCGCAGGTGTGCCTCAACCTGAGCAACTACTACCGCTACATCACCAAGATGCCCGGCCACGATGTGCCGCTTCGGGACGAGGTGGATCACATCCGCCAGTACCTGGACATCCAGCGCATCCGCTTCTCGCCGCGCATCACCATCCACATGGATGACCTGCCGCAGGACATCGAGAACGAAAAGATTCCGCCGCTCATGCTGCAGCCCATTGTGGAAAACGCCTTTGTGCATGGCGTCAAGAACCGCACCAGCGGCGGCTATGTGGAAATGCACTACCAGTACACGGATACGTGGTACCGCGTCATCGTGTACGACAACGGCGGCAACATGGACGAGGCCGCTGTGGAAGAGCTCAACCGCCGTCTGACCTGCGGCGATCTGGAGGCCGGAAGCGCCCTGCAGAACCTTGCCCGCCGCATGGAGCTGCGCTACGGCGACAAGTATGATCTCAAGCTGGAAAGCTATCATCACGGACTGCGCGTGTCCATCACTTTCCCCAGACAGGAGGGATCTGACCATGATGTCATTGCTGGTGGTTGACGATGAGATCATCATCGCCGACGGATTGTATCAGATGCTTCAGAAAACCTTTCAGGACGAGCTGGTGGTGCGCCGCTGCTATTCCTTCTACGAAGCGCAGCGCATTCTGGAAAACAACCGCATCGACATTCTGCTCACCGATATCGAAATGCCCGACCGCTCCGGCCTGGAGCTGCACCGCTGGGTGAGCGAACGCTGGCCCATGGTGCGCGTCATCTACCTGACCGGATATTCGGATTTTGGCTATGCGCGCCAGGCGCTGCAGCAGCAGGCCATGGCCTACGTCCTCAAGAGCGAGGGCGACCAGGTGATTGTGAAGGCGGTGGAAAGCGCCATGCAGTCCCTGAGGGAGGAAAGCTCGCACCTGCTCAGCCGCGCCATGAGCGCGCCCAAGCACTTTGGCCGCGTGCATCAGCTGCTGTATCACGCCATGCACGGCGGCGCGGTAACGCCGCAGCAGCTGCAGCAGGCCTTTGACGAAAGCGGCGAGCCCTTCACCACCGATGAACCGCTGCAGCTGGGCTACTGTTTTTTTGAGCAGCAGGGACCCGTACTGCAGCAGAGCATGAACCTGATTGAAAAGCTGGCGGGTGACCGCCTGCATCTGCTGCTGACGGAGATGACCTCGCGCGCCATGCTGCTCGTCTGCCAGCCCAAAACGCCGGATGAACGCAGCATGCTCACCGGCATTCTGGAGGCGGCGCAGTTTGTGCTGGAAAAGCAGAACGACCTGATGACGGTGTGCCTGATGAATCAGCCCGTGCAGTGGAGCAGCCTGCCGCAGGCCGGCGAATGGATGCTGGAGCAGCTCAACCGCACCAGTCCCGCTGCCGGAGAGCTGCTGGTGATTGACACGCCGGCCGCGCAGTCCGAACCTCTCATGCTGAGCCACGAATGGCCCGAGGTGCTGGAAAGCCTCAAGCGCCTCAACGAATACCTGCTCACCGGCCAGCCGGATTTGTACTTCGACGAGGAAGCCCGGCTGTGGACGCTGGCGGATCTGCGCCAGAACCGCAGGCAGGCCATCACCATCAGCAACACGCTGGCCATGTCGCTTCTGCACAGCGCCAGCAATCTGCCCCAGAGCAGCGCCCTGCGCAGCCAGCTTGAAAAATACAATGCGGCTGCCAAACTGGATTTGCATCAGGTGCCGGGCGAACTGCATGAGTTTGCTGAGCATTTCTTTGAACTGCGCGGCCAGAACCGCAGCAATCGTCAGCGCACGCTGGTAACGCAGGTGAATGATTACATCGCCGAGCATATGGACGGCGATCTGTCCCTCACCACCATTGCGGACGCTGTGCATTTCCACCCGGTCTACCTCTCCCGCATCTACAAGGAGCAGGCGGGCATGTCCCTGAGCGATTACATCGCCGGTCAGCGTCTGGACAGCGCCTGCACCCTCCTGCGTACCACCACCTCCTCCGTTTCCGCCATTGCACGCGAGACGGGCTTTACCTCCTCCAACTACTTCTCGCGCTGGTTCCGCAAAAAGACCGGCATGACCCCTCAGGACTACCGCGACCGTCAGCCAGGCGCAGCGCCCCTCCACCCCGAACCGAAGCCCTGACAAGTTTGCATAACAAGAAAGCCGTGGCACACAAAGCGCCACGGCTCTTTTATAGGTTATCAAATCTTTCCGCGAAGCGGAAAACTTCACTTGCCGAAGGCAAACTACTCCTGTTCTGCTTCTTCCACGGCCATTTCGGCCGCTTCCAGCGCTTCGTACAGCGCGTCGGTCTTGTCCTGCTCTGCGCGGTATTCTTCGCCCACGCGCAGGGCTTTTTCGTTGTCCTCGTAGGTGGCGGGATCAGCCAGCACAGCTTCCAGCTCGGCAATGCGCTGCTCGTTCTGTTCGATGGCTTCCTCAGCCTTCTTCACCAGCGCCTTGAGCTCGCGGATGCGGGCGGACTGCTGACGGTCGCGCTTGCGCTCGCGCAGGAGGGCGGTTTTGGTCACCTCGCCGCTCAGCAGCTCCGGCGGAGGCGCAGGGCGGTTGCGCTTTTCGATGTAATCGTCAAAGTTGCCCAGATACTCGGTCATGCCGTCGGCGTTCATCACCATCACGCGGTCGGCGAAGCGGTTGATGAAGTAGCGGTCGTGGCTGATGGCCAGAATGGTGCCCGGGAAGTCCTGCAGCGCGTCCTCCAGCACCTCGCGGCTGTCCATATCGAGGTGGTTGGTGGGCTCGTCCAGCAGCAGGAAGTTATCCTTCTTGAGCATCAGCTTGGTCAGCGCCACGCGCCCGCGCTCGCCGCCGGACAGGCTCTGGATGGTGTCAAACACGTCGTCGCCGCTGAAGAGGAACATGCCCAGCGCGCCGCGCACCTTGCTCTGCTCCATGGTGGGAAAGCTGTTCCACACCTCGTCCAGCACGGTATTGGCCGGATTGAGCGACTGCTGATGCTGGTCGTAGTAGCCCACGTCGATGTTGGTGCCGTATTTCATGCTGCCGTGATCGGGGGCCATCTGGTTCATGAGAATCTTGAACAGGGTACTCTTGCCCACGCCGTTGGGGCCGATGAGCGCCACGCGGTCGCCGGTGCGCATTTTGAACGACACGTTTTCAAACACAGGCTTGCCGTCGAAGGTCTTCTTGAGCTCCTTGACCTCCAGGGCTTCCTCGCCGCTTCTCCTGCGCGCGTCAAAGCTGAAATGCACCTGATGCTCCTCTACGGGCTTTTCAAGCCGTTCTATGCGGTCCAGACGCTTCTGCCTGCTCTCGGCCGCCTTGATGCTTTTCTCCCTGTTAAAGCTGCGATAACGCTCGATAATGGCCTTTTCGCGCTCGATCTCCTTCTGCTGCAGGTTATACGCCTTCATGCGCGTTTCAAAATCGGCCGTGCGCTTGCGCATGTACTCGGTATAGTTGCCGGTGAACTTGATCATCTTGCCGCCCAGAATTTCGCCCATGGTATTGCACACATGGTCGAGGAAATAGCGGTCATGGCTGATGAGCAGCAGAGAGCCCTTGTACTCGGTCAGGTATTCCTGCAGCCATTCGATGGCTTCCAGGTCGAGGTGGTTAGTGGGCTCGTCCATGAGGATGATATCCGGCTTCTGCAAAAGCAGCTTGGCCAGCGAAAGCCTCGTCCTCTCGCCGCCGGACAGCGTGCCCACCACGCGCTGATGCATATCCGCCTTCAGGCCAAGGCCGTTCAGCACGCCCAGCATCTTGCCTTCGTAGGCATAGCCTTCGGCCTCGTTGAACTTTTCCAGCAGCTTCTGATAATCCTCCGTCAGCCGCATGGCCTCATCGGGATCGCTGTTTTCCTCCATCTGCTTTTCCAGCATACGCAGGCGTTTTTCCATGGCGATCTCGTTTTCAAACACGCGCAAAAGAGCGCCCCACACCGTATCGGTGAGCGCGATATCATCCACCTGCGCCAGATAGCCGATGCGCAGGTCCTTATTGCGGTGGATCATGCCGCCGTCTGATTCCACCTCGCCCGTGATGATGCGCATGAGCGTGGTTTTGCCGCAGCCATTCACGCCCACCAGGCCCATTTTTTCGCCTTCCTGCAGGCTGAAAGACACGCCCTTGAGCACCTCATGCGTGCCAAAGCTCTTCACAATATCCTGAACCGAAATGAGAATCATCGGTCTGTACCCCTTTGTGCTTGCTGAAACGGCCATACAAAGCCATTTAATAGTATACCATAAAACGGGAGAATACGGAAGGGCAGGGGCAGTGCCCCTGCACCCCAGACTGCGCCTTCCTTTGGAAGGCGCAGAGGGGGATGGTTGGGGTTGCGTATAAGACCGCCGCTCCCCGGAAGGGGTCGCGGCTCGCTTGAGTGCAGGGGGGAGAAACGCCGCTGCGGCGGCTACACCTCATCAGTCCCTTCGGGACAGCTTCCCCTCAAGGGGAAGCTCGAGGACTTGGCTGCTATTTTTACATGTGTGTTCTAACTTGCTTATTTCTGTTGGAAATAGAGCGCATGCTTTCCAGCTTCCCCTTGCCAAGGGGAAATGGCATGTATCGAATCAGAGATTCGATGCATGCCACCGTTCGGAAGCACCCGCGCGGCGGGTGATGAGGTGCCCAGTTTCTCGTCAGCTCAATTCCAAACAAACGTATACGTAAGCACAGCAAGCTTTTCTTCGGTTTCCTCGTCAACGATCGTACATTGACAAGCAATTTTATTTTCAATCAATCGTTGAGCTTCATTCTCTGCCAACTCAAACACCAAATGCTGCCCAACGCCTCTCTGGTTCTCCAGCATCTTCTGCAGCGACGCTCCTCGCTCATCCACTGAAAAACCAACCCTTCGGAGCGGTTGTGGATCAGTTTGTCGAGCCATTCAGAGCGCCTTCGGCTACATTTACGTCAACGGTAACCATTTCCTCCGCTTGAGCAGCACCCTGCAGCAGACCAATCATCACAAGAAACACAAGCAGCTTTCGCATGGTTTTCCCTCCTCTTCGGTACTGACCATATAACGAAGCAGGCGACCTAAATTTTCCCATCTATGCACTCAAGCGAGCCGGGAGGCCTTCCGCCGACCGGCGGTCTGAACTATCCAGCAAACAGGAAAAAGCATACCGACAAGCGAGCCGCGACCCCTTCCGGGGAGCGGCGGTCTTAGCAGCAAGGCAAAACACAAAAAAACCCACCCCCTGCGCCTTCCCAGGAAGGCGCAGAGAGCGGGTTAAGGGGCTCAGCCCCTTATTAGAACTTCAGGGGGTTGACCTTGATGGCGGGACCCATGGTAGCGGTCAGGTACAGAGACTTGATGTAAGTACCCTTGGCAGCGGCGGGCTTGGCCTTGTTGATGGCGTCCATCAGAAC
>JAQXJZ010000092.1 GCA_029009515.1 bacterium
CACCGGCACCTATGTGCCTGATCATTCCTCCGAGGCGTTTTTGCTGGAGAGGCTGGACAAGTATCGCGAGCTGATGCAGAAACCTGCCGTCATGGGGCGCGATCTGATCGAGGCCGGCCTGAAGCCGGACAGCACTTTCACGGATTTGCTGGCCTATGCGCACAAGCTGCATCTGGCCGGCGTGCCCAAGGAGCTGGCGCTGCGGCAGACGCTGAGCTATGGAAGACAGCGGAAGGCGCAGAATGCTGATTCGTAAAAACAAAAACTCCGCTTTCGGGCGGAGTTTTTTGATGCCTGTTTGGTTAAGGAAAAAGAAAAATCAGTCTACAACAAATGCGCCAAACGCCGCGCTGCCGCCGTCGGCATCGCCGCCGGGCATGCTGAACAGCGCGATTCTTGCGCCCACCCACGTGTGCCTGGCAGGCGCAAAGGGCTCGCCCACGGCAATCCACTCGCCGCCGTCGCGGTAGTAGAACTGCGCCTCGGCCTCGGCATACGCCGTGTTGGTCAGCACCATGCGAAGCTCTGCCTTCGTGCCGGTCAGGCGGGCAACCTCCACGCAGTCCTCGCCCTTGCCGTCACCGGCGGACAGGATGCTGCACAGCTTTGCGCCAGCTTCATCGCGCACCACGGCAATGCCGCCGTACTGGCCGCCCACCAGCGCCATGCCGGCACGGTCGCCCGCGTGCAGGTTCTGCACGTCCAGCGTGGTCTGGGCAGAGAAGCTCAGCGCCGCCACCTTCTGGCTGATCACCTGCGGGCAGCGCCACAGGGTGCCGTCCGGCTCGGGGATTTTGCAGGCGTGCAGGGTGAACACGCCATCGCCCACGTCGTAGAAGTCCTTGCGCCACGTGCCCATGAACTGCCACTGCAGGCCCAGCGGGCCCATGAAGTCATCGCTGGTGAACTCGCCGGTGGGTTCGGTGACCAGCTGATTGGGCTTTTCGTGCACCATCACGGGCTTGCCGTTGTCACCCATCACGGGCCAGCCATCCGCCCAGTACATGGGCTGCAGGTGCACGATACGGCCGTACAGACCGCGGCTCTGGAAGTGCATGAACCAGTCCTTGCCGTCGGGATCGGTCACCCAGCCGCCCTGATGCGGGCCGTTGACCACGGTATCCTGCTGGCTGAGCACGTTCTTTTCCTCGTAGGGGCCCCAGATGCTGCGGCTGCGCAGGATGGTCTGCCAGCCCTGCTCCACGCCACCGGCGGGCGCAAAGATGTAGTACCAGCCGTCGTGCTTGTACATCTTGGGGCCTTCGATGGTGGGCTGAGTGATGAGGCCGTTGTAGATGAAGTGATCCTCGCCGGTGGCGCGCAGGCCGTCCCAGCTCATGGGGAACATGCCGATGATGCTCTTGATGCCGCTGCGGCTGCGGGCATAGCCGTGGATGACGTAGGCGTTGCCGTCATCGTCCCACAGGGGGCAGGGATCGATGAGCCCCTTGGCTTCCAGCAGGCACACGGGCTTTTCCCATTCGCCCAGCGGGTCCTGCGTGCGGATCATGAAAATGCCTTCATCCGGCATGCCGTAGCAGATGTAGAACCAGCCGTCGTTGTAGCGGATGGAGGGAGCCCACACACCCTGCGCGTGGCGCGGGGTTTGATAGCGCTCCTCGGGGATGTTGGTGAGGGCGTAGTTGACAAGCGTCCAGTTCACCATGTCCTTGGAGGTGAGGATGGGCAGGCCCGGCACGTAGTTGAAGGTGGAGGCGGTCAGGTAGTAGGTATCGCCCACGCGGATGACGTCCGGGTCGGAATAGTCGCACAGGAGCACCGGGTTCTGGTACTGGCCGTTGCCAAGATCGGGCAGGTATTTCATCGCTTACGCCTCCATCCACTGATCAAAATCTTCGCACAGCAGCTGCGCGTATTCGCCGCCCAGCTCATGCAGGCCTTTGGCGATCAGCCCGGCAAACTTCACCGCGCCCAAAGGCTTCAGATGGGTGTTGTCCACCTTTTCGCCGGGGATGTTCATGTACCACTGCCATTCGACCTCTTCGGGATCGCTCTGGGCAATCAGCTGCTCGCTCATGGCGGTCAGGTCGATCACCGGCACGTTCAGGCGCTCGCCGGTGCGCTTCATGGCCTCCGCCCATGCGGTGTGGCGGTAGGTTTCGTCCTTCTCGGCAAAGAGACGGCGGGCCAGGGGGGTGATGAACACGGGTTTTACCTTCTTGTTGCGCGCGGTGTTGACGAAGCGCTCCAGATTCTCGCAGAATTCCACCTCGGCGTCGGAATAACGGGCGGGGTCCTCGATCTTCTCATCGTTGTGGCCGAACTGGATGAACATGTAGTCGCCGGCGGTCATGCGGTCGTAGATCATGGCCAGGCGGCCCTCGTCGATGAAGGACTTGGTGGAGCGGCCGTTTTCGGCATGATTTTCCACGCGCACGTTCCAGCGGTTGATATAGCGGTCAAACGCCTGACCGATGCCGGTCTGCGGATAGGTGAGAATGGTGTTCTGCTTGACGGTGGAATCGCCCGCCCAGTAGATGGTAATCATTGGTGGATCTCCTTTCAGTCGAACATGGGGGTGGACAGGTAGCGCTCGCCGGTGTCGGGCAGGAGCGCCACGATCACCTTGCCGGCGTTTTCAGGCCGTCTGGCCAGCACGGCGGCGGCATGCAGCGCGGCGCCCGAGGTGATGCCCGCCAGCACGCCTTCGGTGCGCGCCAGCGTGCGCCCGGCGGCGTAGGCTTCATCGGTGGTCACGGTGAGGATTTCGTCATACACGGTGGTATCCAGCGCCTTGGGCACAAAGCCCGCGCCGATGCCCATCAGCCCGTGGGGCCCGGCCTTGCCGCCGGAGAGCACGGGCGAATCCGCCGGTTCCACGCCCACCACGCGGATGTGCGGGTTCTGCTCCTTGAGATAGCGGCCCGTGCCGGTGATGGTGCCGCCGGTGCCCACGCCCGCCACGAAGATGTCGACGAGCCCGGCGGTGTCCTGCCAGATTTCCGGGCCGGTGGTTTCGTAGTGCGCACGGGGATTGGCGGGGTTTTCGAACTGGCCGGGGATGAAGCTGCCGGGAATGTCCCTGGCCAGCTCATTGGCCTTTTCGATGGCGCCGGTCATGCCCTTTGCGCCCTCGGTGAGGATGAGCTGCGCGCCGTAGGCCTTGAGCAGCTTGATGCGTTCCACGCTCATGGTATCCGGCATGGTGAGGATCACGCGGTAGCCCCTCGAGGCCGCCGCGCTGGCCAGACCCACGCCGGTGTTGCCGCTGGTGGGCTCGATGATGGTGGCGCCGGGCTTGAGCAGCCCCTTTTCTTCGGCGTCCAGAATCATCTTCAGACCCACGCGGTCCTTGGCGCTTCCGGCGGGATTCATGCATTCCAGCTTGGCCAGCACCGTGGCGTTCAGCCCTTCGTGCTTTGCAAAGCCGGATACCTTCAGAAGCGGCGTATGGCCGACAAGCTCGGTCACGCTGTCGTAAATCTTCATCGCGTAAACCTCCTACTTGAACACAACGTTTTGGGTTTCAAATTCTGCGCGGAATTCCTCCAGCACGTCCAGTTCGCCGCTGCACCAGTATTCGCGGCTCAACAGCAGCGTGATGCCCTCATCCGCCAGCTTGGCATACACCGGCACATCGCCCGGGTACCAGCCGCACAGGTCCTTCACGGTTTCCATGGCCTTGCGGTTGGGGATGAGCAGATACACCTTGTGCGGCGCTTCCTTGGCCAGCTGCGCGTCGTTCTTGTGCGGCTGCGGCGGCTGGGCTGCGGCGGCGGCCTGCCGCTGGGCGCGCGCCTTTTCGCGGGTTTCCAGCGCTTCTTTGGGCGGCTTCACCTTTACGCCTGCGTTTTCGGCGTTCAGCACGCGGATGCTGTCTACCAGCAGCTTGGGCTCCTCCTCCTCGCGGAAGGACAGCTTTCCTTCTGCAATCACCATCGCGTCCACGCTCAGAAGGGGCGCATAGCGCTCGTATACCTTGGGGAACACCAGTCCTTCGATCTGCCCGGTCAGATCCTCCAGCGTGAAGAAGCCCATCATGGAGCCCTTCTTGGTAATCTTGCCCTTGCAGTGGGTCAGGATTCCCGCCATGCTGGCCTGCAGGCCGTCGTATTCCTGGCCGTGGTGTTCGCTTTCGTACATGTTCTGCACGTCGCTGACGGTGGTGAAGCCGGAGCGCAGCAGTTCGGCCACTTCATCCAGCGGATGGCCGGTGATGTACACGCCGGTCATTTCGCGTTCCATGCTCAGACGGTTCTTGAGGCTGTGCTCGGGCACGTTGGGCACCTCATACATGTGCACCGTCTCGCGCTCGGGCGCAAAGGCCATATCGAACAGGCTGAGCTGTCCGGCCACGTTGTTGCGCCGTTTGTTGGCCGCGTCGTCCATCACGGGCTCGTACACCTGCAGAAGCTGGTTGCGGTTGTGCTCCATGCGGTCGAACGCACCGGCCTTGATGAGGCTTTCCACCGTGCGCTTGTTAAGCGTCTCGCTGCAGCAGCGCTCCGTAAAGTCGAAAATGTTGGTAAATGCCCCCTTGGCGCGTTCCTTTTCGATGAGCGCCACCGCGCCGCGCCCCACATTCTTCACGCCGCCAAGGCCGAAGCGGATGCCCGGTTTGCCGTTTTCATCGCGGTCAGCGCTGAAGCGCCACACGCTCTTATTCACGTCCGGCGGCAGGATGGGAATGCCATTCTGGCGGCAGTACTGGATGTAGCCCGCAATCTTGGGGGTGTTATCCAGCATGCTGTTCATGAGGGCGGCCATGAAGGGCACGGGATAGTGCAGCTTGAGCCAGCCCGTCTGCACGGCGACCATGGCATAGGCCGCGGCGTGGCTCTTGTTGAAGGCGTAGGAGGCAAAGGCGCTCATCTCGTCATAGATGTGTCCGGCAACCTCTTCCGGGATGCCGCGGCGCACGCAGCCATCCACCACCACGTTTCCGTTTTCGTCCGTCATGCCGTGGATGAAATACTCGCGCTCCTGCGCCATCACGTCCTTCTTTTTCTTGGCCATGGCGCGGCGCATGAGGTCGCTGCGGCCCAGCGAGTAACCGGCCAGATCGCGCACAATCTGCATGACCTGCTCCTGATACACCATGCAGCCGTAGGTAACGCCCAGAATATCCTCCAGCATGGGGTGCGCGTATTTGACGGTGGACGGGTCCTGCTTGCCTGCGATGTAGCGCGGAATGGATTCCATCGGGCCGGGACGGTAGAGCGAAATGGCGGCGATGATATCCTCAAAGCACGCAGGCTTCATGTTCTGCAAGA
>JAQXJZ010000093.1 GCA_029009515.1 bacterium
CAGGGGATACCCCTGGACCCCTGCGAGTTGTGTGCATCTTTCTTTCGGGTTGCTTGTGTATATTGTGCGCTTGCTAAGACGCCAAAACCCCATCAACACCAGCCTGACGGCTGACAGTTGATGGGGTTTTGGCTGCTTGAGTGCAGTGGTTGTTTACTTTTCGGCCTGCTGGATCAGTTCCAGCACTTTGTCGGTGCCGTCCTTGACGGGATAGGCCTTCAGGGCCTCCAGCAGTTCGTCCTTTTCGTTGAGCAGCTTGAGCAGCCCGTCGGTCATGGTCTGGGCGGTCATGTCCTCCTGCATCAGCACGCGGGCAAGGCCCTGGGCGGCGTAGCTCTTGGCGTTTTCCACCTGGTCGCCGCGGCTGGCGGACAGGGGATAGGGCACCAGCAGCATGGGCTTTTGCAGGGCGAGCAGCTCGCTCAGGGTATTGCTGCCGGCGCGGCTGAGCACGATATCCGCCACGGCCAGCGCATCGGGCATTTCCTCGGAGAGGAATTCCTTCTGGCAATAGCCCTTCGTGTTCATCAGGCTCTCGTCCAGATTGCCCTTGCCGCACAGGTGCAGCACGTCCATATGGGGCAGAAGAGCGGGCAGGGATTCGCGCAGGCACTTGTTCACACTCTGCGCGCCAAGGCTGCCGCCGGTCATGAGCAGGATGGGCTTGCTGCCGTCAAATCCGCTCAGCGCAAGGCCTGCGGCGCGGCTGCCCTTGAACAGCTCCGGACGCAGCGGCGTGCCGGTGTGCACGCCCTTTGCGCCCAGCGCCTTGGCGCACTCGGAGAAGGTGGTGCACACCTTCAGCGCAAACTTGGAGCAGATGCGGTTGGCCAGGCCGGGGGTGAGGTCGCTCTCGTGGCAGATGGTGGGCACGCGGCACAGCCATGCGCCCATCACCACCGGCACGCTCACGAAGCCGCCCTTGGAAAAGCAGACATTCGGCTTGATGCGGGCAATGGCCGCCACTCTCTGCACCGCGCCCCAGACGACCTTGAACGGGTCGATGAAATTCTGCAGGCTGAAATAGCGGCGCAGCTTGCCGCTCTTGACGGCGTGGTAGGTGATATCCGGGAACTTGGCGATCATCTGATGCTCGATGCCGTTTTCGGTTCCGATATAGTGGATCTCGTAGCCCATCTCGCGCAGACGGGGGATGAGGCTCAGGTGCGGCGTGACGTGTCCGGCCGTGCCGCCGCCGGTGAGAACGATGCGTTTTGCCATGGTCCAGCTTCCTCTCCGTATGTGATCAGAACACCAACGTTCATTATATCACATTCAGGCATTCTGTGCCAGCTCCGTGTGCAGACGCGACAGGATGCGCTTTTCCAGCCGGGAGATATAGCTTTGCGAGATGCCAAGCAAATCGGCCACCTCCTTCTGCGTGCGCTCGCGCTGGCCGCCGATGCCAAAGCGCAGCATGATGATCTGCTTTTCGCGCTGGCTCAGGTGCTCCAGCGCATCGCGCAGAATTTCGCGCTCAATCTCCTGATCCAGATTCATGGACACCGTGTCCGGCCTTGTGCCCAGCACGTCGCTGAGCAGCAGCTCGTTGCCGTCCCAGTCGGTTTTGAGGGGCTCGTCGAGGCTGACCTCCAGCTTGAGCTTGCTGGTTTTGCGCAAAAACATCAGGATTTCATTTTCAATGCAGCGGCTGGCATAGGTGGCCATTTTGATTTTCTTGTCCGCCTTGAACGTGCCGACCGCCTTGATCAGCCCGATGGTGCCGATGGAGATAAGATCCTCCAGCGGAATGCCGGTGGATTCAAACCGCCGCGCGATGAACACCACCAGCCGCAGGTTGTGCTCAATCAGCGCCTTGCGCGCGCCTTCGTCCTGCTCCTGCAATTGCAGCGCCAGCGCGCGTTCTTCCTCCGGGGTGAGCGGCGGCGGGAGGGGATCCGGCCCGCCAATGTAGAACAGCTCCTGCGGAAACAGCCGCATCAGCAGCTTGTGAAACGCCATCTGAATGGATGATTGCATCATGATTGTCTCCTTCCTCACGCGGGCAAAGCGGCCATGGGCACCAGCGCCTGCACGCCGCGGTATTCCTGCCCGGCCACCGCCGCCAGCAGCTGCGCTTTGCAGGCGCGTCCGTTTACGTAAATGCGGCATTCATCCGGCCTGAACATGGGCAAAAGGGCGGATCCTGCCGCGGTGCGCACGCTGAGCAGCCGGAAGCCCAGCGGCAGTTCCGCCAGGCTGGATGGATCGCCCAGATCCGGAAACAGCGTGCGCGCAGCGCGCGCCGGGATGACCAGCACCGGCAGATTGGTGATGGGATCGCGCAGCAGATTGCCGCTGTCGAGCATCGCGGGCAGGATGATGCTTCGCTCCTCCACGCGCAGCTCCACCTGCCGCACATCGCACAATGCCTGCGGCAGCAGGTTGAGCAGCAGATAGACCGCCATGCTCAGCGCCAGCGTGAAAAAACCGGCGGATGCAGCCGCCATGCCGCCGCTCAGGCAGGCGTTCATCGCGCCGCCGGTGAGGAACGAGGCGCACAGCGTCATCAGCGTGCAGCGCAGACAGGCGGGCAGGCCATGATCGTGGAAGCACCACAGCACCGCGCACGGCAGGCTCAGCAGTCCCAGCGGCGCGCACATCAGCGTCGCTCCCGCGCCCAGCGCCGAGGCCAGCGCCATGCTCCGCCACTGCGGCAGCGGAAGGCCCGCCAACTTGCCGCCCAGGGGCAGCGAGCACAGATTCATCGCCGTGTTCCACACCAGCACCATTTCCGCGCAAGCCACCATCAACCGCCCCCTTCGCTGCATTCAGTATAGGGCGAAGCGGGCGACGGGCCTGTCGGATGAGGGTGCGAAAAATGTCGTGGCGTTTACAGGCGGGATGGGTTATAATGGATTTATCAGGAAAAAAAGAAGGAGGCGCGATCCATGCGTTCCCAGATCATGAATCCCTACCTGCCCTCGTTTGAATATGTGCCGGACGGCGAACCCCATGTGTTCGGCGACCGCGTGTATGTGTACGGCAGCCACGACCGCTTTGACGGCGCGGAATTCTGCCTGAATGATTACATCTGCTATTCCGCGCCCGTCACCGATCTGACCGACTGGCGCTATGAAGGCGTCATCTTCCGCAAGGTGCAGGATCCGCGCAATCAGAATGTTCCTGCCGACGCCAAACCCTTCGGCCCCGGCTTTGCCGCCAAGAGCGTGTACGAGCCCAAGGACCTGAACGACCCCGGCATTCACGCCATGTTTGCGCCGGATGTGTGCAAGGGCGCGGACGGGCGCTATTATCTGTACTACTGTCTGGACTTCCTGCCGGAAATCGGCGTGGCGGTGTGCGATACGCCTGCCGGTGCGTACGAATTCTACGGCTTTGTGCAGCATGCGGACGGAACGCCTTTGGGCGCTGGCGAGGGCGATCCTTTCCAGTTCGATCCCGGCGTGTTTTTGGATGATGACGGACAGGCCTACCTGTACTCCGGCAATGCGCCCATCCGCCTTGGCTGGTGCGGCGAGGATCACTATTCTCAGGTGATGAGGCTGGAAAGCGACATGCGCACCCTCAGGGAGGAGCCCCGACGCCTGATGCCCGACCTGCGCAACGCCGAGGGAACGGGCTACGAAGGGCATGAGTTCTTCGAGGCCAGCTCCATCCGCAAGATTGGCGGCAAATACTACTTCGTGTACTCCTCCGTGCGCAGCCATGAGCTGTGCTATGCCGTGAGCGACAAGCCGGATGAGGGCTATGTGTACGGCGGCACCATTGTGGACATCGGCGATATCTTCCTCAATGGGCGCACGGCGGCGGATACCGTCAACTGCACCGGCAACACCCACGGCGGCATTGAGTGCATCAATGGCGAGTGGTACGTGTTCTATCACCGCCAGACCAACCGCACCCAGTACAGCCGTCAGGCCTGCGCGGAGAAGATCTTCTTCCAGCCGGACGGCAGCATCCCGCAGGTGGAGGTCACCTCGCAGGGCATGAACAGGGGTGCGCTGGCGGGCAAGGGCATGTACGGCGCGCGGATTGCGTGCCACCTCACGCGGGGCGGCACCAATGTGGAATCGCTGCCCGGTGTGATGAAGATGGATTATCCGTACTTCACGCAGGACGGAAATGACTTTGATCCCACGCCGGAAAATGTGGCGGCGGACAGGGAATGCCCGGTGCAGTACATCACGAATATTCTGGATGGCAGCAGGATTGGATTCAAGTATTTCGCGTTTGAGGGCAGCAGGCTGAAGAGCATCCGCGTGCGCGGAAAGGCAAAGGGCGTGCTGGAGGTGGAAGGCTGCGGGAATATTGCCATTGACGTCGATGCTGATGAATGGGTTGATGTGGCAGTTGACATTCCCATGCAGGATGGGGTGCAGGCGCTGTATTTCGTCTATCACGGCGAGGGCGCGCTGCAGTGGCATAGTTTTACCTTTGAGGATTGAGCTGACGAGGAATGGGAGATGCCTCCGGCGGCCAGAGGATCCAGGGGAAACATCGAGGTTTCCCCTAGACCCTCTGGACTCCCTGACCCTTTCTCCGACCCGGGGATACCCCTGGACCCCAGCGAGTTGTGTGTTTTTTTCTTTCGGGTTGCTTCTGTTTGTTGAGCGCTATCTAAAACGCAAAAAGCCATCAACACCAGCCTTCGGCTGACAGTTGATGGCTTTTT
>JAQXJZ010000094.1 GCA_029009515.1 bacterium
CTGACCAAGGAGACCCTGGGCCGTGAGGGCTTCCTGAAGCGTGCCTGGGCCTGGAAGGACGAATACGGCGGACGCATCGTGAACCAGCAGCGGCGCATGGGCGTCAGCTGCGACTGGAGCCGCGAACGCTTCACCATGGACGAGGGCTGCTCCAGGGCCGTGCGGGAGACCTTCTGCCGCTTGTATGAGAAGGGCTTGATCTATCGGGGCAACCGCCTGGTGAACTGGTGCCCCTGCTGCCAGTCCGCCCTGTCGGACGCAGAGGTGGAATACAAGGAGCAAGACGGCAACTTCTGGCACCTGCTGTATCCTGTGAAAGAAACCGGCGAAATGCTGGAGCTGGCCACCACCCGTCCCGAAACCATGCTGGGCGACACTGCCGTGGCCATCAACCCTGCAGATGAGCGTTATGCCCACCTGCATGGCTGTCATGTGGTGCTGCCGCTGGTGAACCGCGAGATCCCCATCGTGTGCGACGAGCATGCCGACATGACCAAGGGTACCGGCGTGGTGAAGATCACCCCCGCTCACGACCCCAACGACTACGAGGTGGGCGCGCGGCACGACCTGCCCCTGGTGCGGGTGTTCACCTACGACGGCCGCATGACCGGACCTGAGGACAAGGCCGCATACGACGAGCTGTTCGCCTCCGGCAAGGCCGGCAAGAACGAGCCCCATGTGCTGGACTGCGGCAAGTACGCCGGTATGACCACAAAGGAAGCACGCAAGGTCATCGTGGCTGATCTCACGGAGCTGGGCCTGCTCAAGGCTGTGGAGCCTCTGAAGCACGAGGTGGGTACTTGCTACCGTTGCCATACGACCATTGAGCCCATGGTGTCCAAGCAGTGGTTCGTGGATATGAAGCCCCTGGCCAAGCCCGCCATCGAGGCCGTCACCAGCGGCAAGACCAAGTTCGTGCCCGAAAGCTTCACCAAGCAGTACATGAACTGGATGGAAAACATCCGCGACTGGTGCATCAGCCGTCAGCTGTGGTGGGGTCACCGCATTCCTGTGTGGTACTGCGAGGACTGCGGCGAAATGATGGTGCTGCGCGAGGATCCCTCCTGCTGCTCCAAGTGCGGAAGCAAGAATATCCGTCAGGATGAGGACGTGCTGGACACCTGGTTCTCCTCTGCGCTGTGGCCCTTCTCCACACTGGGCTGGCCGGACAACACCGAGGATCTCAAGTATTTCTATCCCACTGACGTGCTGGTGACCGGCTACGACATCATCACCTTCTGGGTCAGCCGTATGATCACCTGCGGCGTGGAAGAAATGGGCGAAACGCCCTTCAGCACCGTGCTTATCCACGGCCTCGTGCGCGATGAGCTGGGCCGCAAAATGTCCAAGTCTCTGGGCAACGGCGTTGATCCGCTGGAGATCATCGACAAGTACGGCGCCGACGCGCTGCGCTTCTCCCTGGCCATGGGCATCAGCCCCGGAAACGACACCCGCTATTCCGATGAGAAGGTGGAAAGCGCCCGCAACTTTGCCAACAAGATCTGGAACGCCAGCCGCTTTGTGCTCATGAACACCGAGACCCGCGAAGCCATCGATCCCAGCAAGCTGCAGCTGCCCGACAAGTGGATCCTCAGCCGCCTCAACAAGGTCATCGCCGAGATTTCCAGCCATATGGAAGACGGCGACTTCGGCATTGCCGCCCAGAACATCTACGACTTTGCGTGGAGCGAGTTCTGCGACTGGTACATCGAGCTTTCCAAGGGCCGCCTGATGGGCGACGATCTGGAGCAGAAGAACAATGTGCGCGGCGTGCTGCTCTACATGATCGAGAGCATCCTGAAGCTGTTGCATCCCTTCATGCCCTTCCTCACCGAAGAAGTGTACCAGCACCTGCCCGAGCATGACGGCATGCTGATTACCTCCAAGTGGCCGGAGATCAAGGCGGAGTATGATTACGCTGCCGAAGAACGCCAGATGGAAGGCCTGATGGATATCATCCGCGCCATCCGCAACCTGCGCGCTGAAATGAACGTGCAGGCCGGCAAGCGTACCCATGTCACCCTCATTCCCGAAGCTGGCTGGGAAGAGACCCTCGCCATCGCCGAGCCCTATCTGCAGCGTCTGGCTTATGTGAGCGACGCGGCCATCGGCGGCAAGGACGCTCTGGCCGGTGAGAAGATCGTCAGCGCCGTGTGCGCCGCCGGTGAGATCCGCATCCCGCTGGGCGAGCTGGTGGACATCGGCAAGGAGATCGCCCGCCTCGAGAAGGAAAAGAAGAACCTCGAAGGCGAGATCGCCCGCGCCAACGGCAAGCTGAACAACCCCGGCTTCCTCTCCAAGGCGCCCGCCCATCTGGTGGAGCAGGAGAAGGAAAAGCTCAAGACCAACGAGAGCATGCTGGAGTCCCTGACGGCTCGCATCAACGACCTGAAGGGCTAACCAGGGGACGCGCAGGGGTTCCACCCCTGCACCCCGCCAGGGGCAATGCCCCTGGACCCGGTTCTGAGGCCCCTTTTTAAGGGGCCTCAGGTTGCATTATTTGAGGTAGTATTGTGAAGGTACTGATTGGAACGACAAATCCGGCCAAGCTCAGAATGTTTGAGCAGGTGCTGGATGGGTATCCCATTGAGTTTGTGACGCTGCGTGATCTTGGCATCACGGCAGAGCCGGAGGAGATGGGGGAAGACCCGGCGCAGAATGCGGCCATCAAGGCAGCGTTCTACGGGCAGTTTGCGGATTATGTGATCTGCAATGATTCCGGGCTATATTTTGATGATATGGCGCTGGATGATCCCCGTCAGCCGGGACTGCATATCCGCACGCCCAGGGGAAAACGGCTGGATGATGAGGAGATGATCCTCTACTACAGTCAGCTCGTTCATTCACTGGGCGGCAAGGCGCTGGCGTATTATCTGGACGGGTTTGCCGTCAAGACGCCCGCCGGTTTGCAGACCTTCATGAAATCACAGGAGGAAGGGCGGGAGAACGCGTTCTGGATGCTCGATACGCCCTGTGAAGAGCGCAGGCCCGGCTGGCCGCTGGATTCTTTGTCGCTTCTGATGGACGGCACGCCTTACCTCAAACGCGGCGTGGAGCACAAGCCCTCGTCCGCCGGTACCACCAAAAGAGCATGGGTGCAGTTTCTGGCGTCCGCGCTCGGACTTTCCCCTTTGGAGGAAGCATGAACAGTTTTCACCATATTCCCGTCCTGTTTGACGAAGTGATGGAGTGGATGGATCCGCAGCCCGATGGCGTCTACGCCGATGGTACCTTGGGCGGCGGCGGCCACAGCGAGGGCATTCTGCGCCTGTCCGGCGGCACGGCCAGCCTGTACGGCATCGACCGTGACATGGAGGCCATCGCAGCTGCTTCGGAACGCTTGAAGGATTTCCCGAATTTCCGCGCCATTCACGGCAATTTCCATGACGCGAAGGAGCTGCTTTCTGCGGCTGGCGCGCCTGCGCTCACCGGCGCTCTGCTGGATCTGGGCGTGAGCAGCCATCAGCTGGATGTGGGCGGCCGCGGCTTCAGCTATCACGAGGACGCGCCTCTGGACATGCGCATGGACAAGTCACAGGGCATCACGGCGGCGGAGTATCTGGCCACGATTGATCAGAACGAATTCCGCCGCATCCTCACCGAATACGGCGAGGAGAAGTGGGCGGCGCGCATTGCACAGGTGTTTGTGGAAAAGCGCGCGCAGAAGCCCATCCTCACCACCGGCGATCTGGTGGCCGTGGTGGATGCGGCCATTCCCAAGGCCGTGCGCCGCAAGGATGACGGCCATCCTGCCCGCAGAACGTTCCAGGCGGTGCGCATTGCGCTCAATGACGAGCTGGCTCCGCTGGAGCAGGCGCTGTGCGACTTTGTGGATCTGCTCGCGCCCGGCGGCAGGCTGCTGGTGATCACCTTCCACTCGCTGGAGGACCGCATCACCAAGAATACTTTCCGCAGGCTGCAGAATCCCTGCACCTGTCCGCCCAAGATGCCCGTGTGCGTATGCGGCAAAAAGCCGCTGGGCAAGGCGCTGGCAGGCGGCGCGGTGAAGCCCAGCAAGGGCGAGACTGCCGACAATGCCCGCGCCCGCAGCGCCAAGCTGCGCGTGTTTGAAAAGAAACAGGAGGATTGACCGATGCCTACCCTGTACGTAGTGGCTACGCCCATCGGCAATCTGGGCGATATGACGCCCCGCGCCATCGAAACGCTCAAGAACGTAGCACTCATCGCAGCCGAGGACACCCGTGTGACCCAGAAGCTGCTGAGCGCCTTCGACATCCATACCCCGCTGACCAGCTGCCATGAGCACAACGAGCGCAGCAAGGCCGCGCAGATTGTGGAAAAGATGCTGGCGGAAAACATCGACGTGGCCGTGACCACCGATGCAGGCACGCCCTGCATCAGCGATCCCGGCAGCATCCTGACGGCGGAAGCGGTGAAGGCGGGCATTGAGGTGCTGGCCATTCCCGGCCCCACGGCCATGGCGTCCGCCCTCAGCGTGAGCGGCTTTGACATGACGGAGTTCACCTTCTACGGCTTCCTGCCGAGGCAGAAGAACGAGCTGAAGGAAAAACTGCTGGATATGGCGCGGCATTCCAAACTGGCTGTGGTGCATGAATCGCCCCATCGCGTGGCGGATCTGCTCAAGGCTGTGAAGGATGTTTTGCCGGGTACCCTTGTTTCCGCCAGCTGCGACCTGACCAAGAAATACGAAAAAACCGTGCGTGGCACGGTTACGGAAGTGCTGGCAGATATCGAAGCCAACCCCAAGGCGGAGAAGGGCGAGTACTGCATCGTATTCAAATGGTCGGAGGCGGATATCCCTCAGCCGGAAGCGGCAAAGAGCGAGCTTTCGCTGGAGGCGCAGCTGTTCGACGGCATTGTGCGCGGCCTTACCCTTCGTGAGGCCACAGAGGAGCTGATCGCCAAAGGCGAGCGAAAAAACGCAGTGAAGGCTGCCAGTCTGAATGTGAAAAACATGCTGGCCGATGAATAACCAAAAAGATGTGCGGATGAATGCCCGCCCATCTTTTCTTTGTTTACATTCCCAATAGCAGACGGATGGCACCGCCCACCACGCCGCCGCCCACAATGAGCATGACGGCGCTGAGTTTTGTTTTCTGCGCCAGAATAAAGACAATGACAAAGAAGGCAACGGAGAGCCAATCCACCGCAGACAGAGCAAGCAGCCCGCCCGCAAACAGCGCGTTTCGCAGAATGGTGAAGCCGCCGACGAAGATGGTGGCCACAATCACCGGGCGCAGGCCGTCCATCACGCCTTTCACCAGCGTGAGCCTGCGGTAGCGCTGATACAGAAGCCCAAGACTGAGGGAGATGGCGCATCCGGGCAGAACCGCTGCTGTGGTGGCCACAATCGCGCCGATGATGCCGCCAAGCTGCATGCCCACAAACGTTGCGGCATTGATGGCGATGGGCCCCGGCGTGGACTCCGCAATGGCGATGAGATCGGTGAAAACATTGGCTGTGATCCAGCCTTTTTGGGTGACGATCTCCTGCGAAATGAGCGTGATGGACACCAGCCCGCCGCCAAAGCTGAACAGGCCCACCTTCAGGAAACTCCAGAACAGCTCAAGCAGCATGCTTCTTCACCTCCCTCAGCGCCGTCGCAGCGCCAAAGAATGCGCCGAACAGCAGGATCCAGATCACGTTTACACCGGCAAAGGCCAGCGCCAGTCCGCCTGCAAACAATAGCCAGCTGCTTGCCTTGCCGCTCTGCCGGATGGGCTTGAACATGCTCAGCGCGGCAGAGAAGATAACGGCTGCAACGGCGGGCTGCATGCTGCGCAGAAATGCGTCAATCACGGGTGAAGTGCGGAAGGCATCGTAGCAGGTGGAGATGATGCTGATCCACACAAAGGGCGGCAGCATTGTGCCCAGAACAGCGCACAGCATGCCGCGCGCGCCGGCCGCACGGTAGCCCAGCTGGGATGCTACGTTCAGCGCCACTGCACCCGGTGAGGACTGCGCCATGGCAATGATATCCAGCATATCGTTTTCTTCCAGCCATCCAAGCTCCTCCACAAATTTCTTGCGCATCAGCGGAATGATGACAAATCCGCCGCCAAAGGTGAACGCGCTGATGGAGAGCATGGAAAAGAAAAGTCTGCGGTAGGAAAAGGGTTTGCGCTGCATAGGGGCTCCTTTCTGATGCGAAAACGAAAAACGCATGCTTGATACTCTTCTGCCACAAGGGTCAAAATCCTGCCTTTTGATTGTTTTTTTCAGCAAAATACATTGACATGTGCTTTTGATAGTGCTATCATCCCAAACAAGCACAAAACAAAGGAGGGCGGACCGGAATGAAACAGTACACATGCGGTTCTGCCTATTACTTTACCTTTAGCTTTACGTTTATGCGTAAGGCTCTTTTGCGTTGTGCTGTGTGAGTAATCTGCACCATGATGAAGCAGAACCCTCGCGGCCAATGCCGTGAGGGTTTTTTCGTGAAATTGTAAGGAGGCAATACCATGATCATTATCCTGAAGAAGAATCCCGAAGAAAAGCAGCTCACCAATCTGATGGCGTGGCTGAACAGCATGAATATTTCCATCCATCCCACCGAGGGCCAGACCCATACCATTCTGGGTCTCGTCGGCGATACTTCGCATGTGGATATCGATCTGCTGCGCGCGCTTGATATCGTGGAGGACGTGAAGCGCGTTCAGGAGCCTTACAAGAATGCCAACCGCAAGTTCCACGAGGATGATACCATCGTCAAGGTGGGGGATACGCAGGTGGGCGGCGATGTGTTCAGCGTCATCGCGGGCCCGTGCAGCATCGAAACGGAAGAGCAGATCTGCGAGGTGGCGGAGGCGGTCAAGCGCTCCGGCGCTACCATGCTGCGCGGCGGCGCGTTCAAGCCCCGCACCTCGCCCTACGCCTTTCAGGGCCTGCGCGGACATGGACTGGAACTGCTGCTGAAGGCCAAGAAGCTCACCGGACTGCCGGTGGTGACTGAAATCATGGATCTCAGCCAGCTGAGCCTCTTTGACGAAGTGGACGTCATTCAGGTGGGTGCGCGCAATATGCAGAACTTTGAACTGCTCAAGGAACTGGGCCATACCGGCAAGCCCATCCTCATCAAGCGCGGACTTTCCAGCACGCTTCAGGAGCTGCTGATGAGCGCGGAGTACGTCATGGCCGGCGGCAACGACAACGTCATCCTCTGCGAGCGAGGCATCCGCACCTTTGAAACCGCCACCCGCAACACGCTGGATCTTTCCTGCGTGCCCATGCTCAAGAAGCTGACCCATCTGCCCGTCATCATCGACCCCAGCCACGCCACCGGCATTTCCTGGATGGTGAAGCCCATGGCCATGGCGGCCACGGCCTGCGGCGCCGACGGCCTGATGATTGAGGTGCACAACGATCCCAAGAAGGCGCTGTGCGACGGCGCGCAGTCCCTGACCCCCGCTGCTTTCGACGATGTGATGCAGGCGGTGAACGCCATCCTGCCGCACGCCTACAAGATGCCCAAGGAGGCCTGAACATGAATATTGCTGTCATCGGTCTGGGCCTCATTGGCGGCTCCATGGCCAAAGCCCTCAAGAAGAACACTCCGCACACCATTCTGGGTTTGGATACCGATCCGCAGGTGATGTTCAAGGCCAAGCTGATGGAAGCCATCGATGCTGAGCTGACCCTGGAACGCCTGGCCATCTGCGATATGGTGCTGGTGGCCACCTGGCCCAAGACGGCGATTGCATATGTACAGGAAAATGCAGCCTCCATCCGTAAGGGAGCAACCGTCATTGACCTGTGCGGCGTCAAGCGCGCCGTATGCGAACCTTTGTTCAAGGTGGCTGAGGAAAACGGCTTCCTGTTTGTGGGCGGTCATCCCATGGCGGGCATTGAGTATTCCGGCTTTGATCATGCCAGCGCATCGCTTTTCCAGAATGCGTCCATGATCCTCACGCCGCCTCCGGGCGTGAGCATTCAGGTGCTTGCGGAGCTGAAGCATTTCTTCCGCGAGTTGGGCTTTGCCCGCGTGGTGATGACCACGCCAGAGGATCACGACCGTGTGATCGGCTACACATCGCAGCTGGCGCATGTGGTATCCAGCGCGTATGTCAAGAGCCCCGAGGCCATGGAGCATCACGGCTTCTCCGCTGGCAGCTTCCGCGATATGACCCGCGTGGCAAGGCTTCAGCCCTCTATGTGGACGGAATTGTTCCTGCTCAACCGCGAACCGCTGCTTTCCGAGCTGGATGCGCTGATTGAGCACCTGAACGAGTACCGCAGCGCGCTGGAAAAAGCGGATGCGGAAGCGCTGCACGCGCTGCTCAAGGCGGGTGCGGAGCGCAAGGAGATCGTGGACAGAAAGGGTGACGAACCGTGAGGAAGGTTCACGTGGCGGCCGGTAAACCCTATGACGTGCTCATTGAGCGCGGACTGCTTGAGGAATGCGGAGAGATCCTGAAAGAAACGATCGGCAAAACCTGCAAGGCCGCCATCCTCACTGATGATACGGTGGATGCGCTTTACGGCGCGCAGGCGGAATACTCGCTCAAACAGGCGGGCTTTGACGTATGCCGCTTTGCCATTCCACACGGAGAGGAAAACAAGAACCTCACCGTTTGGGCCACGATGCTTGATTTTCTGGCGCAGAACCAGCTGACCCGCTCGGACGTCATCGTGGCGCTGGGCGGAGGCGTGGTGGGCGATATGGCCGGTTTTGCGGCGGCCAGCTTTCTGCGCGGCGTGAAGTTCATGCAGATCCCCACAACGCTGCTTGCCATGGTGGACAGCAGCGTGGGCGGCAAGACCGGCCTCAACTTGACTGCTGGCAAGAACCTGGCGGGCGCGTTCTATCAGCCCTGCGTGGTGCTGTGCGATCCCGATGCGCTGTGGACGCTCAAGCCCGAACAGCTGGCGGACGGCGTGGCGGAAGTGATCAAGTACGGCGTGCTGGGCGACAGGCCACTGTTTGATCTGCTCAAGGATGGGCACTGGCATGATCAGATGCTTTCTGTAATCGAAACCTGCGTTGCCGCCAAGGCGAAGCTGGTGGAGGCGGACGAGCGCGATACCGGCAGCCGGCAGCTGCTCAACCTCGGCCACACGCTGGGACATGCCATTGAAAAATGCAGCCATTATGGGATTTCTCACGGGCATGCGGTGGCCATTGGCATGGTGTATGCTGCAAGGCTGGCGGAACGAACCGGCTGGGCTGAATGCCCGGTGTCAGATGAGCTGATCAGAGCGCTTGAGGCCAATCATCTGCCCGTATCAGCCCCCTTTGATGCGCAGCAGCTGTGTGAAGTGGCTCTGTCGGACAAGAAGCGCAAGGGCAATACCATCACCTTTGTGTTGCCGCATGAGATTGGCAGATGCGAACTGAAGGATATGTCTGTAGAAGAACTGCCCGCTGCTGTCAAACAGGCAGTGGAAGCATAAGCGGAAAGGCGGATCGAAATGGATATTCAGGAACTGCGCAAACAGATTAACGAGATCGACGCCGAACTGGTGAAGAATTTTGACGCGCGCATGAAGGTTGCGCTGGAGATTGCCAAGTACAAGAAGGAAAACAATCTGCCCGTGTTTGATCCCGCGCGCGAACGCGACGTGCTCAACAAGCAGGTTGCCGCTGTGGATGAGGACATGGCGATGTATGTGAAGCTGCTGTACAACACGCTCTTTGATCTGAGCCGCAGCTATCAGCAGCGCTACATGACGCAGAAATCCGGCATTACCAATCATATTGCCCGCGCCATCGAGGAAACGCCCAAGGTATTCCCCAAGAAGGCCGTCGTGGCCTGTCAGGGCGTGGAGGGCGCGTACAGCCAGCAGGCGTGCGACAAGCTGTTCTCCCTGCCCAACATCATGTATTTCAAACGTTTTGAGGGCGTTTTTCAAGCCATTGACAGCGGCCTGTGCGAATATGGCGTGCTGCCGGTGGAAAACAGCTCCTACGGCTCTGTGACCGAAGTGCACGACCTGATGCGCAAGTACCGTTTCTCCATTGTGCGAAGCGTGCGCCTCAAGATTGATCACCGTCTGCTGGCCAAGCCTGGCGTGAAGCTGGAGGAGATCCGCGAAGTGGTCAGCCACGAGCAGGCCATCGGCCAGTGCAGCGAGTTCCTTAAAACGCTCAAGGGCGTGAAGGTGACTGTGTGTGAAAATACCGCCATGGCCGCGCAGATGGTCAGCCAGTCCGACCGGAAGGATATCGCCGCCATTTCCGCACCGGTGTGCGCCGCGCTGTATGGCCTGAGCATTCTCAAGACGGATATCTCCAACAGCGACAGCAATTTCACCCGCTTCATCTGCATTTCCAAGCGTCTGGAGATCTATCCCGGCGCCAACAAGATGAGCCTGATGCTCAATGTCCAGCACAAGCCCGGCGCGCTGTACAGCATGATCGCCAAGTTCTCGGCCCTTGGCCTGAACCTGACCAAGCTGGAAAGCCGTCCGCTGGCCGGCACGGATTTTGAGTTCATGTTCTACTTTGATCTGGATGCGTCTGTGTATGACGAAGCGGCGCTGCAGCTTTTGAGCGAGCTGGACGAAGGACCCGAAACCTTCAACTATCTGGGCAGCTACAGCGAGATTTGAGGAATCAGCATGAAACAGTTTGGACTCATCGGTGAAAAGCTGGGCCACAGCCATTCCAAAACGCTGCACGGCTTTCTGCGCGATTATCGCTACGACCTGTGGCCCATGCCGCCGGAAAAGCTGGATGCGTGGATGCGCGAAGGCAGCTTTGACGGCATGAACGTGACCATTCCGTATAAGAAGGCGGTCATCCCGTATCTGAGCGAGGTAGGGGAAACGGCGCAGCGCATTGGCGCGGTGAACACCATTGTGCGGCGTGCGGACGGCAGCCTGTATGGCGACAACACCGACTTCTACGGCATGAGCGTGATGGCTGCGCGGGCAGGCATTCAATTTGCCGGACGAAAGACGCTGATTCTGGGCAGCGGCGGCACGTCGCTGACGGCATGCGATGTGGTGCGTCAGAATGGCGGCGAGGCCATTGTCATCTCCCGTTCGGGCGAGAACAACTACGGCAATCTCGACCTCCATGCCGATGCGGACTATCTCATCAATACCACGCCGGTGGGCATGTACCCCAACACGGACTCTCAGCCGGTGGATCTGTGCCGTTTTCCGCATTTGAAGGGCGTTCTGGACGTGATCTACAACCCCCTTCGCACCAGACTGCTGGAACAGGCCAAAGCCCTCGGAATCCCCTGTGAGGGCGGATTATCGATGCTGGTGTATCAGGCGGTGCGCGCATGCGAGATCTTCACCGGGGAAACGGTGAGCGCGCAGGAAGCGCAGAAGGCCGAAAAGGCGCTGCGCAGGAGCGTGACCAATCTGGTGCTTGTCGGCATGCCCGGCTGCGGCAAGAGCACCATCGGCGCGATGCTGGCCGATGTGCTTGGCATGCCGCTGGTGGATCTGGATGAGGAGGTCATCCGTGCCGATGGCAGGAGCATTCCCGACATCATGGCAGCAGAGGGAGAAGCGGGCTTCCGCGACCGCGAAACCGAGCAGGTGAAGCGCTTTGGCAGCAAGGGCGGGCAGATCATCGTAACTGGCGGAGGCGCGGTAAAGCGCGAGGAAAACCGCCGATTCCTGCGCATGAACGGCGTGGTGGTGCACATCACCCGTGATCTGAACCTGCTGTCCATGGAGGGCAGGCCGCTTTCCCAGAGCCGCGAGGTGCTGGAAAAGATGTGGCAGGAGCGCAAACCCATCTACGCCGCCTGTGCCGATGTGCAGGTGGCCAATGAAGGCACGCTGGAAAGCTGCGTGCAGCTGATCAAGGAGGCATATGATGAAGCTCTATGTGCTCAACGGACCTAACCTGAACATGCTCGGCATCCGCGAGCCGTCCATCTACGGCAAGCAGGATTTCAACGCCCTCATCCAGTACATCAAGGACGTTTGCGCGCGCGAAGACATCGAGGTGGAATGCTTTCAGAGCAATCACGAAGGCGTGCTGGTGGATATCATCCAGTCCGCGTTGGGCAAGGCGGATGGCATCGTCATCAACCCGGCGGCCTATACGCACACCAGCGTGGCCATTCTGGATGCGCTCAAGGCCGTTGCGCTGCCTGCCGTTGAAGTGCATCTGAGCGACGTGAGCCAGCGCGAGAACTTCCGGCACATCAGCTATCCGGCCATGGCCTGCATCGCGCAGATCAAGGGCAAGGGCTTTCAGGGCTACGAGGAGGCCATTCTGCTGCTCAAGGAGCATTTGAAGGAGCAGGCGTGATTTCGCCTGTCATAAGCAAAACGCCAAACTGCATCTGCAGTCTGGCGTTTTTTCTTTCTCTTAACCCAAGTCAAAATGCGAAGCTTTTGCGCAGAAGGGTTTGCCATCCGCTGCGCCCATCTTCAGATATCGATCCAGATGATCATCCACCTTGAAATAGGTCAGATCGTATCGCTCGGAAAGCGCCTGGGCGACGGTGCTTTTTCCGCTGCAGGGCGAACCGCCGATGAAGTATACTGCCATTCCCGATCCTCCGTATCTGTCAGTAGCGCCCCTGCTGTTTCATCTGCCGGATGAGGCTGAGCGTGCTTGCCACCATGACGGCAAACAGAATCAGCACATACCACGGGAACAGCCACTCGCCGATGATCTGCGCAAGCAGTCCGAACAGCGGCGGGAACACCATGATGCCAAAGTTGGAAAACGCCATCTGCGAACCAATGACCGCCTGCGATACGTCGCGGCCGAAGTTCTGGGGCGTGAGATGCGTCATGTTGGGGAAGAGGGGGCCAGTGCCAAGGCCGATGAGAAACAGACCAACTGCGGCAAAGAACGTGCCAAACGGCAGCAGCAGGAACAGCAGCGCCAGCAGCATCAGCCCCTGACTCATTTGGATCAGCTGCCAGCTTGTGAAGCGGTTGCCCAGCACGCCGGACAGGAAGCGTCCCAGCGCCATGCCCACGTAAAACAGCATCACCGTGCGTGCAGCGGCGTCCAGCGCCAGCCCCTTGGCCTCTACCAGAAAGGTGCTGCCCCACTGGCCGCACGTGAACTCGATAGCGCAGGAAGTGGTGAAGATGATCCACACCGTGCGAACCTCAGGCATTCGGGCCATTTCCAGCAGGGTGAGCGTACGCGGTGGCTTCTCGTTCGGATGGGCGGCCTGATGCTCCTTCTGCATGCGCTTCCACAGAGGCAGCGCAATGAAGGTGACAGCCATAATGACCATCTGGCAGAAGAATGCCAGCCGGTAGCCATCGCGCCAGGCAGCGTCATCCGCCAGCGCAAGCGACATCAGATAAGGGCTCAGGCTTACGCCCACGCCGTAGAAACAGTGCAGAAAGCTCCTCTGCGACGCCGTGTAGTGCAGCGCCACATAATCGTTGAGCGCAGCATCCACCGCGCCGGCGCCAAAGCCAAGCGGGATGGAGGTGAGGCACATCCACCAGTAGCCGGGGGCCATGGCGTTGCACAGCAGGCCCACCACGGTCAGCGCGGTGCTGTAGGCAACAATCCTGCCCGTGCCCAAGCGGTTGACCAGCCGTGCGCTGCACAGGCTGGAGGCGATGGTGCCGGCGCAGGCCAGTACGGCATACACGCCGCCCATGGACACCGGCAGAGAAAACTCCGCATAAACAGCGGGCCAGGCCGTTCCGAACAGCGAGTCCGGAAGGCCCAGCCCGATAAAGGCGATGTAGATGACGACCAGCAAAAGGGTGCTCATTCGTATCTGTCTCCTCAGGATGATTTAGCGTCCCATCAGGCGGCGGCGTCCGTCGTCGAGGAACTGACCCAGATCGTGCAGGTTTTCCAGCGCCCTGCCGCAGCCCATGACCACGTTGTTCTGGGGATCCTCAGCGCAGGAGCAGGGCACCTTGAGCGCATCGGCAATGGCTTCGCACAGGCCAAACAGCTCCGCGCCGCCGCCGGAAAGCAGGATGCCGTACTCGAAGATATCCGCCGCCAGCTCAGCCGGGGTGTGCTCCAGCACGCCGTGAATGCTCTCGATAAGCTGCTGCACAGGATCGTCGATGGCTTCGCTGATGTCGTCGGAAGTAATGCGCATGGTCTTGGGAAGGCCGGTGATGAGGTTGCGTCCGGTCACTTCCATGTAAAGCTGCTCATTGCGCGGAATGGCACAGCCGATGTTGATTTTGAGCGCTTCTGCAGTGCGTTCGCCGATGAGCAGGTTGTGCTTGCGGCGCAGGTGGCGGATGATGGCGTCGTCGAAACGGTCGCCGCCCACCTTGGCGCAGTCGCTGACGATGACCTTGCCAAAGGACATGACCGCAATATCCGTCACGCCCGCGCTGATGTCCACAATCATGGTGCCGTAGGCCTCATCCATGGGCAGCCCCGCGCCCAGCGCGGCTGCCAGCGAACGGTTGAGCAGCTGCGTGCGGCGCATGCCGGCGTCAAACATGGTGGAAATGAGGGACCGCTTTTCCATCTCGTTAACGGAGGTGGGCAGCGCCAGGATGGCGCGGGGACGGGCGAACATGTGCTTGCCGATGGCCTTGAGCACAAAGCTCTTGAGCATATAGCTGACCAGCTCATAGTCCGAAATGGTGCCGTCGCGCAGAGGACGGATGGCCAGAATGTTGCCGGGCGTACGGCCAATCATGCGGCGCGCCTCTTCGCCAAAAGCCAGAATATCGCGGGTATCGCGGTCGATGGCTACGACGGTGGGCTCGCGCAGGATAATTCCCTTGCCCTTCATGTAGATCAGAATCTGAGACGTACCCAGATCCACCGCAATGTCGCTGATGCTTGCCATTGAACCAAAACTCCTTTATGCTTCCGCCCAAATGGGCGCAATCAAACAGGCGTTTTCACGCCCTAAGGTTATTGAATTCGCCACAGGCAAGCCAAATCCTGCTTTTGGTGGCAAGAAACCCCGGTCAGCGCGCGGAGCGGTACTTCTGTCGGGTTGCTTCACCGCCACGCAGGTGCCGCACCTCCTTGTTGTGACGCAGCACCGCCATTGCCTGCGCATACAGATCACCGTCCACCAGTCTCAGCCGCTCCCTGATGTCCTTATGAACGGTGGATTTGGAAATGCCAAATTCCCTTGCGGCGGCGCGCACGGTGGCCTCATGCTGAATGATGTATGCCGCCAGATCGCAGGCGCGCTGTTCGATGGCGTTTTTCATGCGGATAATCCTCCCCTGATCCTTGCAAAGCTTATGGGAGCATATGCATGAAGAAGGCGCGAAAGACGGCGTTTGCCATTTGCTTTTTGCTGTGGTAGGATATAGCAAGAGATTGACAAAGGAGGCCGCATCACTATGCAACTGCTCTACTGGCTGGAAAACATCCGCACCCCGTTTCTGGATACCTTCTTTTCCCTGATTACCCACTTGGGCAGCGAAACGCTGTTTATTGTGCTGGGCATTGTGGTGTTCTGGTGCATCAGCAAAAACAGCGGTTATTATCTCATGACCGTTGGTTTCTTTGGCACGCTGGTCAATCAGTTTCTCAAGCTCATCTGCCGTGTGCCGCGCCCGTGGGTACGTGATCCCAATTTCACGATTGTGGAGTCCGCCCGCGCGGATGCAACGGGCTATTCCTTCCCCAGCGGCCATACGCAGAGCGTCACCACCGTGCTTGGCTGCACGGCGCGCATGCTGCGCAGCTGGGCGGTGCGCATTGTGCTGATGGTGCTCATCGCGCTCACGGCCATCTCGCGCATGTATCTGGGTGTGCATACGCCTGCGGATGTGGGCGTATCGCTGATTGCCGGCACAATCATGGTGTTTGCGTTCTATCCGCTGTTTGCTCATGCGGACGAAAAACCCGCGCCCATGTACGCGTCCATGGCAGCGCTGCTGGTGCTGTCCATCGCGTATGTCATCTTTTGCGAAGTGCATGCCTGGCCTGCCGATATGGACCCCGAGAACATGGCGCACGGCATCGAAAACGGCTATCTGCTCATGGGCAGCAGCGCCGCGCTGCTGCTGAGCTGCTATCTGGAGCGCAGGTATATCCGCTTCGAGGTAAAGGCCAGCCTGCCCGTGCAGATCCTGAAAGTCGTCATCGGTCTTGCGCTGGTGATGGTCATCAAGGAAGGCACGAAGCCGGTGCTCAACCTCATCTTCCACGGCCATCCCATCGCGCGCGCTATTCGCTACTTCCTGATGGTGATGTTCGCCGCGTGCGTGTGGCCGCTGACTTTCAAGTATTTCGGCAAAAAGCGCACATAAATGGTTGCGAAACAGCACATTGATACGCTGTTTTGATGTGCTGAAACGGCGCAATGCAAAAACGACAGACGCATGCCGTACTGAAATGGCATATTTACACCTCATTTTTGAGCGTGCTACAATGAGCCAAACTCAGTACTACAACTGAAAAGGAGATAGGATCATGCGTCTTGCCAGCTATGAATACAAGAATCAGTACTCTTGGGGTATCGTGATCAGCCATCCCAGAAGGAACGGCGAGGACTGGATTTTCAATCCTGCTGCAACGGAGAAAGCGTTTGGTCCGGTGGCGGGCGTCACCAGCGGCTGGGCGAAGACGATGACCCCGCTGCTGGGCGAAAAGGGCTGGCCGGATACGCTGCAGGCTTTCCTGGCGCTGGGCGATGAGGGCATGCAGGCCCTGCGCAAGCTGCAGGATCGTCTGCTGCGCATTCTGGAGGGTTCCGACTTTGCCCTTGTGGAGCTGTATGCGCACCGCGTGAGCGAAGTGAAACTGCTCAGCCCCGTTCCCATGCCCAAGCTGATGTTCGGCCTTGTGGCCAACAGCCCGTCCTTTGTGCGCAACAATGCGTCCCGCAGGCACGTCAATATGATTCCGCGGGGCCATCAGCGTCCCATTGGCGCCATGGTGGGCCATGACGGCATTTTTGTGGGCGCCAACGGCTACAATGTGGAACTGGGCATTGTCATCGGCAAGCCCGGCAAGGACATTCCTGTGGAAGAGGCCATCAACCATGTGGCGGGCTTCACCACCGTGATCGACTCCCAGAAGAACAGCTTCTACCGCCATTACATCAAGGCGGCTGAGGGCATGAGCCACACCGAGTTCCGCAATCTGGTGG
>JAQXJZ010000095.1 GCA_029009515.1 bacterium
AAGCGCTGCGTTGGAAGCAGGGCCTGGTTTGTTATGCCCGGTTTTCAAAAAATCCAAAAGTTTTCCACATGCTTGAGGTGTAGTCAGCTTGTCCAGCATCAAAAAAGCTGCCGCAGAATTTTTGCGTTCTGCGACAGCTCCGTTTTTGTTTGACATTTCCCAATTCAGAGCTATAATGGTGCATGTTTGATTTTACCTAAGAGGAGCCATCCAGCCATGCACGAGGAACATCCCCGCCAGATCGGCGTAGGCATGCGCAACATCAAGACTGCGCTCGCCGCCACCCTTTGCGCTTTTTTGTATCTTCTCATCGACCGCAACCCCACCTTTGCCTGCATCGGCGCCATCTTTGGCATGGGCTATGATATGGGCAATTCGTGGCTCAACGGCGGCAACCGCCTGTTCGGCACCATCATCGGCGGCTTCATCGCCATGGCGCTGTTCAGCCTGTATCTGCGCTTTGTGCCCGATGGCAGCATGCAGCCGCTTATGCTGCCGTTCCTGTTCGTGGGCGTGGTGGTGCTCATCGTGGCGTGCCAGGTGTGCCGCTGGCCGGGCGGCATTCAGCCGGGCGGCGTGATTCTGTGCATCCTGCTGTTCAGCCAGCCGGTGGACAGCTACATCCCCTACTCCCTCAACCGCATGTTTGACACCGGCGTGGGCGTGCTGATCGCCATGGGCGTCAACCTGCTTCTGCCCCGTGAACGCGTGCTGCGCTGGATGAATGTGTTCCATCGCAAGCACAAGGCGTAATACAAGAAAACAGGCTGTCCGTTCGGACGGCCATTTTTCGTTTTCAGGCAATCAAATGCAGCTTTCAGGCAAAAAGGCATGACAAACGCAGCGGATCTGATAGGATGATGATGCGATCCTCTTTGATTATGAAAGGAGTGTTTCATCATGATCGATTTCACCAACGCCAAATATCTCAAGCTGCATCCCGAAAAGCCGGATCAATTCCTGCCCACCGTGCAGCCCATTCTTCTGCCGGGCGAAGCCATCGTAGCCTGCTACCAGAGCGTGCGCGACTACCTCATTTTTACCACGCTGCGTATCATCTCCGTCAACGTACAGGGCGTAACCGGCCGCAAGCAGGATTTCACCTCGCTGCCCTACAAGCGCATCCAGACCTTCTCCATCGAAACCGCCGGTATGCTGGATCTGGACACGGAGCTGGAATTGTGGTTTTCCGGCCTGGGCAAGGTGCATCTGGAGTTCACCCGCGGCACGGACATCGCCTCCATCTGCCGCCTGATTGGCGAAGCGGTGCTGTAAGCGTGACACCCGCGCCAAAACGTGCTATGATAGGCATATCTGAACACAGGAGGCAAACTGTATGAACGTATCTGCGCATCGTGCTTTTGCACTGCTCAAGGAACTGGCCTATGTGCGCGTTAGCGGAAGCGGCGCTGAAAAGCAGGCCGCCAGCCGTCTGTTGGAGGAAGCCCGGTCTACCGGCGCCGAGGCTCATCTGGAATCCTTCACCGTCCCCTGCGGCAAAGTGAGCCACGCCAGGCTGGTGGTAACCGAGCCCTACGTGAAGGAATATGCCGTCACCGGCTACGAGCGCGCCCAATCCACCCCCGCGGAAGGCCTGGACGCCGAATTCTACTATGCCGAAACCCTGCTGCCCGTGCATCTGCAGAATGCCAAAGGCAAGATCGTGCTGATGAACGGCCGCCTGCGCCGCAAGGATTACGAGAAGCTGCAGAAGGCCGGCGCAGCCGCCATCCTCACCTTCTCCGGCACCACCATCGACCGTCCGAGCGACACGGACTGCGATATCCGCAAACTGCGCGAGACCCTCACCGAGCCCTTCGGCGATGCGGTGGCGCTGAACCTGCGCGCTGCTGACGCTGCCGAAATCGTGCGCCGTGGCACGAAGAAGATGCACATCGAGCTCGCCAGCGAGAGCTATGATGCTGAAAGCCAGAACGTGTGCGCCGTGATCGAAGGCACGAAGTATCCGGACGAGATCATCTCCTTCGGCGCGCATTACGACAGCGTGCATTTCTCCACCGGCGTGTACGACAACATGTCCGGCAGCGTGATCCTGATGGAGCTGCTGCGCCACTTTGCCGCGCACAAGCCCGAGCGCACGCTCAAGTTCAACTGGTACGGCTCCGAGGAGCAGGGTCTGCTGGGCAGCAAGGCCTGGGTCAAGGCGCATGAAAGCGAGCTTGAAAAGCATGTGCTGATGATCAACGTAGACGTGGCCGCCGCCACGCTGGGCGTGAACATCGCGCCCGTGCTGGCCACCGAGAAGGCCGTGGGCTATGTGGACGCTCTCATGCGCGAGATGGGTGTGGCCTGCGAGGTCAAGCTGGATATCTATTCTTCCGACTGCGTGCCCTTTGCCGACAAGGGCGTGCCCGCCATCAACCTGTGCCGCTTCGGCGCGCCGGGCGCAAACTACATCCACGACCGCCGCGACAATCTCAAGAGCGCCTACATCGACGAGCGCTCGCTGGATATCACCCTGCAGCAGGCGCTGTACCTGTCCAGGCGCGTGGTGAGCGCAGCCTCCTTCCCCATTGATCGCGTCATCAGCGACGAGATCCGCGAGAAGGTGGATGAGTACCTCTTTAAGGAAAAGAAATAATCCCTCACAAGGCTGCTGCGGCAGCCTTTTTTCGTTCATAAAAATGCCGCAGTCCTTCAAACAAGTTCTAACATTTTCGGCGTTTTCATTGCAAAACCCTGAAAAATAGCATATACTGGTGGCAGCCCACTGGAAGAAGGCGACGGATCATGTTCACAAAAGCTCATGCCTGGCTGGAGGATGCTTTCACCTCTCGGCAGTTTACCTATAAGCAGCTGCGCAGCATGTTTTTTACCCTGGTGCTGGATGCTTTCTTCATCATGTTCATCAACATGCTGTCGGTGTCCATGGTCTCCTCTACAGGCGAGGCAGCCATGGCGGCGGTCAACATGGTGGGTTCCGTCAACTCGCTGGTGTCGCTCATTTTCTCGGCGCTGGCCACGGGCGGTTCCATTGTGATCGCGCGCGCCAAGGGACGCGGCGATGAAGGCGGTATCCGCACCGTCATTGGCGAGACCATCTGCCTGTGCGGTGCGGTAGCCATCGTGTTTGGCGGCATGCTGTTTGCGCTGAGCGAAGTGCTCATCGGCGTATTGTATCCGCGTGCGGAGCCGCTGCTGGTGGACTACTCCATCCGCTACATGCGCCTGGTGTGCATCTCCTTCATTCCCTTCTCGGTGTTCAACGTTATCTTCTTCGCCTTCCGCAGCACCGGCGATACGCGCTCCAGCCTTTTCCTGACCATCTTCATCAACACGCTGCACCTGCTTTGCAGCTTCCTCTTCATCAACGGCATGCATCTGGGCGTGACCGGTGCAGGCATGAGCTACATCGTGGCGCGCACCGCCGGCATGATCGTGGCGCTGGTATGGCTTTTGAAGGTGCACAACGAATACCACATTCACCTGCGCAACCTGTTCCATTTCTCCAAAGACATCACGGCGCAGATTGTGCAGCTGGGCGTACCCATCGCGTGGGAATCCGCGCTGTTCCAGGGCGGCATGCTGCTGGTGCAGATCTATTTGGCCTACCTCACCACCACCGATCTGGCGGCGCACGGCGTGGCCAACTCGGTGTTCGGATTGTTCCTGTCCACCGGCAACGCCATGACCTCCTTTGCCACCACGGTGTGCGGCCAGTGCTACGGCGCCGGGCTGTATGAGCTCACCCGCCGCTACTGCCGCAAGATTGTTGCCGCAGGCCGCGTGGTGCTTCTGGTGGTGACGGTGGTGTTCCTTGCGGCCACGCCGCTCCTGCTCAAGCTGTACAGCCCGTCCGAAACGGCGCTGCCCATCATCTGGACTTGCCTCGCCATCGGCTGCATCGGCCTGCCCATCATCTGGTGCGATGGCTACATCACGCCCATGGCGCTGCGCACGGCGGGCGACGCCACGTTCTCCTCGGTGGTGTCCGTGGTGGCGCTGGCCATCGGCCGCATCATCATCGGCTACGTCCTGACCATCGTCCTCGGCCTTGGCGTGCCGGGCGTGTGGATTGGCATGATGTGCGAATGGCTCATCCGCGCCGTGCTGATGCGCATCCGCCTGCGCGGCGACAAGTGGCTGCATATTCAAGAAGTCAAAGCTGCTTAACTTTCTTCATGTACAGACAACGGAGGTATGCTTCATGAGTGAAACCCGGAAAACCATCATGGCCGTCGGCGCGCACACCGGCGACGCACAACTGACCTGCGGCATGCTGCTGGCGCGGCACGCCATGGAGGGCGACCGCATCATCACGCTGGATCTGACCGCCGGCGAGCGCGGCACGCCCAAGGGCTGGACGCAGTCCGACTTCCGCAAATACAATGTGGACTGTGCAGGCGAATTCGCCAAAATGCTGGGCGGCGAGAGCATTGTGCTGGACATTCCGGACGGCGAGCTGACCTACTCGCAGGATCTGGCCATCCGCATCGGCGATATCATGCGCGAGCATCAGGTGAACACCGTTCTGTATCACTGGAAGAACTCCATGCACAAGGATCACATTGCCGCCAGCCAGCTCACCACCGACGCCATCTTCTTCGGCTCGCTTGCCACGTTTGATCGTCCGCTGCCGCCTGCGCCCATCCGCCGCTTCCTGTATGCGGAAAACTGGGAGGACAGCGAGGGCTTTGTACCCTACATGTATTTTGACGTGACCGACGCCTTCCCGCTGTGGAAGGACGCGGTGCGCAAGCTGTGGCTGACCGAGCACAGCACGGACTTCAAGTATCTGCAGTACTACGAAGGCCTTGCCCGCATGCGCGGCGCGCTGATCAAGAAGGAATACGGCACCGCCTTTGGCATTGACGAATACGCCAAGCGCGTCATCGGCCAGACCCGATAAAAGGGAGAATGCATATGCAGAAGCTGCTTGACCGCCTGCTCCAGCAGGGTCTGGAGGAAGGCTGCTTTCCCGGCGCGGTGGCCGCTGTGGGCGACGCCAACCATGTGTGGGCCGTATCCACCGTGGGTGTGATTGCGCAGGGTGGGCCCGAAGTGAACCGTGAAACCCGCTACGACATGGCGTCGCTGAGCAAGGTGCTGGGCCCCACCATGATCGCCCTGCGCCTGATTGAGGAAGGCAAACTGAGCCTGTATGACACCATCGGCACGTTCTTTCCGGATGCGCCGGAGGACAAGCGCGGCATCACCGTGTTTCAGCTGATGACCCACACCGCCGGTTTCAATCCCGCTTTCTGGCTGGATCAGCTGGCTGAAAGTCCCGAAGATGCGCTGCGCGTGCTGCTGGATCAGCCCCTGGACAACCCGCCCGGCGGCGCGCCCAGCTACAGCTGCATGGGCTACATCACCCTTGGCAAGATGCTGGAAAAACTGGGCGGCAAGCCGCTCAACGTGCTGGCGGATGAGATGGTGTTTGGTCCGCTGGGCATGAAAAACACCGGCTACTGCCCCACGGGCGATAACATTGCCGCAACGGAGATCTGCGCCGAAACCGGCATTGCGTGGCAGGGCATTGTGCATGATGAGAACGCGCGTTTCCTGCGCGGCATCTCCGCCAATGCGGGCGTGTTCAGCTGCATCGACGACATGATCATCTTTGCCCAGATGCTCGCGCGCGGCGGCGACGGATATCTGTCTCCTGCCATGATGGACAAGGCCACCCGCTGCTACACGCCGGACGCCGACGTGCACCGCGGTCTGGGCTTCCACCTGGCCGGCACCGAGCTCAACTTCATGGGCGATCTGTTCCCGGATTGCTCCTTCGGCCACACCGGCTTCACCGGCACGTCGCTGGCGGTGGATCCCACGACGGGCGTGTTCGCCGTTCTGCTCAGCAACCGCGTGCATCCCACCCGCGACAACCTGAAGCTCATGCGCTTCCGCCGCCTGTTCCACAACGCGCTGTACGCCGAGGCGTCGCGCAGGATGTGACGGCAAACCATAGCAAAAAGGCGCTGCATTTCGCAGAGCCTTTTTTGTATGGGGAAACCGCTTTGCAGTCTCAGGGACGGATGAGAATTTTGTGGTGGAAGGCGGTGTAGTCGGTCATGTAGACGGTGGCACAGCCGGCGGTCTTGGCTTCGCTGTCCTCCTTGCCTTCGGTGAAATGGTGCGTGCCGAAGGCCGGGCCGATGGTCATGACGGAGGCGGGATTGGACACTTCAAAGAAGGAATCGCGCAGCACCAGCACTTCGTCGCCGTGCACGGGCATGGTCATGTGATCGTTGGAGATGCGGTCGATGCCGCCAAAGGCCAGCTCCACGCGCCACGGCGCGCCTTCCACGCCGCTGGTGCGCACATCCAGTTCAAGGCCGTCATCGGTTTCGCGGATCGTCACGTCGATGTCCATGTCCGGCCCCAGCTTCTTGTCGCGGCTGGTGTTGTCCATCTGCCACCAGTCGCTGGTGGCGGGTTTCTCCTTGAAGGGCAGGTAGTACCAGCCGCGCATGGTCTGGTGCAGATGGAACGCGCCGGTTTCATCCTGCGTCATGGTTTCGGCCTTGAAGGCGCGGTGTTCGCAGAAGCTGCCGCCAATCTTCACCGCCAGCTTGATGGAGCCGTTGTGTACGTACAGGAAGTTGGATTTGCCGCGCATGACGGTGTAGGTGTAGTGACCGCGGCGCACGCGCGCGATGCCGGAATCCTGATAGAATGCGCTGTAGCGCTCCGGCGTACCGCTCGCTTCGCACTCACAGACGATGAGCTCGGGGCGGTTCATCAGGTCGATGAGCACATCAGGGGCAAGGATCTGCTTTTCACGCACGACCTGCATGATGTGGTTGGCCATGGCGAGGAATTCCGGAATCTGCCTGGTTGTGCCCAGATAGAGATACTCCAGATAGTAGCCGTCCGCATAGACGAGGCGGTCCTTGTCAAAACGGGTGGAATTGGCGGTGAACACGCTGTCGTCCGGCTCCCAGTAGGTGAGCATCATGCGCAGGTTGCAGATGACGTGCTCCTCAAACGAGGGATCATCCAGCCCGTCGGCCAGCAGCAGCATGGCGTCGTTGTTGACGGCATTGTAGTTGCCGGCGGATTTTTCCGCGTACTCGCCGTCGGCATTGCAGTCGATGCCCTCATTGAGGTACTGCGCAGCAGCGGCGGTGAGATCTTCTTCCTGAAAGAGCTTGCCGCAGATGGACAGCACCGAGGCAATGGCCCAGCGGTGGTTGGGCGTGTGGAAGCCGCCCTCCAGCAGACCGCGCGCGCCCTGGTGGATGATGCGCTCCAGCCGCTGCAGGATGCCGCTTTCCTCCTGCGTGCGCTCAATGCCGCGCAGATAGCGCAGATGCGGGATGATCTTGACGATGCAGAAGGCCGTGTCCGGCGCAGAGAAGAAATTGCAGGTGACGTAATCGAACAGGCCGTTTTCGTGCTGCACGCGCTGCACGTAGTCAAGACCCAGATGGATGCGCGCAAGAATGTTTTCGTCGTGATAATACCGGCTGTCCGGGCAGCAGTACACGGCGATCATGGAGGCGGTCTGGTAGATGGCAAACTTTGCCTGATACACGCCGTCCGGCTGGCTGAACGCACCGCAGTACGGGCTGTGGACGTTCTGGTTCTGCGTGCGCAGCGATCGCTCCACGCGCACCTCGGTATCGTGCAGGATGGTCTGATAATGGGCTTGCATACGGTTCTCCTTCCCCTGTCACAGGCGCAGCAGGAATGTTTTGATTTCAAAGGCGTGGAAGCTCACGCAGCGCGGATCAACCGGCTGCGGATTTTCTTCCAGCATATCAGTTTCCGTCGCCGACTGCACAGCCGGATGCACGGTGAATGCCGCCTTGGTCTGGATGCCCATACTCTCATAGGCGCGCACCAGCAAGGCGCTCCCGTCCGTGTCGGCTGGCTTGATGGTTTCCACAATGATGTTGGGCTGATCGGGCAGGAAAACCGGGCCGATCTCATCCAAAGGCCCGTACACAGGCGGCTCGTTGAGCTGTGCGGCTTCGTGCAGCGCATCCACCAGCGTGCCTTCCACCGGACAGAACGCGTACGTAAAGCGCTGCACGCCCTGATCTGCCGTCATGTCCGGCATAAGCGGAGACTTGAGCAGCGTAAGGCGGATGTCGTTCTCCTTCACGTTCACGCCGTACTTGCCGTTGTTGAGCACCGCTGCGCCATGTGCGCCGTCGAAGAGCGCGGTGTAACGGTGATTGCACACCTCGTACTGGTCGCGGTCGTGCTGGCGCGAGCGGTGCACCGGACGCTTCACATGGCCGAACTGGATCTCGTGCACGGCTTCGTTGGTGTAGGTATTTACCGGGAAGGACGCCTTGAGCAGCTTGTGGCGCTCCCGCCAGTCGATCTCGGTGACGAAATCCAGCCGTCTGCCGTCGTTTGCAAGCCGGATGCGCTGCGTCATGGGCGAATGATGGAGCGTGCGCGTAATCACGATAGCTGCACCGCGTTCGTCCTCGCACGTTTCCGCATGAACGTCGCCTGAGAGCTCCACCGGCAGATTTTCATACATGCTGCCCAGTTCCCACGCATCGTAGCAGGTGTTCACGTCCTTGAACATCATCAGGCGGTTGCCGGGCGCAGCAAGATATTCGCGGCCGCTGTGCTGCACGCTGATCACTTCGCCCTGATGGCTGATCACGCAGCGCAGAAAAGCATTTTCCAGCATCCACCCTTCGTCGCATGCTGTAACGGAGGCTTTCTTTTCATTTTGCGCTGCGGCAATGGCGCAGCCCTGCGCCGGGATGGTCTGGCCGTTCACGGTGACGGGCCAGCTCAGCGGGTTGTGAAGCGCGGTTTGCGCGCCGTCATGCATGGCGCAAATCAGGCTTTCGCAGCTTTCCCGCACATCCGCCAGCTCGCGCTCCGCACGCTCATGCACCCTTGCAATGGACGTGCCGGGCGCGATATCGTGAAACTGGTTGAACAGCAGCAGCTTCCAGCAGCGTTCCAGCTCGTCCTGCCACTCCGGCAGGATGGGCTTGCCGGCCAGCATGCGCCGCGCCATGTGGTATTCCACCTGTTTGAGCGCGATTTCCGCCTTGCGGATGCCGCGCTTGGTTCTGGCCTGCGTGGTGAGCGTGCCGCGGTGCCAGGCCAGATACAATTCGCCGCGATACACGTTATCCACGCCATTTTGCTGTGCGCGTTCAAAATAGCGCACGGGGCTTTCCATGCGGCAGCGCGGCGCGCCTTCGAGGTCGCGGCAGCGGCTGGCCAGCTCGATCATCTCGCGCGTGGGGCCGCCTCCGCCATCGCCGAAGCCAAAGGGATACATCATGCCGTCGATGTTCTCCTGCTGGATGCGGTCGTCCTCCCAGCGGGTGAGGAGATCGCCGGAGTCAAAATTGGCGTTGTTCTTTTTGAACAAATGGCTCAGCACGCGCGTGCCGTCCATGCCCTCCCACCAGAACAGGTTGTACGGGAAGGGATCGGCCTCCGGGTCCTGACGCACCAGCTTCTGCGTGGCAAAGTATGCCACGCCGCACTTGCGCATGATCTGCGGCAGCGCAGCGGAAAAGCCGAAGGTGTCCGGCATCCACGCCATGCGGCTTTCGGTGTGCACATGCTCGCGGAACCAACGTTTTCCGCGCACGAACTGTCGGATGAGGCTTTCGCCGGACGGGATGTTGGTGTCCGATTCAATCCACAGCGCGCCTTCGGGGATGAACGCGCCGTCCTCCGTTTTGCGCTGCACGCGCTCATACACGTTCGGGTAATGCCGGCGCAGATATTCCAGAATAGGCGGCTCGCACAGGAGGAAGGCATACTCCGGGTATTCCTCCATCAGCGCAAGCTGGTTGGAATAGGTGCGCGCGCATTTGCGCACGGTCTCCTCCACCGGCCACAGCCACGCCATGTCCAGATGCGACTGGCCGAACACCGTGTATTCAGGCGCGGTAGAGCCATTGCGGCAGGCAAGCAGAGGCTTGAGCACCCTGGCAGCCTCTGCCACGCTTGCCGTCATTTCCTCCACAGGCAGTTCAAAATCTGCGATACAGGTGAATTTCTTGAGCCCTTCCACGATCTTCATCGTGCGCAGGCTCTTTTCCGGCAGTTTCTTCACAAGGCTGTACAGCGCGCGGTAATCCATCGCGGCCTGAAACACCGTTTCATTCCACACGCCCACAAAGGACGGCTGCACCTTCTGCTGATGCTTCGGCGGCTCGGGCACGGGTTCTTCATCCGGGCCAACAGGGCCCGCGCCCTCGTTGCGCACGCCATGTCCGGCGTAGCATTCGGCCAGAATCTCGTAGCGTTCTCCAGCCCGTGCGCAGCGTGTGAGGGTGATGTACCCATGCTTTTGATCGATGGCTCCGGACTCCTGTCCGTTCACCCACACCAGCATTTCCTCGCCCACGCGCAGGCACAGCACCAGGCGCTGTCCATCCAACCTTTCAGGCACGGTAAACTGTGTGCGGAACCAGCCGTACTGCCACTTTTCACCCCATGTCATGCCAGCGGGCGCAGGCTGAAAAGACCCCTGCGCCGCCTGGGCAAAGGTCAGGTGATCCATCGTGGTGAAATACTCCGTCTCCAGCGCAAACCTCGCTGCGATGAAGTGCTTTTCAAACTGTTCCGCCCAGATCCTCAGGCGGTCCTCCCATTGTCTGCCGATGTTCATGGCATGCCTCGCTTGTATGGAAAAAGGAGGCGCGATGGCCTCACTTTTCCGTTTTCTCAGTCCAGGCTCTCCATCAGGAAGAGCATGGCCAGCGCCTGGCCGTAGGGCATGGATTTGATTTCGATTTTTTTGTAAAAATCCCTGCTTTCGCGTCCCATGGGCGTGCCGTAGGACACCTGCTGCACCACGCCGTCCTCGCCGATGTAGCCAAGGATGGCGTTCAGCGCCTTCATGGCCGCCTGTCTGCAGCCGGGATCGATCAGCCCCGCGCGCACCGCACGCAGAATGCCGTAGCCAAAGCCGCACGTGGCGCTGGATTCCACATAGGAGGCGGGATCATCCACGAGGGTGTGCCACATGCCGTTTTCATTCTGGCAGCGGATGAGGCTGTCCACCTGACGGCTGAGCACCTGCACCAGCTGCTTTTTCGTTTCATCACTTACCTCCACCATTTCCAGAAACACCGGAATGGCGATGGTCACCCAGCAGTTGCCGCGGCCCCAGAAGGCGCCGGCAAAGTTGTGCCTGCCGTTAAACGTCCAGCCATGGTACCACAGGCCGGTTTCGGGATCGGCCAGGTATTTGGCGTGCAGCAAAAACTGCTTCTCTGCTTCGGCGATGTACGCCTGTTTTCCTTCGATGCGCCCCATGTTGGCCAGGAACAGAACCGTCATAAACAGCGTGTCATCCCACAGTTCCTGATCGTTGAGCGTATCGGAGGTCATGTGCTGGAAGCCGCCTTCCTCCGTGCGCGGAAAACATGCCATGATCCACTCGGCTGTCTGCCTGCACGGAGCCAGATATTTTTCCTCCTGCAGGTATTCGCCCAGATAGCTCATGGTGAGGAAAGGCGTGACGGTATTCACGTTCAGCGCCGGAAAGCCAATTTCCAGCTGCGCGTCGTAATACCGGATGAGGATATCCAGATAGGCGCGGTCCTGCGTTTTTTCAAACCATTTCCACAGCCCGTACAGGCCCACGCCCTGCGTCCACTCCCAGTGCTGGTAGCGGCGGATGTCGTCGCCTGCAAGGTTGCGGTTCTTCATATTTTCCAGAAAAGTCTCGTCATCCTCATAGAGGATCGGGCAGAACGCCTCGATAAGCCGCGACAGCTTTTCTCGGACGATCTCCTGATGAGCGGTCAGTTCCATAGCCCACCTCTGTTCATTCGTTTTCCAGACGGTCGTTGAGTTGGTGCAGGAGCGCGTACAGCTCCGCAGGCGTTTTCACGGTATAGTCGGGCTGCCAGTCCGGCTCCTCCACGGTATGGAAGTAGCGCGGCGACCAGTCCAGCCACACGGAGATGAGCCCCTGACGGTTGGCTCCGGCAATGTCCTTTTTGAGGTTGTTGCCAATCATCACAATGCGCTTTTTGTCCGCTTCGGTCAGGCCCAGCTTTTCGTACGCCGTTTCAAACATGATGGCGGCCGGCTTCTGCAGCCCCACCACCTCGCTCACCACCCACGCGTCAAAGCAGTAGCCCAGGCCATTTTCGCGGAACACATTCTGGAAGGACTCCCACTCGCCGTCCGCGACGAGGGCGATGGTGAACCCTTCGTCGTGAAGGCTTTTGAGCATTTCGCCCGCACCGGGAATGAAATCCGCCCGAAGCACAATGCCGCGCTCATCGCGCACCTGCGTGGCTTCGTCAATGAGGGTATCGCCGCTGTCGGTAAAGATGATCAGCTTTTTATTCGTCATAGGTGAATCCCCTCAGCTTCAGTTCTTCAGCGCGGTGGCAAGCCACAAAGTGGCCGGGCTCCAGCTCGCGATATTCGGGCACGTCGGTTTTGCACTTGTCGCAGCAATAGCGGCAGCGGGTGTGGAAATGGCAGCCGCTGGGCGGATTGGCCGGATTGGGAATCTCGCCCTCCAGCGGGATGCGCTCATTCTGCACGGTCGGGTCGGCCACGGGAACGGCGGAGAGCAGACTTTCCGTATAGGGATGCATGGGATGTTCAAACAGATTCTTGGTGGGCGCAAACTCCACCATCTTGCCCAGATACATCACGCCGACTTTATCCGAGATATATTCTACCACAGAAAGGTCGTGGCTGATGAACAGATACGTCAGGCCAAATTCCTTCTGCAGATCATGCAGGAGGTTGATGACCTGCGCCTGAATGGACACGTCCAGCGCAGAAACCGCCTCATCGCACACGATGACGCGGGGATTGAGCACCAGCGCGCGGGCGATGCCGATGCGCTGGCGCTGACCGCCGGAAAAGGCGTGCGGGTAGCGCTTGAGATAGGAGGTGTTCAGGCCGACCTTGGCAGCGATGTCCATGATGCGCTGCTCCATCTCAGCCTTGGGCATTTTGGGAAAATTGGCCGCCAGCGGTTCCTTGATGATGTCGTACACCGTCATGCGCGGATCCAGCGAAGAGTACGGATCCTGAAAGATCATCTGGATCTCCTTGCGGTACTTTTTCATGGTGGCCTTGTCGATCTGCAGGAAATCGATGGTCTGGCCATCCGCCGCAGTGTACTGCACGCTGCCCTCGCTGGGCTCGTAAGCGCGCACGATGCAGCGGCCCAGCGTGGTCTTGCCGCAGCCGCTTTCGCCCACGATGCCGATGGTTTCGCCTTCCATCACCGGGAAGGACACATCCGTCACGGCGCGCACGCAGATGCCCTTGGACTCAAAGCGCATGTGGATGTTTTTGACGTCGAGGATTCTCTCGCCCTTACTCATGAGCCTTGTCCTCCTTTCCCGGGCAGCCAGTGCAGGCGAAGCAGGCAATCTTGTGCTCGCCGCCCACGTCCACCAGCTGCGGATCGTACTTGTTGCACACGCCTTCGATGCGCTTGTGGCAGCGCTCATAGAAGCCGCAGCCCGCAGGCAGGTTCAGAGCCAGCGGCACCGTGCCTTCGATGGAGAAAAGCCTCTCCTGCGCCTTGGTGCCAATTTTGTGCACCGAGCCAATCAGACCCTGCGTGTAGGGATGCTGTGGATTTTTGTAGATTTCCACCGCAGGCGCGCTTTCCACAATCCTGCCCAGATACATCACCGCCACGCGGTCGCACATCTTGGCCACGGTGCCAAGGTCGTGGGTGATGAAGAGGATGGACATGCCAAAGTCCTTCTGCAGTTCCTTCATCAGTTCCAGAATCTGTGCCTGAATGGTCACGTCCAGCGCGGTGGTGGGTTCGTCGGCAATGAGCAGCTTGGGGCTGCACACCAGCGCCATGGCAATCAGCGCGCGCTGCAGCATACCGCCGGAAAACTCGTGCGGGTACTGGTCGTAGCGCTTTTCGGCGTTGGCGATGCCCACCTTTTTCATCACGCCGATGGAAATTTCCTTCGCCTTTTTCTTGTCTTTGGTGATATGCAGAAGCGTGGCTTCGTTGATCTGGTTGCCGATGGTGTACATGGGCGAGAAGGCTACCATGGGCTCCTGAAAGATCATGGAAATCTGCTTGCCGCGCACGGAGCGGATCTCCTTGCCGCGCGGGTTGAGCGCCAGCAGGTTTACCCTGCCCAGTTCGTCCGCGTCAAAGAGAATCTCGCCTTCGGCCTTGCACTTCTTGTCGTTGATGCCAAGGATGGCCTTGCTGGTCAGGCTCTTGCCGCAGCCGCTTTCGCCCACAAGGCCCAGGGTCTCGCCCTTTTTGATCTCAAAGTCCACCCCACGAACAGCGGTGAGCGTGCCTTCGTCGATCTTGATGTTCACTTTCAAGTCTTTGACTTCAATGATGGTTTCGTTCCTCATCATGCGCTCTCCTTTCTGTTCTTACTTGTAGGGGTCAGCCGCGTCGCGCAGGCCGTCGCCGAGGAAGTTGAACGCCAGCACGGTGATGACCACAAAGATGAGCGGGATCATCTTCCACGGGCACTGCGCCACGGATACCAGATCCTCGGTTTCCTTCAAAAGCACGCCCCAGCTGGTGGCAGGAGCCTTCATGCCAAGGCCCAGATAGCTCATGGAGGTTTCGCCCAGGATGGAGCCGGGAATGCCCAGCGTGAGGTTGACGATGAGATAGCTGAGGAAGCCCGGCACAAGGTGCTTGACGATGATCTTGAAGTCGCTCACGCCGGCCAGCTTGGCCGCCATCACAAAGTCCTCCTTGCGCAGCGCGATGAACTTGCCGCGCACCACGCGCGCCAGGCCGGTCCAGCCGATAAAGGACAGAATGATGGTGATGTACAGATACATCTTGGAAACCGAGATGCCCGCCGGAATGGCCGCGGACAGCGCCATCCACAGCGGAATGCTGGGAATGGCCGACAGCACCTCGATGATGCGCTGGATGACATTGTCGATCCAGCCGCCAAAGTAGCCCGACAAGCCGCCCAGCAGAATGCCCAGCACAAAGCTGATGGCCGCCGACACGAACGGAATGGTGAGCGACACGCGGCTGCCGAACAGGATGCGCGAGAAGATGCACGCGCCGGTGGAGTCTGCGCCGAAGAGATTGATGCGTGCGGAGCGGTCCACCTCGCCCTGCTCGTTGACAAGGCCGTAGAGATGCGTATTGCAGGGGATGAAGCCCAGCAGCTTGTACTCGATGCCTTCCACAAAGAAGTCCACATAGTATTTCTCGCTGGGGTCCTCAGTCACGATGACGGTCCAGGTCTTTTTATCGTTGACCTTCTTGAGCTTGTGCACATAGGGGCGGCTGAGCTTGCCGTCCTCATCGCGCCAGTACACCTTGGTGGGCGCGGTGTTCTTGTACAGGGAGGAGAACTCCTCCAGACCGTAGGGCGCAATGAAATCGGCAAAGAGTGCGCCGATGTAGAGAATCGCCAGCACCACCAGGCTGAACCTGGCCAGCTTGTGTTTCTGCAGTTTACGCCACATCAGCGTCCACTGCGACGCCAGATAGTACGATTCGTCGCTCGCCTGTTTTTTCTTAAACCATGCCATCTGCCGTCAACCCCTTTCCGAAAAGCGGATGCGCGGATCGAGCCACGCCAGCGCGATATCCGAAAGCAGCGTGCCCACCACAACCAGCACCGCCTGAATGAGCACGATGGTGCCTGCCAGATACATATCCTGCGATTTGAGCGCAGTCAGCAGCACTGGGCCCTGAATGGCCAGATTCATCACGATGGCCGAAACCGTGGAGCCGGAGAAGATGGTGCGCAGGCTGCCCGCCATGCCGGATACCACCGGGTTGAGCGCGGCGCGCAGGCAGTACTTGTAGGTGATGGTAAACTCGCTGCAGCCCTTGGCGCGGGCGGTGAGCGTATACTGGCGCGCCTGCTCGTCCAGCATCTGCGCGCGCACGGTGCGGATGATGCCGCACGTGCCGGACGTGCCGATTACGATGAGCGGAATCATACAGCGGCCCAGAAACTCCGGTACGTATTCCCAGCGCATGCCGTTTTGCAGCATCTCGGTGGAAAACAGGCCCAGATAGACATTGCCGGTTTTGATGTATATATAATACATGATGATAATTGCAAGCAGGAAGTTGGGCGTGGCTGTGCCGATAAACCCGAAAAACGACAGCGCATAGTCGCCCGCGGAATACTGGTGATTGGCGCAGTAGATGCCAATGGGCAGGGACACGCCGTACTGAAACACCAGAATGATGAAGGACACCGCCAGCGTCAGATACAGGCGGTCCATGATGACGCTCCACACGTCGCGTCCGTATTCAAAGGAGTAGCCGAAGTCGCCCTCGGTCACAATCCCCTTCACCCAGTTGAAATACTGCACAAACCACGGATCATCCAGCCCGAACTGGGTGCGCAGGCGCAGGATATCCTCCTCGGTAAACACTTCGCCCTCGGCGCTCATGGCCGCCACGTAGGAAGTGACATAGTCGCCCGGAGGCAGCTGAATGATGAAGAAAATGACAAACGAAATAATGATGATGGTCGGAATGAACATCAGCAGTCGTTTTCCGATGTATTTGAGCATGATGCCTCGCATCCTTTCCGAAAAAATGCGGGAGGCAATGATGGATTGCCTCCCGCACTTTTCAAACATGCGATCAGCCGTTGGCTGATGAGAAGATGTTACTCAGCGATGTACCAGCACTGGCAGTGCGCAATGCCCATATCGCGGTAGATGTCGGACCATACGCCGTCGGCCAGGAAGTTCTGGATGCGGGCGTTGACGGCATGATAGGTGGGAGAAGCCTCGACGTAGCCGATGACCCACATGTTGTCCTCGTGGAGCTTGAGCATCTGCAGAGCGATCTCGGTGCGCTTGTCGGGATCAGAGGTCACATCCAGCTGCTTCTTGAGCTCGATGAGCTTGAGCAGGTCGCCGGTAGCGGTGGTTTCGTCCATGGTGCCGTACCAGGCAACGTTGGTGGCGTAGCCGGGAACCATGCTGTTGGGCTTGAGCACGATGGAGATATCGCCCAGACCGGTCACGGGGAAGATCATGGCTTCCACAGCGTTGGCCATCAGGTCGTTGTCGATGTTGGCGCGGTCGGAATCCTTGAAGGTGCACTTGATGCCGGCAGCGCGGAAGTAGGGCTCGAGGATCTTGTAGATGTCAGCAGCGCCGTTGTCGGCCACGGAGACGATGTTGAGCACGAAGTCGGAGCCGTCGGCGAAATCGTAGAAGCCGTCAGCGCCCATCACCAGACCGGCAGCCTCAAACAGGCTCTTGGCCTTGGCAACGTCGTACTCGGTCCACTTCTGGGCCCACTCTTCGCTGTAGCCCAGAGCGCCGGGCTGGGGAGCAGCCTGACCGCCGGCCAGCCAGCCGTCGGAGTACAGGGAGGCAAACTCTTCGCGATCCACGCAGATGGACATGCCCTGACGGAAGTCAGCGTTGTTGAACAGAGCCTTCAGGTTGGCGTTGTCCACGTTCAGGTTCAGGTGCAGCTGGGTGGGCACGTTGCCCCAGTCGCTGCCGGACCACTCGTAGATGTTGATCTTGGTTTCGCTTTCCAGAATGGTGGGAATGCTTTCCACGGCCACGGTCTGATAGTCCACGGTGCCGTCCAGCAGGAGCATGAGCTGCTGGTCAACGTTGGAAACGGTGGTGTAGATGATCTTGTCAATGTAGGGCAGCTGCTGACCGGCGGCGTCCACCTTCCAGTAGTAGGGGTTGCGCACGAACTCGTAGTACTCGCCCTTGACGCTGTTCTTGCCTTCCTCAGTGGAGAGCACGTAGGGGTTCAGGGTGGGGATGCCCGGGTAATTCCAGAAGTAGTAGAGCATTTCCTTGCCCAGCTTGCCGGCATCGGAGAACTCGGTGCCGCAGATTTCCTTGCCCAGAGCCAGGGCTTCGGCTTCCTTGCCGTCGATGACGTTCTGCACCAGTTCTTCAAAGATGTGCTTGGGAGCATAGTGCCACTTCAGGTCCACGGCCAGCGCTTCGATGAAGTCGTACTTGGGGGTGCCGAAGGTGACGGTGAAGGTGTAATCGTCCACCTTTTCCACCACAGCGGGGTTGCCGTCGGCGTCCTTGTGGCAGTTGCGGATGCCCTTGCCATCCACCTTGTTCAGGCAAACGGCGTTGTAGAACCACACGCAGTCCTCAGCGGTGAAGGGAGCGCCGTCGGACCACTTCATGCCTTCGCGCAGATAGATGGTGTACACCTTGGCGTCTTCGCTCACATCGTAGCCCTTGGCCACGTTGGGCTCCACAGCGCCGGTGGTGGTGAAGCGGAACAGGCCCTCTTCGATGGGCTTGCCGGCATCCCAGTTGCCGCCGCCGGCAGAGCGCTTCAGCTCGCCGCCGTAGGTACCGATGGTGAGGTATTCGGCGTCTTCCACCATGGGCTCAGCGGGCAGACGGTCCGCCACGGCGCCGTAGGTGCCAAGAGCAGTGATGTAGGGCGCTTCGGTATAGGCAGGAGCTTCCGCCACGGCGGCGGCCGCGCTCACGCACAGAACCAGAGCAAGCGCCAGGGAGAGCCATTTTTTGACGTTACGCATCAGATGATTCCTCCTGATTTGTTTTGTGGGGATTCATTCCCCTTGTTCCGGATGTACTGATAATCCTATATTAGCACAATACATAGCAGATTCTACGCATTAATTGTCTTTTTTTGCATCAAAACATTGCATATTTTGCGCTTTCAGCTGTATAATACAGGTGGAATTGGGGCGTTTGATACAGGAATCCACGCCATGCTTTGCTTTTCAACGCGTAAAATGCAAGGTGCACGCCGCAGGAGGAAATGCGCATGCTGATTCAGAACCTCGCGCTGTATGAGGACAAATACTATATCTACGTCAATCAGGAAAATGATCCCCTGTTTTATTTTTTCGATTACGACGTGCGCACGGCGGACATCAACATGCAGTTCCAGCACTTTCACACCTTTTATGAGCTGTGCGTGGTGCTCTGCCCCACCGCCACACACTTTCTGCAGGGCAAGCCCTACGCGCTGCAGACCTTCGATATCGTGGGCATTCCGCCAAACGTGCTGCACATGACCCAGTACCCGGAGGGCGAACCCTGCAAGCGCCTCATCATCCGTTTCAACCTGCCGCGCATGGGAAGCGGGCTATCCAATGAATACGAGCAGCTTTTGAGCGTGTTTCATCAGGAGGCGCCGGTGTTCCGCTTTGCGCCGGAACTGCGAAGCCGCCTGTACCGCAAACTCAACGATATCTTCCTGCTCGCGCCCAAAACCGACCCCATGCGCAGCCTGATCCTCCATCAGAAATTCATCGAATTCCTGACGCTGCTGTTTCTGCATCAGGACGAAAACGAGTATACCGGCGAGGCGGATATGACCCCCACGGAGCAGAAAATCTACGCCGTGGCGGCTTACATCCACGCGCATTACGCCGAGCCGCTCTCGCTGGATTTCCTCTCGCAGCAGTTTTTCATCAGCAGCTGCTACCTGTCGCACCAGTTCAAGAACATCACAGGCTTCACCCTCACCGATTACATCCAGATGACCAAGGTGCGCAATGTGCAGTCCATCCTGCTCAACACCCGCATGCCCATCACCGATGCGGCGCTGAGCTGCGGTTTCACCAGCTTTTCGCAGTTCAACCGCGTGTTTCAAAAGCACATCGGCATGGCGCCCAGCCAGTACCGCAAGCAGCACCGCACGCTTAGCGCCGAGGAATAAAAGAAGTCCGGAAAAACCTTTTGTTTCAAAGGTTTCCCGGACTTCTTCGTTTTGTGATGCAAAACTCAGTGGGTCAGAAGCAGCATGGCCACAAACAGCAGCGCAATCACCCACGAGCTGGCCTCGATCTTCTTCAGGTCGCCGGTGAAGGCGCTGATGACGATGTAGGAGATCAGGCCGAAGGCGATACCGTAGGAGATATTGTAGGTGAAGGGCATCACCGTCAGCGTGAGGAAGGCGGGCACGGACACGCGGAAGTCATTCCAGTCGATGTTGCGCACGGAGGTCATCATCAGCAGACCCACGTAGATCAGCGCCGCAGCGGTCGCGCAGCCGGGCACCAGCTGGGCGATGGGGCTTAAGAACATGGCCAGGAAAAAGAACGCGCCGCAGAACACGGAGGTAAGACCCGTGCGGCCGCCGGCAGCCACACCAGCGTTGACCTCGCTGAAGGTGGTGACGGTGGAGGTGCCGCAGATGGCGCCGATGGAGGTGGCGATGGCGTCGGAGAGCATGCCCTCGTTCATGTTGAGGGGCTCTCCCTTTTCATCCAGCAGGTTGGCGCGCTCGCAGGCAGCATAGAGGGTGCCCAGCGTGTCGAACATATCCACCATGCAGAAGGCCAGCGCCGTGGTGGCAATGGTGAGGAGCAGATTGGCCTGACCATGCTGGGCAATGAAACCAGAGAAGTCAAAGCCGTCGGTGAACACCTTGAACAGCGACTGCGCGCCAAACTCCTTGAACGCGGCAAAGGGACTCATGAACGTGATGCTGAACTGCGCATAGAAGCCGTCCACCGTCAGGCCCAACAGATAGTACAATCCCATGCCGCCGATGATGCCAATCAGCACTGCGCCGCGGATGTTCTTGTGGCTCATGATGACAATGGCCAGGAAGGTAGCCAGCGTTACCACCATGGGCATGATATCAGCCCAGCGCTGCTTGAGCAGGTTGAAGGAGGCCAGATCCACACAGGTGGAGGGATTGGGCACCACGATGCCAGCATTCTGCAAACCCAGCAGGGCAATGAACAGGCCGATGCCGGATGGAATGGCCATGCGCACCGCCTCGGGCAGGGCGTCGAAGATGCGCTTGCGCAGGCCGGTGACCGTCAGGAAGATGAACACCACGCCTTCCAGCAGGATCAGCACCAGTGCATTGGCATACGAAAGGCCGAAGCCGATGCACACGGTGTACACGAAGAAGGCATTCAGACCCATGCCGCTCGCCTGCGCCAGCGGCAGATTGGCCAAGATGCCGGCCAGCACCGTGCCCACCACGGCGGAGATGGCAGTAGCAATGTAGATGGCGCCGTAGGAAACGCCCAGAGGGTTGGAACCATCGCCAAACGGATTGGCAAACATGTTGGCGTTGACCATCAGGATGTACACCATCGAGAAAAAGGTGGTCATGCCTGCAATCAGTTCCGTTTTTACCGTGGTGTTGCGTTCTTTCAGTTTGAAGAAACGTTCCATCGCGACTCTCCTTTTGTCATGCTGCTTTTCGTTGTGGGTGTAAGGGATTCCATTGCAACACAGTATAGCATATTTTGCCATCCTTGCGCAGCGAAAAAAAAAGCCTCCTTGCCGAAAAAAACAGATCCGCATTCTTTACAATCCGCCGCTTCGCATGGTATAGTAAAAAACGGTCCTGACATTAAGCTTTTGGCTGCGTGGAAGGATGCGAACAACCACACATTCTGCGAAGGCGCGCATCTCTTTTTTGCACGCGCTTCGATGTTGTGCCGCATCCTTTTGTACAGGATGCGGCACATTTGTTTTGACAAGGAGGATGCGCACATGGAAACGCGGATTGCAGTTATGAGCATCATTGTGGAAAACAGAGACTCCGTGCAGATGACCAACGCGCTTTTGCACGAATACGGCGAGTACATCATCGGCCGCATGGGCATTCCTTACCGCAAGCGCGGCATCAGCATCATCAGCATTGCGCTGGATGCGCCGCAGGATACCATCTCCACCCTGTCCGGCAAAATCGGCAATTTGCCCGACGTGAGCGTGAAAACCGCTTACTCCAGCGTCAAATCGCATGAATAAAGAAAAAGAGCTGTTCGCCCTTATTGACCAGCTGGCTTCGCAGCATCATCTTTCGCAGGATGAATACCGGTTTCTCATCGATCACCGCACGCCGGAAGCGGCCGAGAAGCTGGCGCAGCACGCCGTGCAGGCGCGCAAAGCCGTTTACGGAAACAAGGTGTTCATCCGCGGGCTGATTGAAGTGAGCAACATCTGCAAAAACGACTGCCTGTACTGCGGCATCCGGCGCAGCAACACCCAGTGCCAGCGCTACCGTCTCACCGCGCGGGACATTCTGGACTGCTGCCGCGAAGGGTATGGTCTGGGCTTTCGCACCTTTGTGCTGCAGGGCGGCGAGGATGCGTTCTTCACGGATGATTTCCTGTGCGGCCTGCTTGAAGAAATCAAGCGCGCTCACCCGGACTGCGCCGTCACCCTGTCCCTGGGCGAGCGCAGCCGCGAAAGCTACGCGCGCCTGAAGCAAGCCGGTGCAGACCGCTATCTGCTAAGGCACGAAACGGCGGATCAGATCCACTACGAAAAGCTGCATCCCTCCGCCATGCGCTTTGACAACCGCATGCGCTGCCTTCAGGATCTGAAGGAGCTGGGCTATCAGGTGGGCTGCGGCTTCATGGTGGGATCGCCCTTCCAGACCTCACGCGAGCTGGCCAGCGATCTGGCCTTCATCGAGCGCTTCCAGCCCTCCATGTGCGGCATTGGCCCCTTCATCCCCCAGTCCGCAACGCCTTTCAGGAATGAGGCGGCAGGCACGCTGGAATTGACCTGCTACCTGCTTTCCATCATCCGGCTCATCCAGCCAAACCTGCTTCTGCCCTCCACCACCGCGCTGGGCACCATCCACCCCAGCGGGCGCGAAATGGGCATTCTGGCTGGCGCAAACGTGGTGATGCCCAATCTCTCCCCGCCTTCCGTGCGCAAGAAGTACGCCCTGTATGACAACAAGGCCACCGACGGCGCCGAAGCCGCCCAGTGCAGAGATGCGCTGGCACAGCGCATGGCCGCCATCGGCTACGAGGTGGTCACCGCGCGCGGCGATATCATCCCCATTCCCTGACCCCCAAAGAACGATCTTACGAGGAAGAGCAATCTGACTCCAAAGAAAGGAAGAACACAATGACCTACAATCCCAAATCCCTCAAAGCGGAAGAGTTTATCTCTGACGCCGAGATCCTGGACACCCTTGCCTACGCGGAAGCCAACAAAAACAACCTGCCCCTCATCGAAAGCATTCTGGAAAAAGCCAAGCCCCAAAAAACCGAAACCGGCTATACCTGCGCCGGTCTCACCCACCGCGAGGCGTCCGTGCTGCTGGCATGTGAACTGCCCGAGGTGACGCAGAAGATTTACCAGATTGCCGAAGAAATCAAGCTGGCCTTCTACGGCAATCGCATCGTCATCTTTGCGCCGCTGTACCTGTCCAACTACTGCGTCAACGGCTGCGTCTACTGCCCCTATCACCTCAAAAACAAGCACATTGCCCGCAAGAAGCTCACGCAGGAGGAAGTGCGCGCGGAGGTCATCGCTCTGCAGGATATGGGCCACAAGCGCCTGGCCATCGAAGCGGGCGAAGACCCGGTCAACAACCCGATTGAATACATTCTGGAGTGCATCAAAACCATCTACAGCGTTCACCACAAGAATGGCGATATCCGCCGCGTGAACGTAAACATTGCCGCCACCACCGTGGAAAACTACCGCAAGCTCAAGGACGCCGGCATCGGCACCTACATCCTGTTCCAGGAAACCTACCACAAGGAGAGCTACGAGGCGCTCCACCCCACCGGCCCCAAGCACAACTACGCCTACCACACCGAGGCCATGGACCGCGCCATGGAGGGCGGCATTGACGACGTGGGTCTGGGCGTGCTGTTTGGCCTGGAACTGTACAAGTACGAGTTTGCCGGTCTTTTGATGCACGCGGAGCACCTGGAAGCGGTGCACGGCGTGGGCCCGCACACCATCAGCGTGCCGCGTCTCAAGCGCGCCGACGACATCGATCCCGATCAGTTCGACAACGGCATCGATGACGAAACCTTTGCCAAAATCACCGCCTGCATCCGTCTGGCGGTTCCCTATACGGGCATCATCATCTCCACCCGTGAAAACGAGAAGGTGCGCACCAGGCTGCTTCGTCTGGGCGTATCGCAGGTTTCGGGCGGTTCCCGCACCTCCGTTGGCGGATACGCTGGCTACAGCGCCGAGGAGCGCCCGCACGACACTGAGCAGTTCGACGTGTCCGATCAGCGATCGCTGGACGAAGTGGTGTGCTGGCTGATGGAGAATGGTCACATTCCGTCCTTCTGCACCGCCTGCTACCGCGAAGGCCGCACCGGCGACCGCTTCATGAGCCTGTGCAAATCCGGCCAGATTCTCAACTGCTGCCACCCCAATGCGCTGATGACGCTGAGCGAATATCTGGAGGATTACGCTTCCGACAGGACGAAGGAAGTGGGCTACCAGATGGTGGAGGACGAGCTCAAGCGCATCCCCAAGGACAAGGTGCGCGCCATCGCCCAGCAAAATATTGAAGACATCAAGAACTCCAACCGCAGGGATTTCCGATTCTGACATGGCAGGAGGATAGCTATGAGCCTTAACAACGTTCCGTCTGCGGAGCGCATCCACATCGGTTTTTTCGGCATGTGCAACGCCGGCAAATCAAGCCTCGTCAACGCCGTGACCGGGCAAAGCCTGTCGGTGGTGTCTGATGTAAAGGGCACCACCACCGATCCCGTGAAAAAAGCCATGGAACTTTTGCCCCTTGGCCCGGTGGTGATTCTGGACACGCCCGGCCTGGACGACGAGGGCGAGCTGGGCAGGCTGCGCGTGGACAAGGCGCGGCAGATGCTTGCCCAGACCAACATCGCTGTGCTGGTGGCGGACGCCCAAAGCGGCCTTGGCGACATGGACCGCTGGCTTTTGCAGGAGCTGAAGGAGCGCAAAATCCCCTTCCTCATCGCCTTCACCAAGGCCGATCTTGCGGCGGATCATCCCGCATCCGGCGAAAGCGTCATCTACGTCAGCGCCGTTACCGGCGAAGGCGTGAACGAGCTGAAGGAAAAGCTGGGCCAGTTTGCCAAACAGCTGGAAAACCCCAGGGTGCTCGTGCGCGATCTGCTCTCCCCCGGCGATCTGGTGGTGCTGGTAACGCCCATTGACGAAGCTGCGCCCAAGGGCCGCCTGATTCTGCCCCAGCAGATGGTGCTGCGCGATATTCTGGATGCGCACGCCATGGCGGTGGCATGTCAGGACACGGAATTGAAGGACACGCTCAGCGCGCTTGGCCGCAAGCCGCGCATGGTCATCACCGATTCGCAGGCCTTCGCCGCGGTTGCCAAAGACACGCCTGCGGATATTCCACTCACCTCCTTCTCCATCCTCATGGCGCGCTACAAGGGTGAACTGGCCTCGCTGGTGCGCGGCTTTTCAGCGCTGAGCCGCCTGCAGGACGGCGACCGCGTGCTGATCTCCGAAGGCTGCACACATCACCGCCAGTGCAAGGACATCGGCACCGTGAAAATGCCGGGATGGATCGGCCAGTTCTCCAAAGCCAAGCCGGAGTATCACTTCACCTCCGGCGGCGAATTTCCGCAGGATCTGAGCCCCTACCGCGTGGTGGTGCACTGCGGCGCGTGCATGCTCAACGAGGCGGAAATGAAGCACCGCGTGAGCCTTGCTGCGCAGGCCAATGTGCCGATGGTGAACTACGGCATCGCCATTGCAGGCATGCACGGCATTCTCAAGCGCAGTCTGGAGCTTTTCCCGGATCTGCTGGCGTTGCTGGCATAACGCATGACACACCAAAAGAGAGACAGCCCTTGCAGCTGTCTCTCTTTTTGTTGTTTTGGTTATGCCTTTTCGATGCGGAGGGTTTTGACCTCGAAGGTGCGGAAGTGCAGCTTCACGCAGCCTTCCTCCACCGCAAGCTCCTCCAGCTTGTTTTCCAGCATGTCGCAGGCCCAGACTCTTCCGGCAGGGATGTTGATGCCCAGCGTGCAGCTGGTATCGGCCTTCTTGCTTTCGTACATGCGCAGGATCACGTCGCCGCTGCCGTCCTCGGCAGGCTTGACGGTATCGATGAACACATTGGGCTCGTCCACGAAGAAGGCGCTAAAACCTTCCAGCGTGCCGGGAGCCACCTGCAGCGGCACGTTGAGGTCATAGGCCTCGTCCACCACGGGGCTGTCGATGAAGCTGCCCTCCCACGCGGTGAAGGCGTAGGTGAAGGTGTGCACGCCGTTGTCCGCGCGCATTTCGGGAGAAGCCGCAGCGCGCAGCAGGGTGAGCTGCAGCTCGTTGTCGTTCATGCTGATGCCGTACTTGCAGTCGTTGAGCACAGCTGCGCCGTGGCTCATGTCGCACAGGGCGCTGTAGCGCTGGTTGCACACCTCAAAGCGGTCGCTGTCGTACAGGCGGGAGCGGTGCGTGGGACGCATCATGTAGCCGAACTGAATTTCGTTGATGCCCTCGGCGGCCTGCACATTGACCGGGAAGGTCACCTTGAGCAGGCGGTGCAGCTCGTTCCAGTCCACGGTGGTCACAAAGTCCACGCGGCGGCTGCCGGCCTCCAGCACGATGTCCTGCGAGAAGGCGGAGTTGAGCACCCTGCGCTCCATGTGGATCACCGCGCGCAGACCCTCGGCTTCCTTCACGGTGAGGGTGACGGGCTCATTGATCTCCACCGGCTGCAGAATGTAGTGCGAGTCGATATCCCACGCGTCAAACAGGCGCGGCACATCCTTGTACATGAGCAGACGGTTCATGGGGCTGGCGGCAAACTCGCGGCCGGTTTCCTTGTCAACGAAGGAGACTACCTCGCCGCGCGCGTTCAGCTCCACGCGCACAATCTGGTTTTCCAGCACCGCGCCGTTTTCGGTAAGCATGGCGGCGGAGGTTTCCGCCTCCACGCTCTGCACGGCCGGCAGCAGCGATACCGCGCCCATGGACGGCACGCTGACATGCGCCAGCACGCCGTTTTCGGTCTTTTGGGTGGGGATGGCTTCGCCATCGGTGGTCACGGCGCCGTTGGCGTATTCGTCCGGCAGGTACACCAGGCCGGTGCGGTCAAAGCTGAGGGAGTTGAACACGGTCACGCCCTCGCCGCTGGTGAGCGCCTGCATGGCGTCCGCCTTGACGGCGTTGGCCTCGTCCTGAATCCAGACGTGATCGCGCCGCGCATCCTCATACACCTTTGCGATGGAGGAACCGGGCAGAATGTCGTGGAAGTGATTGAGCAGCAGCTTCTTCCACGCAGCGTCCATGCGCGCCAGCGGATATTCCGCGCCGTTCAGCATGGCCATGGTACCCCACATTTCAGCTTCGCGCAGCGCCAGTTCGCCCTTGCGGTTGCCCTTCTTGATAGCAGCCTGAGAGGTGAACACGCCGCGATGGGCGGAGAAGTACAGTTCGCCCACGTAGGTATGCCTGGGGCCGCCCTTCTTTTCCATATCCTCAAAGAACACCACGGGCGATTCATTGCGCACCCTGGGCATGCCTTCGAGGTTGCCTTCGCGCTTGAGGTATTCCACATGATCGCGGCAGGGACCGCCGCCGCCATCGCCGTAGCCGTAGGGCAGCAGGAAGGCGTCCAGATCGCGCTTCTGCACGCGGCCCTTCCATGCGGAGCAGATCTCCTTGGGATCGGTGCGGTAGGTGTAGCTGGTGGGCAGGAAGCTGACCACCTCGCTGCCGTCCGCGCCCTGCCAGGTGAAGTAGTGATACGGGAACTTGTCGCCCTCGTTATACGACCAGAAGATCTTCTGCGTGACCAGATACTTCACGCCGCAGCCATTCAGAATCTGCGGCAGCGCGGCCGAATAGCCAAAGGTATCGGGCAGCCACAGCACCACGCTGTCCACGCCCAGCTCGTCCTTGTAATAGCGCTTGCCGTGCACCAGCTGGCGGATGAGCGATTCGCCGCTGGTCATGTTGGTATCAGGCTCCACCCACATCGCGCCCTCGGCGATCCACTGACCGCGCCTGATGGCCTCGCGGATGCGCTCGTACAGCTCCGGATAGTGCTCGCGGCACATCTCGTAGGCGGCGGGCTGGCTCTGCAGGAACTTGTATTCGGGGTTCTCCTCCAGCAGGCGCAGCTGCTGGGCAAAGGTGCGGCTGGTTTTGCGGCGGGTTTCATCCATGGGCCACAGCCATGCCAGATCCAGATGGGCGTTGCCGATGGCGTAGAACTCCGGCACGGTAGAGCCGTTGACGGCCTGCAGCACGGGTTTCAGCGCTTCACGGGCAGCGCGGTAGCTTTCGATGCGGTCTTCCAGCGGCTGCTCAAAGTCCACCGTCAGCGTAGCCTTTTCCAGCGCACCGGCAATTTTGTCCGCGCGCAGGCTTTCCTCATTCACCTGATCGCCCAGCTGGCGCAGGGTGTCCAGATCCATATAGAGCTGATACGCGTCCTCGTTCCATACGCCGTAGGTCAGCTGCCCGAGCGTGGCGCGCTCGCCCTCCACCGCAGGATCCTGATAGCTTCCCGGCAGCACGGGGCCGGTGGCGCAGTGGCTTAGGGTGCTCTGCGGGAAGAAATGACCGGCATAGGCCTCCATCAGCAATTCATAGGTGCGTCCGGCCTCGCCACAGGTGGTGAGCACATTGTCCACAATGTAGTGATGGGGCGTGTGCACCCACTCGGCGCGATAGGTGCCAAAGGACTTGCCGTCCACAAACAGCGTGGTTTCGCCGCCGGTGTGCAGATCCATCACAATGCGCTTGCCCTCGGCTTCCTTGGGCAGGGTGATCCGGCTCTTCATCCAGCAGTATTCCCAGGTATGACCCCATTTGGTGCCGGGCGTCATGGGCTGAAAATCGCCCTTGAGCGCCTCGTCAGGCGTGAGATAATCCATGGTGAAAAAGGCTTCCACGTCGATGCTGCCCAGCGGCAGGTACAGATCCTTTTTGAGCGTATCCAGCCAGTGATCCAGGCGCTTCTGCCATTCAGAATGCATGTATTTCATTGCAAAATTCCTTTCGTTTGGTTGAATTTTGTAACGTACAGATTCTGCATGTCTTCCGCATTTTCCTGCTTTGAGAAACTTGATGAAAAAAGGAACTTCGCACGCGAAGCGGACTCCTTTTTTGGGTGCTTATTTCCGCACGAGCTTTCCGTTCTTTTCCTCGATGACGTGGAAAAACGGGCGTTCCTCCAGATGTGCGTTGGGGCTGTGCAGCGTCAGATACAGCTGTCCGTCCAGTCCGCGGAAGACCATGCCATGTCCTCCGTCATCCATGAACAGCGGATCGATCTGACGGAACACGCCGTCGATCTCGCCATTGTCCGAAAGCGCCACGGCCTCGGTGTAGCCGCCGTCGGAGAAGCTGGCCCACAGGCACAGGAGCGATCCATCCTCCGTGCGCCACAGGAAGGGGCCGTCGGTGACGCAGCCGTCCACGCCGGAGGAATGATGCATCACCTTGCACCACTCCGCCTCCGAGGCCCGGAACAGCAGTCTGGGCTCGCCTGCCGCTGCCCGGAGATCATCCGTCATCTCCACTGCGCATACCTCGCCGTCGCCTGCCTGCACCCATTCATGGCAGAAAACCATGTACGGTTTGCCCGCCTTGCTCACATAGAAGGTGCCGTCCAGGCATTCCCAATCGCGGGGCGTAATGCAGCCGTCGGAGTGCGGATGGAACGGCCCCAGCGGGCTATCCGCCTTCAGGATGGCCGTGCCGCGGCATACAGACGGATTTTTGAAACTGGCGAACATGTAAAACGCGCCCTGCCACACATGCACTTCCGGGGCCCAGTAGTTGCGGTCCGCCCAGAAGGTGCCGTCGTTTTCAAAGCAGACCTGCGGCTCGCTCCAGTTTTCCAGATCGTCGCTCACATATACGTCAAACCCGGTAGCGGAGCCCCAGCAGGTGGCTCCGCGCGTGCCGTACAGATAATACCTGCCTTCATAAACCAGCACAAATGGATCGCGGATGTTGATGTCACTGCGTTTCATAAACGCTCTCCTTTGATGGCCAAAATCAGATCATCCACCTTTTCGCAACGGATGAAAAAGCGTCCGGCAGCGCCTGCGTCAATCAGGTCGTAGTGCTCGTTGTACGCATACACCTGCAGCTGGGTTCCCGTGCCGTCGCATAACGAAGCAATCAGCCGGACCGGCTGATTCAGCCCGTAGACTGCCAGGCCAGCGGCGTCATAAACCGTTGCAATGTACGTTTCTGCATGAATGGCGCAGATTCCTTCGATCAGTCGCTCCATCCGGCGCGTATCGGCGCTGTGCTGCACAGGCGATTCAACCGTCCACGGCAGCAGCTGATCATCGGTGCCTTTTCGGGTGGCAATCATCGCGCCCTGGTCATCCAGGCCGATCACTGCCGCCTGCCCCGCGTTGTCCGCCGTCTGACGCAATGCGCCCGGCAGCGCATGCTGTTCAGGAAGCGTGCGGGTGATAACATCGTAAAAATCCGAGGGAACCAGATGCACGGCTGGATCGCCCTCCATCTGCACATAGCACGAAAGGCCGGACGAGGTCTTTTTGCCCACCACAAGGCGGATGGTTTCTCCGTCTGCATAGCGCAGCTCCACGCGCGCCGCAGGATTGTCCAGACCGCACGCCTGCAGATCAAGCGCGTCATAGCTGGCGGTGACGGGCAGGTTCTGCGCCGCTACCAGCATCACAGCCGCCTCCTTCGCAGGAGCACGACGCTCATAGCCAGCAGGATCGCGCACGGCAGCGCAAGCAGGAACACCAGACTGACCGCCTGCTTTTCCTGCTCGCTGGGGAAGGTGATGAGCTGCGCCGCCAGCCGCTTCACGCCCGCATCCAGCGTGGCGCCGCTGCCCTGATCGGTGATCTTCTCAAGGCAGGCGGACAGGAACGCAAGGTTCTCGCTCGCGTCCAGCACGGAGGTGCCCGTCAGTTGCACGTCATCCATCAGCATTTCCGCGCTGGCCAGCTGCAGAATGTGTATATCGCCGCTTTGGGCAAGCAGCGCCAGCACAGCCGCCGTCAGCAGGCACAGCAGCGCATTATACAGCGCAAAGGGCATTTGTTTTTTCATCCTGCTCACCCCTTTGCCACGCGCCGGGCTTCAATCACACGGCAGGTCAAAAACACCATCAGGCCCGTAAAGGCCAGATAGTACACAACATCCGACAGGCTGATGATGCCGCCGGCAAAATCGCCCAGCCGCTGCGATGACGGCAGCCAGCGCAGCGCCTGCCTGACCGCATGCAGATAGGTGGCGTTCAATTGCGGCACAATGGAATGCTCGCTCAGGTACAGAAACACATTCACGCCAAGCGTGAGCACAGCCGCCGTCACCTGATTGACGCACAGCGAGCTGACCAGCAGGCCCACCGAGAGCATGGACAGATCCAGCAGATAATACCCCAGATACACTGCTGCCATCTGAGCGGCGGATAAAGCTGGACGAATCGTAATAACCCACAGCTGCGGCAATATCCTTGATGGAACGGTCCGACTCCGACAGCAGCGCCTTGGAGCGTTCAACGCGCAGCAGGGTGAGATACTCCAGAGGCGACATGCGCATGATGTCCTTGAACGCCAGCGACAGCCTGGCCGTGGGCATATCAAACGCCTCGGCGATGGCGCTGATGGACAGCTCCTGATCGGCAAAATGATCCTGAATGTAGCTCACCACCTGCATGATGACGGAGGGCTGCTCCGCCTCCACGTCCGGCTCGCGCACCTTTTCATCCGTCTTCAAAATCAGATGGCAGAGCTTGCGCAGCAGTCCGTCCAGATCATCCAGGCTCTGGCAGTTGGACAGCGAGAAAATATCGTACAGCTCTTTCAGCTCGTGATCCGACGCCAGCGACGCAGTGCGCTCTCTGAGCAGCGTGGCGATGGTGTCGTTGTATATCAGGCGGAACACGAAGGGAGAGATATTGGTATGCTTGAGCAGCTGCAGCAGCTCGTCAATCTTTCCGGAAAGCAGGCCGCAGTCGTTGAGGTTCAGCGCCCGGTTGATACCATCGGTTATTTTGCGCGCCTTGGGCAGGATGTCCTCGATGCTGGTAGAAATGGTAGAATAGTCAAGAATGTGGTTTTCATCCATGACAAAGCGGTTGTCATAGGCGGTGGCCGCCTCCAGATAAGCTGCCGGGGCAGAGAAGAAATCCGTCTTCACGCCGGAAAGCGCCACAATCGCATGGCCGCTGCGCTCCATGGTGGTTTCGCGGATGGCTTCCGTCATGCGGTACAGCGTGTCCGGCTCGCTGGCAAACATCAGATACATGTGCACGTTCAGCGCCACAAGCACACCGGCAGCCCCCACTGCCAGCATTGCCCAGCTCAGGCGGTACATGCTGCGCCAGGCGCTGCCGCTCATGTCCGCAGCGCGCAGCACCGTAACATACCTCATGCCCCAATCCGCGCCGTGATGGGACAAAAGCAGCCAGCTCTCGCCATCGTGGCGGAACTGTTCAATCTGCAGTTCTCTGTTTTTGTTCAGCTGCTGAGCAATCAGCTCCGCAGGAATGTCAAAGTCGCATTCCTGCGCAAGCAGCTGTTCATCGTGGAAGATATACGTATTGTTGCTGTCCTCAATGGCGTCGGCAAACAGCTTGATGTAGACGCTTTCCTTGATGAGAAACATCATGGTGCCCTTGCTGCTCTGGGTACTGGTGCCCAGCGGGAATACCACCGCCAGCACAATGGCCAGCAGCGTGACGTAAGACAGTGCATAGTGCACAAAGGTGGATGTGCGCAAACGCTTCAGCCGTTTGATCACCTTCATTCCTCCCGTCCTTCGCGGTAACGGTCATAGGCTTTTTGATAAATCGCCTTATATTCTTCACTGCCGGCTTCCTTCAACTTGGCCTGGAATGCCTGGAAGGATTCTTCCGTCACACCCTCGGCCATCCATTCCACCAGCGCTGTGTCCATCACATTTTTGAGCCGAATGTGCAGCTGCAGCAATCTGGCAGATTCCTGCGTGGTTTTGGGCATCACATAGGTCAACAGACGGAAGGAGTGGTTTTCCACCACGCCGGCCTGCTCGTACTGTTCGCAGTAGGCCGCTTTTTCCTGCCGGTGCTCGGCGGGAACGTAGACGGATTCGTAGTAGTCCGAGGGCGCATAGAACTGGCCGCAGATCACAGGAACAATGCTGTACAGCCCATCATCTGCAGGCACATATTTCACTTCATACCGCCCGTCGTCGCGCAGAAGCAGCGTATCGCCCACAGGGCCATTCTGAGCCACCAGCATGCTTGCGTTTTGCAAATATGCAAAATTTTCGGCTATTTGCTTCCGGGCCTGCCGGCCCTACAATAAAAGCAGAAAAAACCATCCATACAAGGGAGGTCAGAATATGCTCCCCCATACGCAGGTTTCCTTCCGTACCTCGGACGAATCCCTCCAGCGGCTGTACGATACCGCCTGTGAAAAATGTCTGCTCAACCTGCAGATGTTCGGCCCTGATCAGGTGCTGGTAGAAGGCGGCGGCTACGAAAAAATCTGGCTGGAAACCCAGCCCATGGGCGGCGAGATGTACGCCAAGCACAACATGACCGCCGCCATGAACAACCAGCTGCTGTTCATGTGCACGCAGCGCCAGGACGGGCGCATTGCCGGTTCCATCCAATGCATGCCCGACGGAACCGTGGAGGCGCAGTTCAACAAGTTTCAGGGCTTCTGCTTTCCCTGGCCGGCGCTGAACATGTACTACCTGTGCGGCCGGGATGCGGAGTACCTCGATCAGCTGGCGCATTCATTGGAAGCGTTTGACCGCTATCTGTGGAACACCCGCGATTCCAACGGCGACGGCTGCCTGGAATCCTGGTGCGTGTACGATACCGGCGAGGACAACGCCGTGCGTTATGGCGACGCGCCCGTCTACTGCACCGCCGATACGCCGCCTGAGGGCTATCAGATTGTGCCGATGGCTTCCATGGACGTCATGTCCTTTTCCTATGCCTGCCGCGATACGCTGGCGCAGATCAGCGCCATCCGCGGGGATGGAAACGAACAGGCGTGGCGCGCAAAGGCGGACGCCGTCGCCAGGGCGATGAAGGACATGCTGTGGGATGAGGCGCGCGGCGCATGCTATGACCGCGACAAGAATGGAAACGTGGTGGATGTGCTCACCCACAACAACCTGCGCTGCATGTACTGGGGTTCCTTCTCGCAGGAGATGGCCGACCGGTTTGTGAAGGAGCATCTGCTCAATCCGGATGAATTCTGGACCCATCTGCCCCTCACCTCGGTTGCAGCCAGCGACCCCGCCTTCCGCAACGCGCCGGAGAACAACTGGTCCGGCCAGTGCGAGGGTCTCACCTATCAGCGGGCCATTCTGGCGCTGGAGCGCTACGGCTATGAACCGCTCGTCACCAAGCTGGGTAAAAAGCTGATGAATGCCGTCTCCGGCGGCGGCTATGTGTTCACCCAGCAGTTCGATCCCTTCACCGCCATTCCCAGCCGCGTTTCTCCCATTACCAAATGCCCCATTCCGCTGGATTCCGATGAGCCCGGCCAGGACGCATACGGGCCCACGCTGCTGTCGGTGCTGGAGTATATCGCCCACATCTGGGGCGTGCATATGCAGATGGGCGAAGTGTGGTTCAGCCTGGGCAGCGGCGCGCCGTATGCCTACGAGCAGGTCTGGGGCGATCACATCTACCGCATCGAAAGCGACGGCAGCACCGCCCGGGTGTTCGTCGACGGCGCCGAGCGCTATGCCTCGCCCTGCGGCGTGCGCATCATTACAGATGAAAACGGCGCTTACCTTCGCACGGTTTCCATTGAAGACTGACGGGAGGATTTGCTTATGAAAACGGTCAAAATCCGTCTGGACGGCGTGGGCGGCATGCCCATGCCCGATAAAGTGCTCAAATCCATCTACGCCTCCGGCATGGACTTTGAGCCGGACGAGCGCCGCATGAACATCCAGCCCGATGGCACGGTGGAGTTGCAGGTGACTCAGAGCCCCTACATGATCCACGCCAAAATCAGCGTTCCGCTCTATGGCCAGCTGTGGGTGATGGCGGATCATCTGGGCGAGGGCTATACCGGCGATTTCGTGGACTTCGTATCCGAAGCCACGCGCACCTACATCGCCCACGCAAAGCGCTTTGCCGATGGCATTGCGCTCAGCGTGAAAACGCAGGGGCATCTGGACGCCGCCATCGAGTTTGAACATCTGGCCAACCGCGGCATGGATACGCCCGCCAACCGGCTTTATGCCCTCTCCCATGCCATCTACGCTGGCGAAGGCGCGCTGTTTGAAATGTCGCAGCACAAGGCTTATGCCGCGCCCCGCAGCGATCTGAAGCTGGGCTGCAACTTTGCCCGCTTCCAGTCCGCCTCCGACCGGTATGCCAAATTCTTTGCTCAGGCATTCGATTTTGCCACGCTGCCCTTCTATCCGGGCCGCACGGTGCCTGGAACGAGCACACGCAGGCGGACTGGATGGAGCAGTTCTACACCATCGCCGCCGCGCGCGAGGAAATTCAGGCGCTGACGTGGTGGGACTTCATCGAGCCCAGCTTCTCCGGCAACGGCGCGTTCCTTTACGAGGATGAAAATCCCCGCGAGATGTTCTTCCGCCTGCTTGCCCTGAAGAAGCGCATCATTGCAGCAAAATAAGCAAAAAGCGAGACCCTGACAGCATTGCTTCCGTCAGGGTCTCGTTTTTGTATGCAGTTATAGTTCCTTGGTCAGGTTCTGCACCCACTTGTACCTGCGGAAACGGTGCATCACCCACGGGATCTTGCCCACCTCGTCCAGGCAGGTGCAGGCATACACCAGCAGCACATGCCAGTTGAACACAAACGCGCCAAGCAGCGCCAGCGGAATGGCGATGCCCCACATGCACACAGCCAGCGAGTACATATCAAACACCGTATCGCCGCCGCCATCCAGCACGCCGTTGATGGTAACGGTGTTCACGCAGCGCCCGATCATGTAGATGGCCATGATGACCATCATGCCGGTCAGGTAGCTCTGCGCGGTTTCCGACAGGATGACGAAGCGCACAATCAGGGGCGTAATGGCCAGCACCAGCGCGGTGGAGGCAAAGCCAATCACCCACGACAGGTTCTTGAGCTTGATGCCATACGCCTTGCCCAGCTCCAGGTTGCCCGCGCCCAGCTCGTTGCCCACCATGATGCCGGCAGCGCTGCCAACGCCGTTGCAGGCGCAGCAGATGAGATCGCGCACCACAGCCGCTACGGAATTGGCCGCAGCCGCATCCACACCCATATGGCCCATGATGGCCGTGTAAGAGGTAAAGCCCACGCCCCAGAAGAGCGATCCGCCCATCAGCGGCAGGCACTGCCTGACGAAATCGCGGGTGAGCTGCCTGCTGGTGCTGAAAAAGCGCCTCCACGCAGGACGCACGTAGCTTCCGCCGCGGGAGATGGCGATGCAGCACGCCAGTTCAACCACGCGGGAAATGGTGGTGGCCAGCGCCGCGCCGCGCGCCTGCATGGCCGGAGCGCCCAGAAGACCAAAGATGAAAACGGCATTGAGCAGCACATTCAGCACCACCGTGCCGGAGGAGATGATCACACAGGGCTTTACATGATCCGTCACCTTCATGATGGACAGATAACACTGCGAAACGCCCGTCAGCAGATACGACCAGCCCGCGATACGCAGATACGCGCTGCCGATTTCAATCAGCTGGCTGTCGCTGGCAAAAGCCTTCATCAGCAGTTCGGGCATCAGCTCGCACGCGCCAAAAAACAGCAGCGAAACCAGCCCGGCAAAGCGCAGCGCGAGATTGAACAGGCTCCTCAGCGCGTTCTCGTCGCCCTTGCCCCAGTACTGCGCGCCCAGAATGGCGCCCGCACCCGTAATGGCGCTCAGGAACATGTTCTGCACAAACTGAATCTGCGTGGCCAGCGAAACGGCCGTCATCTCCGCCTGCGCCACGCGCCCCAGCATCAGCGCGTCTCCAGCTGCCACCAGCGCCAGCATCAGGCTCTGGAAAGCGATGGGCAGCGAAAGCTGGCGGAGCTTTTGATAAAACTGCTTGTTGTCCATCTTCTGCACGAGGTTGTACCCCTTCTTCATTCCTTTTCACCATTGTCTGCGCCGCGTCTGATCGCATACAATGGTCTGCTTATTATAGCACATAAAGCCTTGCAAGTATAGGATGCGCGCAGGAAAACACCCCGGAAGCCCTTTGAATTTCGCGGCTTTCCGCACTTCCCAAATCCAACTTCCTGAGAATGCCGGTTCAGAAAAACGCCATGTCTCTTCGCACAGCCTGTTTTCAAATCAGTGATGTGATTTTTGATCCTCCGTCCCATCTCAAACAGCCCGATTCACAGGTCAATTTCAACTGCGGATTTCCCCATCAAACGAGAATTTCAAGTACAGAAAGCCTGTTTTTTCAAGATTATACGCCCTATGAAGACACCAAAAAGGATCCGGCTCGCACGAACGCGAACCGGATCCTTTCGACTCATTCAGTTGATGGGGCGGCAGAAGTCGGAGAACCGCTTACTTGCCGACCTTGGACAGCGCGTCCTCAACCGCGGCCATGATGCCCTGGCTGCTGAACGTCGCGCCGGAAGCAACATCCACCTTCGTGGACTGCGCGTCGATGATGGCCTGCGGAATCGTGCTGAACGCCTTATCGCAGATGCCGGGGGTATCGCCGTGAGAGAGCACGTCGATCTTGGCGATCTTGTCGCCGTCCATCGTGACCTTGACCTTGATCGGGCCGTCGAAGCCGTTCGCCTCGCCGATGTACTCGTTGGCTGCCAGCTCGGTCTCGGCTTCCGCAACGGCAGGAGCTGCCATGAAGCCGTAGTGGATGTTGAGCAGCTCGGCCGTCTTGCGGGCCACGTCGCCGCTCACACCGCCGCAGCGGCGCTTGCGGATGGGGTCAGCGCGCTCGACGCTGGCCTCGGTCATGAACTCGGAAACGGAGTCCACGCAGTTGACCGTGTTGGAAATCGTCTGCACGGGGGCGTCGCCCTCGGGCTGGTAGATGGGCAGCGGCGTGGAGGTGTACCACGCGAACAGCTCCTTGGTGATGGCGCGCGCGTCGTCCGGCGCGCAGCACAGGCCGATGACGCCCGCAGCGCCGCCCAGAGCGCCGCACAGCGTGCCGGCGGTGTAGCCCTCCTTGCCGTTGGCGAACATCTCCGGCGGAATCATCGTGTAGGGGAAGCCGACCTTGTCGCACAGCTCGGTGAGCAGGCCCTTGGCCACGCCGTAGCAGCAGCCGTTCTCGAAGTAGCCCTCGTAGGCGAGCTGCTCGACCCTGTCAAGGTCAAGCTCTGCGTAGGGGAAGGGATGCGCGGGACGCTCCGGCTCGCCCTCGGCCAGCACGCCGGCGAGCGGCGCGCCGCTCAGGAGCGCGGAGCCGCCGAGCAGGACGGCGGTCTTTTTCAGGAAGTCACGACGGGATTGAAGCATAGAAAACTCCTCCTTTTTTCTGCGGTATCGGAGCATTCGGCAAGCCGGAGGCTCTTTACGGCAGGAAGCGGCTACTGACCGCTTCTATTACAGTCAATATACCACTTTGCCTGTCAAATGTCAAACCCTCATGAAAAATAAAGCAATTTATTTGTCAAAGAGCGCAGATTCTCCATTGCTTTGACGAAAAAACGCTGCCCCCGGCTCATGCCTCCCGCCTGCTGCGCGCGAGCACGGGCGCGAGGAACTGCCCGGTATAGCTCCTTTCGCACGCGGCGACCTCCTCCGGCGTGCCCTCGCACACCAGCGTGCCGCCGCCGTCGCCGCCCTCCGGGCCGAGGTCGATGACGTAGTCGCACGCCTTGATGACATCGAGGTTGTGCTCGATGATGAGCACGGAGTTGCCGCCCTTTGCCAGCTCGCGCAGCACGGCGACCAGCCGCTCGCAGTCGGCCATGTGCAAGCCGGTCGTCGGCTCGTCGAGCACATAGAAGGTCCTGCCCGTCGAGGAGCGGGAGAGCTCCGTGGCCAGCTTGACGCGCTGCGCCTCGCCGCCGGAGAGCGTCGTGGAGGGCTGCCCCAGCCGGACATAGCCCAGCCCGACGTCGTAGAGCGTTTGCAGCTTGCGCGAGATGCGCGGGTACGCCTCGAAGAAGGGGATGGCCTCCTCCACGGTCATGTCCAGCACGTCGGCGATGGACTTGCCCTTGTAGGTGACCTCCAGCGTCTCGCGGTTGTAGCGCTTGCCCTTG
>JAQXJZ010000096.1 GCA_029009515.1 bacterium
CCCGTATGTAGAACCAGAACACCAGGGTTTTCACTACTGATATAACCATTCGGGTAAATATCATAACATATATTCTCATATATATTCAGCGTCACCGGCTCCTCCGCCATCGCCCCCGCGGCACACCAGCACAGCAGGCAGCAAAGCAGCAGCGCCATCCATTTCTTCATGTGTTCTTCCTCCTTCTGCCGCGCTGTCCGGCTGCGTGGTCGGTTCATGATGCGCGTTGCCTTATTATACCTTATCCTACCCCTGATTTTCAAGGGACGGACGCTACTTTTGAGGCTCAACGGCATTTTCAATCGCTAATCTCCTGTTGAACCCAAAGAACAGGGAGAAAGCGCTTCCCCTGCGGTGCAAGGCTTTTCGGGCAAAGAAAAAACGCTGACCTTTGCATCAAGATCAGCGTTCTTTTATGGCGGAGCGGGTGGGATTCGAACCCACGTGTCGTTTCCGACAAACTGATTTCGAGTCAGCCCCGTTATGACCGCTTCGATACCGCTCCATATCGGTTCATAACAGAATAATTATACCACGCGCACGCCGCTTTTGCAAGCCTTGCTTTTGCGCGAAAAACCGCCGCAGGGTACGATTCCTGCGGCGGTTGATACCGATTAAGTCAAAATTTTGCGGAAGTCCTGACCGTCCTCCTGCTGCGGGTAGACCAGGAAGCTGCGCACCTTCAGGGACACCTTCTTGCCGGTTTCCACGCCCTTGCTCTCGTAAGGATCGGCAATGACGCGCACTTCCTTGCCTTCACCCAAATCGATGCGGCAGTCGTCCACGTCGCCCAGGTAGAAGTGGCTCTTCACCACGCCCTGCAGCTCGCCTTCGCCTTCTTCGGCATAGGTGATGTTCTCGGGGCGGATGCCCACAATCACGCGGCCCTTGACATCGCCGTCATAGGGCAGCTTCTGGCCGCAGCCGTCCAGCTCAATCCAGCCGTCCTTCACCGTGCCCTCTACGAACTCGATCTTGCCCACGAAGTCAGCCACGAAGGGGTTGGCGGGGTTGTTGTAAATCTCACGCGGAGAGCCTACCTGCTGGATCACGCCGCGGTTGATGACCACGATGCGGTCGCTCATGGCCATGGCCTCGGTCTGGTCATGGGTCACGTACATGACGGTGATGCCGTACTCGCGCTGGATCTCCTTGATTTCAAAGCGCATGCTCTCGCGCAGTTTGGCGTCCAGGTTGGAAAGCGGCTCGTCCAGCAAAAGCAGGGCAGGCTCAGCCACCAGTGCACGGGCCAGCGCAACGCGCTGCTGCTGGCCGCCGGACAGCTGGCTGGGGATGCGATCGGCATACTGGGTGAGGTGCACGGCGGCCAGCACACGGTCCACCTTCTGCTTGATGGCAGCCTTGTCCACCTTCTTGATGGAAAGCGGGTAAGCCACATTCTCATACACGGTCATGTGCGGCCACACGGCGTAGGACTGGAACACCATGCCGATGTCGCGCTTTTCCGGCGGCAGGAACACCTTATCGCTGGAAACAACCTTTTCATCAAACATCACGCTGCCGCTGGTGGGCTTTTCAAAACCGGCTACGATGCGCAGCATGGTGGTTTTGCCGCAGCCGGAGGGGCCCAGCAGGGTGATGAACTCGCCGTTTTCAAACACGGCGTCAAAGTTTTCCAAAACAACGGTCGGGCCGAATGCCTTGGTTACATTCTGAATGGTTACGCTGGACATAGATCTTCTTCTCCCCTATCTATCATCAAATGGAGAACTCGCCCTTGGTGAGCTTGTTGAGCAGGAAGTTGATGGCAACCACGATCAGCAGAATGCCGAACGCCATGGCCGAAGCCTGCTGCTGGCTGGTGTAGGTCCAGTATTCATATAGCTGGAAGCCGATGGTCTTGGTGTTGTTGGAGTACAGAAGAGCGGTCATGGACAGCTCGTAGAAGCTGGGAATGAAAATGAGGAACCAGCCGGCTGCGATGGAGGGGAAGATGAGCGGGCCGGTAATCTTGAACATGGTCTTAAACCAGCTGGCGCCCGAAATCTGCGAGCATTCCTCCAGCGACACATGGATCTGGCTCATAGCCGATACCACGGTGCGCATGCCCATCATCAGGTACTTGATGAGGTAGGCGATGATCATGATGTAGGCGGTGTTGTAGATGTTGAGGCCGAAGTCGCCCTTCATGGTCATGATCAGGCCCAGCGCGATGACCACCGACGGCGTGCCGCTGCCCAGCGTGATCAGGAAATCCGGAATCTTGCGGCCACGGATACGGGTACGCTGCAGCAGATAGCTCATCGTGCAGGCGATCACAATGCCCACCGTGGCCGTCACAGCGCCGAAGACGAGGCTGTTTTTGAGGCAGGTCATGGTCTCAGAGCGGCTGAAGATGGTCTGCCAGTGGCTAACGGTGAAATTGGCGCTGTCAAACAGCGGCTTGCCAAGGTCCACCTTGAAAGAGGTGATAAGGATGGTGGCAAAGGGAATGAGGATGACAATGACGGCAAACAGACCCACTGCAGCCGTCAGCAGCACGCGCCACTTGCCCAGATCCACGATGTTGGGGCGGGTGGATTTGCCGGACACGGTGATATACTGCTTCTTGGCAATCACGAAGTCGGAGATGTAGAGCACAATGATAGCGATCACCATCAGGAACACCGACAGGCCCGTTGCATCGCTCAGGCCCTGTGCGCCAAGGCCGTTGTACTCGATGATGCGGGTAGTCACCGTGTGCACCTTGCCAGGCGCGCCGATGATGGAGGGAATGCCGTAGCAGCTGGCTGCGCAAACGAACACCAGCAGAGCGCCGGCGATGAGGCTGGGCGTCATCATGGGCAGGGTGATCTTGAACACCGTCGTGATGGGCGATGCACCGCTCACACGGCTGGCCTCCTCCAGCGAGGGATCCATTTTTTCCATTGCACGGGAGATGGTGATGAACGCATAGGGATAATAGAACGTGGTCAGCACCCAGATCATGCCGCCCAGAGAATAGATATTCAGCGGACCGGGAGCGTCGCTCAAGCCAAACAGCACGCGCAGCGCAACGTTGATGGTGCCCACGTTGGGGTTGAGCAGGCGCAGCCACGCCATGGCGCCCAGATACGGCGGCACCATGTAGGTGAGCACAAACAGGCTGCGGAAGAACTTTTTGCCGTACAGGTTGGTGCGGCCCACCAGCCATGCCAGCGGGAAGGCCAGCAGCGTGCCCAGCACCATGGTGGCGGCGGCAGCGATGAGCGTATTTGACAGCGCGCCAAGATTCATCGGATAGGTATAGAGACGTTTGAACACCTCAAAGGTGAACGAGCCTTCCGGGAAGAAAGCCTTGATCACCAGATATACCAGCGGCATCACCTGGAACAGCACCAGGAAATCCACAATGATCAGGATGACGATCCACTTGATATCCATGTGCCAGCTGTTGTCCGCCTTCAGCAGGAAGAACAGCAGCACGATATCAAACAGCAGCACGATGCCGGCCAGAATGATGGTTTTGGTATTGGACAGCACCAGCTGGCTCAGCCACGACACGCCGCCCTCGGCCGTCATGCCGTAGGCGGTGATGCGTGCATCGCCGCTGCGGGCAGCCTTCTTCAGGCCGTTGATGTGGTCGCCATTCAAGGGTTCGCTGCTGCCATTGACACTGGTCAGGAACAGCTGCATCAGGATGCCCGCGCGCTCCAGCCCTTCCTCGCCCTCCACGGCGTCGGAGGCCAGCGCAGGCAGCTCGGAGGTTTCATCCGCCACGCCCGCAAGCACCTGACGGCGGAAATCCGCGCGTTCAGCGTCGCTCAGCGCGGCCATCGCCTTCTTCTCCTTGGAGGATACCTTGGGACCCGCGACCGAATAGGTCACGCTCAAAAGCTCCATCTGCTCCCTGGCAGGATCAGCCGCTTTCGAAAGATATGTATCAACAGCGGCAGTACGATCCTCCTTGGCAGCGTCCGTCCAGGCGCTGACAAGCAGTTCGCGGCTGCGCAGCTCAATGGCGGTTTTCAGTTGGCCGTCCAACCCGTTCATCACGGGCAGAATGCCGTTTTCATACAAGCGGTCCACTTCGCCGGACAGCTTGTGGATATAGCCGTAGGCGGCTTCCTGATCGAAGCCGGATTCGTTGTACAGGTTGATGCCCCACCAGCCCGCCGCCACCATAGCTGCGCCCAGCAGCAAAAAGATAAGCAGTCCGATCTTGCAGCGGATCTCGGCGGCATTTCTGGTTTTCTTTTCCGTTTGTACCTGCATCCAAGTACACTCCTCTTGCAAACGAGAGATCGATTCAAATCAAAGGCGATAGTCATTGGGGGAAGCCGTCAGAATGGGCGGCTTCCCCCAGAAAGAGAAATCTCAAAAATTATTCGACGGTGACGCGCTCCTGGAACTCAGTGCGGATTTCTTCGCGCTGGGTGTAGCAGCGAACCCAGTCAACGCCCATGTCCTTCTCGATGAGGCCGTCGGTGTCAACGGAGTCGAAGGGCACTTCCTTCATGCCGGCGAACACGCTGTGCATGTAGCCTTCCAGAATCAGCTTCTGGCCGGCCTCGCTCAGCAGCCAGTTGGCCACGGCTTCGCAAGCTTCGGTGTTCATGTTGGCGCTCTTTTCCTCAGCCACGATCATGGCGGTGGAGGGGATCAGGATGACGCCGTCTTCGGGGTAGATGCAGGCGATCTTGGAACCCTTTTCCTTGCGGGCCTGCAGCACGGATTCTTCCAGAATCATAACGGCCTTGCACTCGCCGGTTTCCAGCTTGCCCAGCGCCACGGAGCCGGACTCGATCATCACGTCATTGGCGCCCAGGGCGTCGAAGTACTCATAGCCGTACTTGTCGGTCAGCGCGGCCACGGCAGCCATGGTGGTGCCGGAGGTCAGCGGGTTGCCCATGGAGATCAGGCCCTTCAGAGAGGGATCCTCAGCGAACTCCTTGAAGGTCTTGGGCAGCTGATCGGGGGTGTAGAGCTCGGGGTTGTAGGCGATAACCATGTTGCAAACGCGGACAGGATACCAGTAGCCCTCCTCGTCGTAGGGGAAGCGCAGCATGGTGTCGGCGTCTTCCACTTCAAACTGATGCAGCCATTCGCCTTCCTTCAGTTCGAGGGAGTAAGCAGGCTCAGCAACCAGCATCATGTCGCAGCCCAGAGTGCCGGTTTCCATTTCGCCGGTCAGCTTGGTCTGCAGGGAGCCGGTGCCGCCGTAGAAAAATTCCACTTCCAGGTTCGGGAATTCGTTCTTGAGCTCAGCGCTCATCATGTCGATAACGAACTGGTAGATGGAGGTGTACACGGTGATCTTGCCTTCAACATCCTCGTTGACGGCCAGCGCGTTGGACATCATGCCGAGGGACATGATCAGGCACAGTACCAGAGCCAGAATCTTTTTCATGGTGGTCTCTCCTTTTATTTTTTTGTTTGTCTGCCTTAACCAGCAGATTTCCCTTAATAACAGTGTACCTCAACAGCCATTCTTTGTCAATGACAATGCTGATAAAGATACGGCCAAAACGCCGTTACATCAAGTGAAAGATTTCACGAATGTTCTGGTATGTCTGGGACGGATGAATGTTGAATTCCTCAATGTCCTCCATGGTTCCCTCGCCGGAGAGCACAAAGGCGGTATCGATGCCGGCGTTCACGCCGCAGGCGATATCGGTGTAGATGCGGTCGCCCACCAGCATGGTTTCCTCGGGCGTATAGCCGTAGCGCTCCATGGAAAGCAGGGCCATCTCCGGCTGCGGCTTGCCGATGAACTTGGGCCTGCAGCCGGTGGCGCGGGTGAGCATTTCGCACACGGAGCCGCAGTCCGGCACAGAGCCGTAGGAGGTGGGACACACCCAGTCCGGGTTGGTGGCAATCCAGGGCAGGTCCTTGTTGCCCAGCAGCAGCTTGCAGGAGTCCTCCAGCTTCTGGAAGGTCAGCTCCGTGTCAAAGCCGCTGATGAGGGCGTCGATGCCGTCCACCAGCGTATCGGTGATGCGGAAGCCCGCCTCGCTCAGCTGCTCGCGGAAGGTTTTGGTGCCGGAGGCGTAAAGCAGCTTGTCCTCAAAGCCATTGCCGCGCAGGTACCAGATCAGCGCGTCCACCGAGGTGAGGAAGTCATCCGCCGTGGCGGGAATGCCCATGCCCTCCAGGCGCTGCACGTAGGCGTTGACGCTGCGGGAAGAATTGTTGGTGACGAAAAGGTACTTGCCGCCGCGCTCCTTTACCTTGTTGAGAAAATCGATGGTGCCGTCAAAAAGCTGGTCGCCAATATAGATGGTGCCATCCATATCCAGCAGAAACAGTTTCTTTTGCTTCAGGTCGATCATGTGGTGTTTTCCCCTCTCTGAAATGGTGGTTTCAGTATATCAGAATCAGCGTGCAAAAGCCAGCACAAAAACCGCCCTGCGCATCATGCACAGGGCGGCTGGGTAAGCATGTTTACTTTTTCACCTGCTTGGCGAAGGTATCGCGCAGACCAACCGTGCGGTTGAACACGGGTTTTTCCTTCGTGGAATCGGGGTCCTTGCAGAAGTAGCCGGTGCGCAGGAACTGGTAGGTGGTGCCAGCCTCGCTCTCCAGCACGCAGGGCTCCACAAAGCCGTTGCAGATGACCAGGCTGTTGGGGTTGAGCTGCTTGAGGAAGTCGTAATCCTTGCGGGTCAGGGCGTCCTCTTCGGCGTCCTCGGCTTCTTCGATCACGGGCTCTTCCACGGCGGGTTCTTCGGCGGCAGCTTCGGCTTCCTCTTCGTCAGCCAGCAGCGGCTCGTACAGACGGGCTTCGAAAGGCACGGCGTCGATGGCGGATACCCAGTGCAGCACCTTGCCCTTGATCTTGCGGTCGGCGCCGGGGGTGCCGGAGGCGGAGTCGAAGTCCACGGTGCAGTGCACTTCCACGATGTTGCCGTTCTCGTCCTTCACGCAGTCCTCGCACTTGACGATGTACGCCCCCTTGAGGCGGACTTCAAAGCCGGGATACATGCGCTGGAACTTCTTGGCGGGAACCTCCATGAAGTCGTCGGCGTCGATGTACACCTCACGGCCGAAGGTGACGGTGTGGGTGCCCATTTCAGGACGGTCGGGATGGTTTTCCATCTCGATGGTCTTGGTTTCGCCCTCGGGCCAGTTGGTGAACACAACCTTGATGGGGTTGAGCACGGCCATGGCGCGGGCGGCGTTCTGGCCCAGGTCATCGCGCACGCAGGCTTCCAGCAGCGCGGCGTCCACGGTGGAGTCCGCCTTGCTCAGGCCGATGCGGCTGATGAAATCGCGGATGGCGGCGGCGGTGTAGCCGCGGCGGCGCAGGGCGCTCAGGGTGGGCATGCGGGGATCGTCCCAGCCGCGCACATAGCCGCCCTCAACCAGTGCGCGCAGCTTGCGCTTGCTCATCACGGTCTGGGTCATGTTCAGGCGGGCAAACTCGATCTGGCGGGGCTTGGCGGGCAGCATGTGCGCGCTCTTTTCCACCACCCAGTCGTACAGGGGACGGTGAATTTCGTACTCCAGAGAGCACAGGCTGTGGCTGATGCCCTCCAGCGCGTCGCCGATAGGATGCGCAAAGTCGTACATCGGGTAGATACACCACTTGCTGCCGGTGCGCCAGTGCTCCTTGTACAGGATGCGGTACATGGCGGGGTCGCGCAT
>JAQXJZ010000097.1 GCA_029009515.1 bacterium
CCTTCGAGTTTGATCCCAAGAAGAGCTACAACGTGTGGACCTGCTACGGCAACTACCGTCAGGCTGGCGAGGTGGAAGGCCTGCGCGAAATGCTGGAAACCCGCTTCCTCAATGCGCCCGCCACCGTGCTGGCCGTGAAGCCGGATACCATCCAGCTGGCCAAGCGCGCCACCAGCCTGAAGGTGAGCGTTGAAATCACCGCCACCATCAATCAGGTTGCCTCTCAGGTGTCCAGGGAGGATGCGCACAAGTACATCGGCGGCTATTATCCCTCCATCTGCGTGTGCGATGATTCCTTCCGCGATGAACTGGTGGAGCCCCTCGCTCCTCAGGAAGCCGGCCTGCTGCAGGTGTACGGCCGCTGGGGCGATGGCTATCAGGCCATGGGCGAGAAGAGCGAAACCGCGCCCGCCAAGGACGCCAAGCTCTCCATCGGTGCGGAAGGCTTTGAAACCGTGACCGCCAGCATGCAGGATTACCTGTCTCAGATTGAGGACGTGCTGGTGCACATCTCCCGCTACATCACCATGTTCCCGGGCGACGTGATCACCCTCGGCCGCACCCAGGCTGTGCTGGAAGTGCCTGCCGACAAGGCGGACGGCCTGAAGGTGAATGCTTCCATCGAAGGCATGCAGCCCATGGCAGTTGTCATCAAGCGCTAAAACGACATAAGCAAAAGGAGCGTCACCGCGACGCTCCATTTTCGTATATCAGCCGTTTCCAGCCAGACCGGTTTCGTAGAGAATTTGGTCGATCATGCCCGTACTCAGGTTGATGGTCACCCAGTATGAGCCGTCTTTTTCGGTAAAACTGCCGTCCTCCTTCTGCCACAGCCAGAATAGCAGGTTCAGCGCAGGCTGATTGTCGTCGAAAAGCGCCACGGTGCTGTCCGGTTCGCAACACAGCTTTTTCTGCTGATCAGCGTTGAGGACGTATTCCTGAACAATGGCCTTCTTTGCCAGCTCGACGGCCTCCTGAACGTTCATGATTCCCATGGCCTCTGCCTTTGCGATCCCAGCCAGACGCTGTTCGTCAGCCAGCTTTGCCTGTTCCAGCGCTGTGTCTGCCTCGGCCTGATCCTCTTCCGTCCAGACGATTTCGCCCTGCAAACGCGGATTGGGCGTGGCGATGGGGGAGCGCGGAGCCAAAAGACCGGCGTCGTAAAGCAACTGCATGGTGTTGGCGTAATCATAGGTAAGCATCGTAAGCTGTTCTGTGCCGAAGGCTTCCGCCATCAGCCCGCCGCTGGTCTCCTTTCCGTCGTTGGACCAGCTTGCAGTCGCCTTGCCGCGCTCCACCTGCACCGTGTAGGAGCCCATCTGCGCGGCGGGAAAATCGGCTTCCGGAGGCGAATAGGTGACCGTAGCGGTTCCGTCGTCATGCTCGATGATTTCACGCCGGAACAGGCTGAGTACCTCGGCGTTGAGACCGTACATCTTCAGCAGGGCCTGGTCGGCAATCTTGCCTGTTTCGTATTCGGGTGAGAACATCAGCCCGGCAGCCAGCGCTGTCATGCTGAGGCACAGAATTGCCGCCACAAGAATAAACGTTGTCGAAAGCTTTCTCACAGGTCTTTCCTCCTTGTCAATGGCATGCCACACGCGTGCACGGCGGTGCTCATCCCATACAAGGCTGGAAAGGTTCTGATCCACAATGGTCTGAAATTCATTCTTCTTCATCATACCACCCCTTCAGCCTGCGCTTGAGCAGTTTGTTGGCCTGGTTCAGCCGTCCGCGTACCCTGCCTTCGGATAGCTGAAGCACACTGGCGATCTCCTTCAGCTTCAAGCCCTCATAATAGCGCAGAAGCACCACTTCGCGGTACTTGACCGGCAGGCGCATGACCTCGGTGAGAATGGTGTTGTCCGGAAAGACAAAAGCGGAAGGCTGTTCGGGAAGAGCGTCAAAATCCAACCGGCGATCCTGATGGCGAAACCATGCGGTGCGCAGAAGATCACGGCACACATTGCGCGCAATGCTCGTCAGCCATGTCTTTTCCGCAGCCTCTCCGCGATAATCATTCCAATGCCGATATGCCTTGAGAAAGGTTTCCTGCACAGCGTCCTGCGCAAGCGCCGCATCTTTCAGATACAGCGCGCACATTCTCAAAAGCCCGCTGCCGTACTGTTCCATGAGCCGTTCCAATTCCAAACGGCTGTCCGTCTGCCTTGCGTTCAAGCCCATCCTCACTCCTTTCACCTATATAGACGAAGGAAATGGCGAAAACTGCATAAAAAACTTTGAGGCCGCATAACACGGCCTCAATTTACGGGATTCTTAAGGGGGTTAGCCCCTTAAGCGGGTGTGGGCAGAGCCCACCGTTCCCTCGCAGCTTACAGCTCTGCCTTGAGCTTTTCGATCATCTCGGCGTACTGCTCGTCGGTCAG
>JAQXJZ010000098.1 GCA_029009515.1 bacterium
AGGGGCTAAGCCCCTTTGGAATCCCGTGTTTTGAGGCCGCTTTGCGGCCTCAGGGAAGGAGATATGGTATGGATATGTTGGAGGCTCTGAAGAATGATTATGAGAGCTATGATGAGGATGGGCGGCTGCGGTCGAAAAACGGGATGGTGGAGTATCTGACCACCATGCGGTATGTGGAGAAGTATCTGAAGCCCGGTATGCGCATTCTCGAGATTGGCGCGGGTACGGGGCGGTACAGCCACAGCCCCAAACACAAAAAAACCGCCCCTGAGGCCCATGAAATGGGCCTCAGAAACGGGTCCAGGGATGAAATCCCTGGCGGTGGGTGCAGGGAGGCAGCGCCTCCCTGCGCTCGTCCTTTTAGAGGCATTCGCCGTTCGTCTCCATGACGGTCTTGTACCAGTAGGCGGAGTCCTTCACGGTGCGCTTCTGGGTGGCGTAGTCCACGTAGACCATGCCGAAGCGCTCGTTGTAGCCCTCGGACCACTCGTAGTTGTCGAGGAACGACCACTGGAAGTAGCCGCGCAGATCCACGCCTTCATCCGCGGCGCGGCGGTAGGCCAGCAGGTAACGGTGCAGGTAGTCCTGACGGTTGGGGTCGTGCACCTTGCCGTCGAGGGACACGGCGTCGTGGCAGGACATGCCGTTTTCGGTGATGATGATGGGGGTCTTGTAGCGCTCGTAGAGGAAGCGCGGGCCCCAGTAGAGGGCATCCGGGGTGATGTACCACTGGATGGCGGTCTTGGGCGCGCCGGGCGCCTTGGAGACTTCCTCATAGCCGAGGGCGTTGTCGGCGGCGCGGACAATGCGGCCGTTGTAGATGTTCTGGGCGTAGAAGTCCAGCGGCTGATGGATGAGGGGCATATCCTTCTCCCAGCCGGCGGGCAGGTACTTGCCAAGGCGGCTCAGGCCCTCCTCGGGGTACTGACCCAGCATGGGCGCATCACTCCACCAGGAGATGTTCCACAGCCAGTTTTCCTCCGGCGGCACGGTGAAGTACGCCTTGCGCGCGGCAGCGATATCCGCCTCGGTTTCCGTAGCGGGCACGCAGGGATCGCCGCAGGGTGCGTAGCCGATACGGCAGCCGGGCACCAGGCTGCGCAGCGCGCGCACCGCCATGCCGTGGGACTTGAGCACGTTGTGCGCGATAGGCACGGTGCTGCTGGGCGGCAGCAGCAGGCCGGGCGCGTGCTTGCCGTTGCCATAGCCAAGGCCGATGAAGCACTGCGGCTCGTTGAGGGTGATAAAGTCCTTCACGCGGTCGCCAAAACGGCGGGCGCAGATGGACACGTAGTTTTCAAACCACACGGGGCTGTAGGGGTTTTCCCACGCGCCGCAGGCCTGCAGAGCGCTGGGGTAATCCCAGTGGAAGAGGGTCATGAAGGGGCGGATGCCGTGGGCCAGCAGCTCATCGATGAGCTTGTCGTAGAAATCCAGGCCCTTTTGGTTGACCTCGCCGGTGCCTTCGGGCAGAATGCGCGGCCACGCCACGGAGAAGCGGTAGTTGCGGATACCCATCTCCTGCATGAGCTTGACGTCATCCTTGTAGAGATGATAATGATCGCAGGCCACATCGCCGGTGTGTCCGCCCAGCACCTTGCCGGGCGTATGGGAGAAACGATCCCACACGCTGCTGCCGCGGCCGTCCTCGTACGCCGCGCCTTCAATCTGATAAGAGGCCGTCGCCGCGCCCCAGATAAAATCCTTCCTGAAACCCATGGTGCATTCCCCTTCTTTCTATGTACAGTTGTTGGTAACGCATCGGTTGCTATGGTTCATCTTACACGTATTTTGTACTTCCGTCAAGGCGTGCTTGAGCCTGCGCCGGAAATATGATACAATAACCCAATCACCCACACCGGTGGGTCAAAGGAGGCGCACCCGTTATGTCCGATTCTATGAAGCAGATCGCCATGCGCATCGAGGACCTTCGAGATAGCTCGGACTACACCGTTGAGCAGATGGCCGAAATGCTCAACGTGTCCGTAGAGGAATACCGCAAATATGAATCCGGCGAAGCCGATATGTCCATCAGCTTTCTGGTCAAGCTCAGCGACGTGCTGGGCGTGGACATGACCGAACTGCTCACCGGCCAGACCCCGAGGCTCAACACCCTCAGCGTCACCCGCGCCGGCAAGGGCCACGAGACCGACTGCCACGACCAGTACGTGTACAAGAACCTTGCGTATAACTTTATCCACCGCAAGATTGAGCCCATGTACGTCACCGTGCAGCCCGAGGACAACAAGATGCTGACCCCCAACAGCCATGACGGCCAGGAATTTGACTACATCCTGTCCGGCACCATGCACCTGGTGGTGGGCAAGAATGATATCATCCTCAACCCCGGCGACAGCGCGTACTACGATTCCCGCGCGCCCCATGCCATGGAGGCCATCGGCGACGAGCCCGTGCATTTCCTGGCCATCGTGATTCCCTAAAGCTGAAGGACGGCCCGCGAGCCGACCGAAGGAGTTTATCAGAACATGCTTGCAGATCGTTATATACCGACCGACCTTACCTCTCAGGAGGATTTTGAAAAACACTTTTACCTCAACGTTCCCGAACAGTTCCACTTCGCTTACGACGTGGTGGATGAATATGCCCGCCTCACGCCCCGCAAGCGCGCCCTCATCTGGTGCGACCTGAAGGGCAACGAGCGCACCTTCACCTTTGGCGATATCAGCCGCATGAGCAATCAGGCCGCCAATGTGTTCAAGGCGCACGGCCTCAAAAAGGGCGATCCCGTCATCCTCATGCTCAAGCGCCGCTGGCAGTACTGGGTGGCCGCTGTTGCGCTGCTCAAGGTGGGCTGCGTGCTCATTCCCGCCACTGCTCAGCTGCAGAAGAAGGATATCGTCTACCGCGTGCAGGCCTCCAGCGCCCGCGCCATCATCTGCGTGGAAGAGCCCGAGGTGCAGCAGCACGTGCTGGCCTCCGCGCCGGAGTGCGACACGCTGGCCGCCCTGTTCACCCTGGGCGACTGCGAAGGCTTTGTCAACTTTGACCGCGAGATGGAAAACGCCAGCGAGATCTGGGACAAGCCCGAGGATCTGCCGAAGAACGACGACATCATGCTGATGTACTTCACCTCCGGCACCACCGGCATGCCCAAGATGGCCGCCCACAGCTGGACCTACCCCATCGCCCAGACCGTGACCGCTTTCTACTGGCACAACGTGGGCGATCAGGACATCCACATCGCCGTGGCCGATACCGGCTGGGCCAAGGCTGGCTGGGGCAAGCTGTACGGCCAGTGGATCTGCGGCGCAACGCTGTTTGTGTATGATTTTGACCGTTTCATTGCGGCGGATCTGCTGGAGATGATTTCCAAGTACCACGTCACCAGCTTCTGTGCGCCGCCCACGGTGTACCGCTTCATGATCAAGGAGGATCTGGACAAGTACGACCTGTCCAGCCTGCGCTGGGCCAACACCGCCGGCGAGCCTCTCAACCCCGAGGTGTACGAGCAGTTCCTGAAGCACACCGGTATCAAGATTCACGAAGGCTTTGGCCAGAGCGAAACCACGCCCCTTCTGAT
>JAQXJZ010000099.1 GCA_029009515.1 bacterium
CAATATACACAAGCAACCCGAAAGCAAGATGCACTCAACTCACAGGGGTCCAGGGGCTTGCCCCTGGTCGGGGAGGGGGTCAGGAGAGTCCAGAGAGGTCTGGGGGAACCTCGACGTTCCCCCTGATCTCTCTGGCCGCCGGAGGCACCCCCTGTTCCTCGTCAGCTCAACCCCAAAAGAAAAACCTCACACCCGAACGCCGTCAATAAACACAGCCTTCACTTCGGTGCTCACCTCAAACGGACACCCATTGGTCACCACCACATCCGCATCCTTGCCAACCTCCAGCGAACCCACGCGATCCGCCACGCGGGCGTGCTCCGCCGGATTGATGGTGATGGCCTTGAGCGCGTCAAAGGGATCCATGCCCGCCTTCACGGCCAGACCCGCGCACAGCGGCAGATATTTCTGCGGAATCACCGGCGCATCGGTGATGATGGACACATGGCAGCCAGCCTTGGCCAGCACGCCGGGGGTCTCCCAACTCTTGTTGCGCAGCTCAAACTTGGTGGCATGCGTGAGCGTGGGGCCAACGGCCAGCATCACATTTTCCTTCGCCAGCTCGTCCGCCACCAGATGGCCCTCGGTCACATGCTCCAGAGTGATGTCCACGTCAAACTCGCGCGCAATGCGCAGCGCGGTGAAGAAGTCATCCGCCTGATGGGCATGCGCCTTGAGCGGCATTTCCTTGCGCAGAACCGGCAGCATGGCATTGAGCTTCATGTCAAAGGCCGGGCGCTTTTCAGCGTCGTCACCGGCGCGTTCCAGCTTCTGCTGATATTCGCGCGCCTTGAAGAGCATCTCGCGCAGGCGGGCGGCGGTGGTCATGCGGCTGGAGTTGCCCTTTTCGCGGTAGCAGCGCTTGGGGTTTTCGCCAAAGGCGCACTTCATGGCCACCTCGGGCTTGACGATCATGTTGTCGATGCGGTTGCCCACGGGCTTGTACACCACAAAGGTGCCGCCCAGCACATTGGCGCTGCCGGGGCCCGCGCACAGCGTGGTCACGCCGGCCTCACGGGCTTCCACCAGCGCCTGATCACGGGGCTCGATGCCGTCCATGCCGCGCAGATGGCAGGCCACGATGTCGTTCATCTCGTTGTAGTCCGCGCCCTCATAGCCGATGCCGTAGCCGTCCAGGCCGGTGTGGCAGTGCGCCTCCACAAAGCCGGGGTAGACCTCCAGGCCGGTGGCGTCGAACACTTCCGCGCCTTCGGAAACAATCTCTTTTTCAATCTTGACAATCTTGCCTTCGTCGATCAGGATGTCCGCGATGAAGGGCTCGCGGTCGATGGCGTTGTGAATCAGACCGCCCTTGATGATGAGCATGGCGTTATCCTCCTTTTACAGCTGCGCCATTTCCTGCTGGATCCTCTCCTCGCAGCTGCGCATGGCCAGAATGGTCTTTTCAAACATATCGGGCAGTTCCCAGCCCAGCATTTCCGCGCCCTGGGTGATCACATCGCGGGAGCAGCCGGCAGCGAACTTCTTGTCCTTGAACTTCTTCTTGAGGGAGCTGACCTCCATGTCCATCACGCTCTTGCTGGGACGCATGAGCGCAGCCGCGCCGATGAGGCCGGTCAGCTCGTCCGTGGCAAACAGCACCTTTTCCATCAGATGCTCGGGCGCGACGTCGGCGCACAGGCCGTAGCCGTGGCTGACGATGGCGTGGATCATATCCTCGCCCACACCGGCAGCGCTGAGCAGTTCCGGCGCCTTCTTGCAGTGCTCCTCGGGCCAGTTTTCAAAATCGATATCGTGCAGCAGACCCACAGTGGCCCAGAAATCGGCATCCTCGCCATAGCCCAGCTCCTGTGCGTACCAGCGCATCACACCCTCCACGGTCAGGGCATGCTGGATGTGGAAGGATTCCTTGTTGTAGGTCTTGAGCAGCACGAGGGCTTCTTCGCGGTTGAGACGGCTTTGCATAGGAACAAAGACCTCCTTGTATATGGAATGAATGATTTTCGTTTATCATATCACCGTTTGCAGATGCTTGCAAGGCAAAGGTTTTTACAAAAAAACGGTTGACTTGCAAGCGCTTGTTTCCTATGATGGAGAAAAGAGATTTCAGGGGGAGAACATCCGCATGGGCAGACGCAAGGCAACCTACATCTTTGTGCCGGACAAGCCGGTGCGCCGCCGCGGGCCGGGGTGCATGACCATGGTGGTCATCCTGCTGCTGGCGGCGCTGTGCGCGGTGCTGGTGATGAACTACGCCGTCAACCGCCGCGTGGAGCTGCATGAGGAAAAGGTATCCGTCATGGGGCTGGACAAGGCGTTTGAGGGGTTCACGGTTTTGCACATCAGCGATTTGCAGGCCTCGCCCGTGGGCAGCGATATGCAGCTGTGGCGCGATCTGCTCTATGGCAAAAATTATCACGCCGTGGTGCTCAGCGGCGATATGGTGGGCTACAAGGGCGATTACGAGCCGCTCCTGTCCCTCATTCACACGCTGGGCGAGATCCGCAAGGACGTGCCGGTGTACTTCATCGCAGGCGATGAAGATCCGCTGCCGGTGGTCTCCACGCCGCAGGGCACGCCCGAAGCGCTCAGCGACTGGGTGCGCGCGGCGCAGAAGATGGGCGCCATTTATCTGGATGCGCCCATCGCGCAGCAGGTGGGCAAAAAGACGGTGTGGTTCGTGCCGGAGTATCTGTACGATGTGGACGCCGAGGGCATGGTGGCCAGCCTGGAAAACCAAAAGCTGGAGATGGAAGCCGCCGGCACGCAGTACGAGGCGCAGGGCGGCGTGGCGTACCGGTCGCTCAAGTACCGTCAGGAGGCCATGCAGCGCACGGTGGAGGCGCAGCGCGTGATGCTATCGGAGGATCTGCAGATCGCCGTCAACCACGTACCGCTGCAGCCGGGCTACATCCGCACCAGTCTGGAGTGGGCGGATCAGAAGCGCGCGTTCAACTTCCGCAACATCAGCCTGCTGCTGTGCGGGCATTACTGCGCAGGCCAGTGGCGGCTGCCGGGACTGGGGCCGGTGTACGTGCCGGAGAAGGGCTGGTTCCCGGGCGATAACGGGCTGGTGGGCATGCAGAGGGTGAACTCCATCAACCAGTATGTGTCGCCGGGCATTAGCGACTGCGCGGAATATCCGCTGCCCGGAAGGCTGTTCAATCAGCCCGGGGTCACGCTGGTGAAGTTTACCGGCACGATTCAGTAAGATCGCAAAAAACTGTATACAAAAACCTGCCCCGCAGCACAAGTCTGCAGGGCAGGTTTTCATTTGCACAAATCAATATCCGCCGGTGGTATCCACTTCACCCACGGGCGCTTCGGTCAGCTCGCCGCGGGCATAGCGGGCCTCGGCCTCCTGCATGATCTTCTCGGTAGCAGACACGCCGCAGCGGCTTGCGCCAATCTGGCGGGCGGCCAGCACGGTGTCCAGATCACGGATGCCGCCGGAGCCCTTCACCTGCACGCTGGCAGGCACGGCCGCGCGCATGAGGCGCAGGTCGGGCAGGGTGCAGCCGGCGCTGCCGTAGCCGGTGGAGGTCTTGACCCAGTCGGCGTTCACTTCGGCGGCCAGCTCGCAGGCGCGCTTCTTCTGCTCGTCGGTGAGGTAGCAGGTTTCGATGATGACCTTCACCTTGGCATTGCGGGCGTGAGCCAGATCCACGATCTGCTTGATTTCGTTCTGCACATAGGCCTCGTCGCCGGCAATCATCTTGCCCAAGTTGATCACCATATCCAGCTCCACGCAGCCGTCGTCCAGCGCGGCCTCAGCCTCGGCCACCTTGATGGCGGTGGTGTGGTTGCCGTGCGGGAAGCCGATGACGGTGCACACCTTCACATCGCTGCCCTTGAGCATTTCGGCCACAATCTTCATGTCGCCGGGGCGGGCGCAGACGCTGGCGGTGTCGTACTTGAGGGCCACTTCGCAGCCATGGCGGATGTCGGCCTCGGTCAGGAAGGGCTGCAGGGTGCTGTGATCCAGCATTTTGGCAATGTCATGGGGCGTCAGGCTCATGGTGGGTTCCTCCTTTATTCTTCGTCGTCTTTGGGAATGGCTGCCAGAAAATCCATCTGTTCAAACCACTGGCCGTTGGCGGCCTGCTGACGGCGCGGCGGCTCCTTTTTGGGGGGCGGCGCCTCGCGGCCGGGTTTGCGGTACACATCCGAAAGGTTCACGGTGCGCGCCCTGGCACGCATGGCAAAGCCGGTTTCCACGCATTTTTCACGCTGCGGATCGGCGTCCATCACGCGGATGCCCTCGCGGCTCTGCGACAGCTTTGTGAGATACGCGATGTCGCCGTCGTAGCCGCTGCGCTGTGCGCAGGTAACGGGCGACTGCCGCACCAACGTTTGCAACCGCTCCACCTTGGCGTCCAGCACGTCCCTGGCGCGCTCGTAGGCCAGCGATCCCGGCTGCATCTGCGAAAGGGCGCTTTCGCGGCGGTACATGGCGTCAATCAGCCGGCCCTTGTTCTCCTGCCACTGCGCCAGCGCGCGCATGCGCAGCAGCTCGTCCTCGGATACGCGGGTGTTGGCGCAGACGATGGTGTGGCTTTCCACGGTCAGCTGACCCTTGGCGATGAGCTCCCTGCTGTTTTTGAGAAACACCAGCTTGTTGAGCATGCCCATGGGGTTCATGCCGGAGCCGTAGGCCGGGTTGTTGAGCGTCTGCGCCACCATGAGGCGCAGGCTGCGGTCCACCACGGTGACCAGGCGGACGCGGTTGGGATAGCATCCGCCACGCGTGTCCGCATCTGTGGCCGGGGCAATCTGGAAGCCGTCGCACAGCGCGCGCACATCCAGCGTCTTGTTCTTGCGGTTGAGGTACTGGCTGGCGTCCTGCCAGGGCAGCCACAGATTGCTCTGAAAATCATCGCCCTCAAAATACAATTGCATCAGGCGCGCCGTCTGGCGGGTGACGGGTTCTTCCTCAAAGAAATCACAGGCGTAGCGGCCGGGCACATACTGGGCGATGTCCTCAGCGCTTTTTCCCTCGGCGGTGAACAGCTCGGTCTGCTGCTCGGGCTGGTTCAGCTCGCGCACGATGGCCATGTCCTGCATCATGCGGCCCAGCGTTTTCTGCGAAATGGCCAGCGTGGACAGCTGATGCAGAGCGAGGTATTCCTCCTCAAAGCGCAGCGCGTCATAGGCATCGCCCATCTTCAGGCGCTGCTCCAGATAGGCGGTGAAGTGGCGGCAGCGCGCGGTTATGCCCAGCTCGCGCTCAGCGTTGTGCAGGATGCCTCCGCCAAGGGGATAGATGCTCTCCGGCACCGCCACGCCCTGATGGCCTCCTCCAATCAGGTACAGGCACAGCTTTTCACCGGCAAACGGCTGATACTGCGGAAAGCGCCTGACCCACACCTCATCCACCGTGACTGCGCCGCCGATGAATTCATCGCCCTTGAAGCAGCGGCTGCGGTTGAAACCGGCGTACAAATCCGGGCATTCCTCGCTCAGCTGGCGGTGATAATCGTCCATATCGCGTGAAAAGCCCGCCTTGCCCAGATAGGGCATGTTGACGATCAGCTCCAGCGGAAACACCGGCAGGAAGCTGCGGAAGCGCTCCGGCACAGGCGGATCGGCCTGCGCAAAGGCACGGCGCGCCCCTTCCCACAGGGCCTGTTCATCCAGACCGGCGTAGCTGATCACGCCCGTCTGACGGGTGGTAAGCCTCAC
>JAQXJZ010000100.1 GCA_029009515.1 bacterium
CCCCCCACTCCCCCCCTGGGGCGGGCGGGGGCCCCCCCCGCCTCGTTTTTCGGGGGTGACCGGTAGGGTGCGCTTGCGCCCCGCGGGGCGCGGACCGCCCGACGGGCTACCGCAGCCCCGAAGCCCAAAGCCGGCCTTGTGCCGGATTTGGGCCGTATAAAGTCCAGAGGATCTAAGGGGGGAAATCGAAATCCCCCCTGATCCTCTGGCCCTAGCGGAGCGGGCCCCGACGGCGTCAATAAACAAGGGAATCAAGGCCAGTATCGGCCGTCAAGCCATTGCTTTCGCCCACGAGTAACTGGCCACCTCATCACCGCCTACGGCGGAGCTTCCCCTCAAGGGGAAGCTGGAAGGCGTGCGCGCTTTTCCCAACATAATAAGCCTGTTAGAACACGAAAGTTAGAATGGCAGCCAAGTCCTCGAGCTTCCCCTTGAGGGGAAGCTGTCAGCTTTGCCGACTGATGAGGTGTAGCCGCCGCAGCGGCGTTACCCCCCTGCGCTCAACCGAGCCGGAGCACCCTCCGTGCTCCGGCGGTCTTAGATGCAACCCGAAACAAAAAAGACCCGGGCACCCTTTCGGGTGCCCGGAGAGCGGGTTAAGGGGGTCACCCCCTTATTCTTTGACGCCGCCTACGGCTACGCCGGCGATGATGTACTTGCTGAAGCAGAAGTACACAATCAGCAGAGGCAGAGCCGTCATGGTGAGACCGAGGTAGATGGAGCCGAACTCGGTACGGTAGATGTCGCCGCGCAGTTCCTTGACCATCATGGGCAGGGTCTTCATGGTGGGGTCGGAGAGCAGCATAAGGGGCGTGAGGTAGTTGTTCCAGGAACCGATGACCGCCATGATGCCCATGGTCGCCATGGCAGGCACCATGATGGGCATGACGATCTTGTTGTAGGTGTAGAACTCGCCCGCGCCGTCAATGCGGCTGGCTTCCACCAGAGAAATCTGGAAGTTGGCAGCCAGATACTGGCGGAAGAAGAACACCGTGGAAGCCGCAGCAATGGAGGGAATGATCAGCGGCAGGTAGCTGTTGGTCCAGCCGAGGCGGTACATGAACATGTAGAAGCCCGTGCCGGTGACCTGACCGGGGATCATGATGATGGCCATGACCACAGCGTAGAGGAACTTTTTGCCCTTGAAGTTGTACACGGTGAAGCCGTACGCGGTGAGGGCGGAGAAGTAAACGCTGAGGATGGTGGAGCCAAAGGCGATGATGGCGCTGTTCTTGAAGCCGACCAGAACGCTGAAGTTCTTGGTCTGCAGAACGGTGAGGTTATACTGCAGGAACGTGCTGGGGATGAGGGACACGCCGCCCTGAATCTGCTGGGAGTTGCGGGTGGCGTTGACGATCAGGATCCAGAACGGCAGCAGGCTGAGCACGCACAGGCAGGTGCACAGCACGTACAGCATGGAGCGCTTGGTGCCCAGCACGCTGGAGCAGTGCAGGAACAGCGCTGCGCAGGGCAGAACCAGCGCGGCGATGGCCAGCGGCCAGTTCATGATGGGGTTGCTGTAGGGCAGCTTGACCGGGATGGCAGCCAGACGGAAGATGCAGTACGCCAGCAGCAGCACGCCAATGAGATTGGCAAAGCTGGCAAAGGTGTACAGCTTGCTGGCAGGCTTGCAGCCGGCGGCAAGCACCAGCACGGCAGCCAGCACCAGCAGCGCGGCGGAAATCCAGCGGGCAGCATAGAAGACGGAGAAATCGGTGGGGTAGATGCCGCCGTTTTCGTTGACCACCTGCATGTTGATTTCCAGCTCGGCAGGCAGCTTGCTGCCCAGCAGCGCGTACTTCAGGCCGCTGGCAGCGGACTGCTTGGCCAGGGCTTCCTGCTCCAGGAGCAGTTCATCCAGCTTCGCCTGCTGCTTTTCGACCTGCTTTTTCTGCTTGTCGATCTCTTCCTGCTTCTTGCCGCTGTCAATGTAGCGCTGCAGCTTGGCCTCGGCGCTTTCGACGCGCTCGGTGTACTTGTCAATGTCCTCCTGCAGCGCGGCTGCGGAGTTGTCTTCAAACGTGGCCATGGGAACGGACATGAGAACCACCGTCAGAAGCAGCAGGGCGATGTAGAGAATGGTGCGCATTTTCTTCATTTGCCGGCCCTCCTTTTCGCGGGTTTCACATCGCGGTCCTTCATGATGGCATTCAGGATCAGCGAGCAGATGACGATAATGCCAAACAGGATGACCGACGCGGCACTGGCCATGTTGAAGTTGTTGGGCGTTTCAAAGCCTTGCTGGTAGATGAAGCGCGCAACGGTGTTGGTGGTGTAGTTGGGGTTGCCCTGAGTCATCAGGTGCGGGATATCGAACATGGTCAGACCGCCGACGAGGCTGGTGACCAGATTGTACAGAAGGATGGGCTTGATCAGCGGCAGGGTGATCTTCCAAAATACCTGACGCGACGAGCAGCCGTCCACAAGGCTGGCTTCAAACAGCGCGGGGTTGATGCCCAGAATACCGGCAATCATGATGATCATGGTATTGCCGTACCACATCCACCACTGGATGAAGGATACCAGGCCGCGGGCAGCGTTGGTGGAACGGAAAAATTCAAACGGCTTGCTCAGCAGACCAAACTGCTGCATCAGCGTGTTGACGGGAGCGATGGGGTAGTTGAAGAAGGAGAAGAACAGCATACCGATGGTAGCAGCGGTAATGATGTTGGGCATGAAGATCATCACTTTGAAGGCGCCCTGAAACTTGAGCCTCAGGCGGGTATCGGTGAACCAGCTGGCCAGCATCAGCGCCATGGCAATCTGCGGCACGAAGTTGAACATCCACATGATGATCGTGTTGCCGAAGGACTGCCAGAAGAAGTTGGATACATCGGTGCCGAAGGCGAACAGTTTGCGGAAGTTGTCCAGACCGATGATCTGGTTGTCCAGCACCTTGTTCCAGCCGGCAGCGTCGGTCAGAGAGGTGCGGAAGGTAAAGAAAATGGGATACAGCTGGAAAATGAGGAAAACGATGAAGAACGGCGCGATGAAGAAATAGCCGTAGCGATCATAGCTGATCGATTTGCGCTTGTGGCCCGGAGCGGCCTTGGCGTTGGTCAGGTTTTGCATGTCTCCACCCCTTTGATCTTTTTCACCCCGGCGGGGGCGCAGCGGAAAAAGACAGGAAAGGGGGCTGCCCTGCCTCTCATATGAGCAGCAGAGGCAGCCCCCAGCGTTACTTATTCAGCCGTTTGTCAGCCAAATCAAGTGCGATTGATTACTCAACCACCAGCTCGGGGAACTGAGCGGACACCTGAGCCTTGAACTCGGCGATGGCAGCATCCAGTTCCACTTCGCCCTTGGAGTAGGGAGTGGTGACGTAGTCAGACCACAGGGAGTTGATCTTCTCGTCGTAGTCAGTCATGATGGAGCCGTTGGCCAGATTGGCAGCCTCGGCGAAGATGCCGTAGTGGTCCTGGCCGCCCAGGAAGGGGTTGGGAGTGCCGCCCTCGGCAAGGATCTTTTCAACCACAGCGTTGGAGCCGACGAAGTCGCCGGAATCCTTGGCGTAGGTGTACAGGAACTCTTCGCTCATGGTGAAGAACAGGATGAAGTCCTTCACAGCAGCCTTCTTGGCTTCGTCCATGGCCTGAACCTTGGCAGCGTTAGCGCCGATCCAGGTGCCGCCC
>JAQXJZ010000101.1 GCA_029009515.1 bacterium
TCATTTCGCCAAAGGCGAAACTGCCTGGCTGCTTCGCAGACAGGCAGCCCTTGCCAAGGGGAAGCTGGAAGGCGTTCGCTTTCTTTCCAACAAAATAAGCAAGTTAGAAAACGCAATGAAGAGTAGCAGCCAACTGCGCAAGCTTCCCCTTGAGGGGAAGCTGTCGGCTTTGCCGACTGATGAGGTGTAGCCGCCGCAGCGGCGTTACCCCCTGCACTCAACCGAGCCGGGGCACCCGCATGTGCCCCGGCGGTCTTAGATGCAGCCCCAAACATAAAAGACCCGGGCACCCGTTCGGGTGCCCGGTGCGGGGTCGAGGGGGTCACCCCCTCGTTAGTCAACGTTCTTGGTGGCAATAATATCCACGCCGGTGCCGCATACGTTGGGGCAAACAACATCGCCCATCTTCACGGGAGCGACAACCTTGGTGGCGGCCAGTTCCTTCATGCAGTCGAAGATCTTGGCCTTGGGGATGGGCGTGCGGGTCTTGACGCTCACGGGGGTCTTGCGGTCGGCCACGGTGACCACCGCGGTCACCATGCGCTGGGGCGCCACGCACTCCTGCTCAGCGTAGGCCACGCCGCGCTTGCAGGTGTTGCCGGTCACGCTGACAACCTTGCCGTCTTCCACAGTAACGGTCATACGGCAGCCGACAGGGCAGTTGATGCAAGTGATCTGCTGTTCCATATATGTCTGCCTCCTTTACTGCTCAATCTGAACGGTCACGTCGCCGCCGCTCAGGCTCTTAATGACCTCGGGCTTGAGGTTGAGCTCGGCCATTTCGCCGGGGGTGAAGATCATCTTCTTCTGGCGGGCGATCTCACGGTCACCGTCCATCACGCGCACGGTGGCGTTCTTGTACACGCCGGCGGGGCGGAACATGATCTGCACGGTCTGCGCTTCGTCATCGGGGATGAGCAGCTTCTGGGGCACCACGCCGCGCACGCCGTTGCCGTCCTTCATGTTGACATACTTGCCGGTGCGCTTCTTGCCCTGCACGTATTCGGCAGCGGCCTTGCCGGCCTTGAAGCTCTCGGCGGACACAAAGTCCACCAGGTCATGCACGTGCAGCACGTTGCCGCAGGCAAAGATGCCTTCCTTGCTGGTCTGCAGGCTGTCGTCCACGATGGCGCCGGAGGTGAGGGTGCTCATTTCCACGTTGGCCATCTCGGTCAGCTCGTTTTCGGGAATGAGGCCGACGGACAAAAGCAGCGTGTCGCAGTCAAACTGCTTTTCGGTGCCGGGGATGGGCTGACGGTTTTCGTCCACCTGAGCAACGGTCACGCCGCTGAGGCGCTCCTTGCCCTGGATGTCGATGACGGTGTGGCTGAGGTACAGCGGAATATCGTAGTCCTGCAGGCACTGCACGATGTTGCGGTTGAGGCCGCTGGAGAAGGGCATCAGCTCCACGCAGGCCAGCACCTTGGCGCCCTGCAGGGTCATGCGGCGGGCCATGATGAGGCCGATATCGCCAGAGCCCAGGATGACGCAGCGCTTGCCGGGCATGTAGCCTTCGAGGTTGACAAACTTCTGCGCGGTGCCGGCGGAGTAAATACCGGCGCAGCGGGTGCCGGGGGTAGCCAGCGCGCCGCGGGGACGCTCGCGGCAGCCCATGGCCAGGATGACAGCGCCAGCCTCAAACAGCTGCACGCCGTGCTCGCGGCTGATGGCGGTGACGAAGCGGTTTTCGTCCACGGAAAGAACAGTGGTGCCGGTGCGCACCTCAATGCCCAGCTCGTTGACCTTGTCGATATCGCGCTGCGCGTATTCGGGGCCGGTCAGCTCCTCCTTGAAACGGTGCAGGCCGAAGCCGTTATGGATGCACTGGCGGAGAATACCGCCCATGTTCTGCTCGCGCTCCAGCACCAGCAGGTTTTCGATGCCAGCCTCCTTGGCGGCGATGGCAGCAGCCATGCCGGCAGGGCCCGCGCCGATCACGAGCACGTCAACATACTTGACCTGGCTGCGAAGTTCGGGACTAAGCATTACGCATTCTCCTTTCCGGCAGCCTCGGCAATGGTGCCAACCAGCAGGTTGCTCTTGCCGCCGCACTTGGTGATTTCGGTGGGATCAAGGCCCAGTTCTTCAGACAGGATCTCCAGCACACGGGGGCTGCAGAAGCCGCCCTGGCAGCGGCCCATGCCGGCGCGGGTGCGGCGCTTGACGCCGTCGATGGTGCGGGCGCCCACGGGACGGCGGATGGCGGCGCGGATTTCGGCCTCGGTCACCTGCTCGCAGCGGCAGACCAGGGTGCCGTTCATGGGGTTGCGCTTCACCAGCTCCACGCGTTCTTCCAGCGTCATGGCGTAGAAGGGCTTTTCGCGCTTGGGAGCGGGCTTCCACTCGGCCTTTTCGGTGAGGCCTTCGTTCTTGACGATCATCTCGGCCAGGTACTCGGCGATGGCGGGAGCGGCGGACAGGCCGGGGCTTTCCACGCCCACGGTCTCATACGCGCCGGGGCAGCCTTCCACAGCACCGATGACGAAGTCGCCGTTGACTTCATGGGCACGGATGCCGGCGAAGGTGGTGATGACGGTGCGCAGGTTCTCCTTGGGCCAGGTGAGGCGGGCGGCGTCGGCGGCCCACTTCAGGCCTTCAGCGGTGGTCTCCACAGCGGTGCCATCCTCGATATCGGTGGCGGTGGGGCCAAGCAGAAGGTTGCCGTGGCAGGTGGGGCTGACCAGGATGCCCTTGCCCATCTTGGTGGGGCACTGGAACATGGTCATGGTGAACTGCAGGGGCTTGGTGTGGTCGAGCAGGTAGTACTCGCCCTTGCGCGGGATGATGGTGAGCTCCTTGTCGGACAGCTGGTTGTGCAGCTTGGCGGAGTTCACGCCGGCGCAGTTGATGACGATCTTCGCGCTCATCTCGCCCTTGGAGGTATCCAGCACAAAGCCGCCGTCCACAGGCTTGATCTCCTTCACGAAGGTGTCCATGATAAATTCAACGCCGTTGACCGCCGCGTGGTCGGCCAGGGCGCAGGTGAGCTCATAGGGGCTGGTGAGGCCGCTGGTGGGCACGTACAGCGCGCACACAACGTCCGGGTTGACATTGGGCTCAAGCTCCATAATTTCATCATGCTCAATAATGCGCACGTCGGGCACTTCGTTGGCAATGCCCTGCTCGTAGAGCTTTTCGATGGTGGGGCGCTCGTCCTCGCTGAAAGCCAGAACCATGGCGCCGGGCTGGCCATAGGGCGCATCCACTTCAGCGCACAGCGCGGGATACATCTGCGCGCCCTTCACGTTCAGTTTCGCCTTGAGAGAACCGGGCTTCGCGTCAAAGCCAGCGTGCACGATGCCGCTGTTGGCCTTGCTGGCGCCTTCAGCAACGTCGCTGGCGCCTTCCAGCAGCGCGATGCTGGCATCGTAGCGGGACAGAACCCTTGCCACGGCACAGCCGACCACGCCGCCGCCGATGATGATGATGTCCTTATTCAATGTGAACCCTCCAAGCATTCGGGCGTTCATACGCCTTCCAAATTCTATTGTATCACGAAAAGTGACAAAAAACCATTGTTTTTGTCATTTCTCTGACAATTCTGTTTGGGTGATGATGCGCACCGCCTCGTAGGCCAGGTAGAGCCCGGCGACCGACGGCACAAAGCTGACCGATCCCGGCGACGGGCGGCCAGTGGCGCGCGTTTCCGCCGTTTCATCCGTGCGGGGCGTGAGGGCGGGCTCGGTGGAATAGACGCAGCGCAGGGCCGGGATATGGCGCTTGCGAAGCTCGCGGCGCATGACCCGGCACAGGGGGCAGGCGGCGGTTTCGTAGATATCGCCGATGACGATTTTGGTGGGGTCCAGCCGGTTGCCCATGCCCATGCAGCTGATCATGCTGATGCCGCGCTGCATACACACTTCGGCCAGGTGGAGTTTGGCCGATGTGGTATCGATGGCGTCCACCACCACGCTGCAGTCATCGGGGATGGGCACGGGGTTTTCGGGCAGGTAGAAGGCGTTGACGGCGGTGAGCTGCATATCCGGGGCGATATCGCGCAGGCGTTCGGCCACCACGTCCACCTTTAATCTGCCGATGGTACTGGAAAGGGCTGGAAGCTGGCGGTTGAGGTTGGAGACGGCCACGTCATCGTTATCCACGATGGTCATTTTGCCCACGCCGCTGCGGGCAAGGGCTTCGGCGGCATAGCTGCCCACGCCGCCCAGGCCAAGCAGCATGACGTGCGCGGTGCGGAGTTTTTCCATTTGTTCTTCGGTAAGGAGGAGCGCGGTGCGTTTGAGGCGTTCTTCGCGGGTGATGGGCATGGGGTGGAACCTCCGGTGGGTTTGATGAGAATGATTATACGTGGAGTGGGGCGAATGGTCAAATGGTTTTGCGGGGGTGATATTTTCGCTTTGGCGGATGCATGAGGATATGGAGTTGAGCTGACGAGGAACAGGAGATGCCTCCGGCGGCCAAGGGGTACAGGGGAAACATCGAGGTTTCCCCTATACCCCTTGGATCCCCTGACCCTTTCTCCGACCAGGGGGAACCTCTGGACCCCTGCGAGTTGTGTGTATCTTTCTTTCGGGTTGCTTTTGTTTATTGTGTCGCCGATGAAGACGCAAAAACCCCATCAACACCAGCCTTCGGCTGACAGTTGAGGGGGTTTTGGCTGCTTGTGCGGGGAAGGGGTAAGGTTTCTTCCGGGACGTTCGTGCACGGGCGCACACATAGGTGCGCCCCTACTGTGGTACCGGGGTTGTGTTTGTAAGGTGGACAGGTTCAGCTGCCTTGTAGGGGCGCACCTGCGTGTGCGCCCGTTGGCGGCGTGTTGCTTTGATGTTGACTTGGCGAGAAACTGGCCACCTCATCACCCGCTACGCGGGAGCTTCCCCTCAAGGGGAAGCTGGAAGGCGTGCGCTTTCTTTCCAGCAAAATAAGCCTGTTAGAACACGCATGTGAGGCATGCAGCCAAGCCCTCGAGCTTCCCCTTGAGGGGAAGCTGTCCCGGAGGGACTGATGAGGTGTAGCGCCTGCAGGCGCGTTCCCCCTGCACTCAAGCGAGCCCCGACTCCCTCCGAGGAGGGGCGGTCTTTACCATCCAACAAACAAGAAGAAGCGTACCGTCAAGCGAGCCGCGACTCCTTCCGAGGAGCGGCGGTCTTAGATCCAACCCCAAACATACACCAACACCGCACACCTAAAAGGTGTGCGGTGTGCGGGTGCAGGGGCTCAGCCCCTGCCGGGTCTGGGCAGAGCCCAGCGTCCCCTATCGTCCCCTTATAGCTTGTTCCTCTGAATCTTGCCGCTGATGGTCTTAGGCAGAGAATCGCGGAATTCCACGATGCGGGGGTACTTGTAGGGCGCGGTGTGCTGCTTGACGTAGGTCTGGATTTCGCGCTTGAGGTCGTCGGTGCCTTCGGTGCCCTTGGTGAGCACGATGCAGGCCTTGACCACCTGGCCGCGCACTTCGTCGGGCGCGCCGGTTACGCCGCATTCAAGCACATAGGGCAGCTCCATGATGACGGATTCGATCTCGAACGGTCCGATGCGGTAGCCGGAGGATTTGATGACGTCGTCCACGCGGCTGACGTACCAGAAGTAGCCCTGCTCGTCCTTCCAGGCGACGTCGCCGGTGTGGTACCAGCCGTCGTGCATGACGGACGCGGTCTTTTCTTCGTCCTGATAATAGCCGATGAACAGGCCGCAGGGCACCTTTTCGCTGATGCGGATGCAGATTTCGCCATTCTGACCGGAGGCGACGGGATTGCCGTCGGGGTCGAGCAGGGCGATATCGTACAGCGGGCTGGCCTTGCCCATGGAGCCCACCTTATGGGCGTTGCCCACCAGGTTGGCGATAGACAGGGTGGTTTCGGTCTGGCCGAAGCCCTCGATGAGCTGCAGGCCGGTGAGCTTTTCGAACTGGTAATAGACCTCGGGGTTGAGGGCCTCGCCGGCGGTGGTGGCGCGCACGACGGAGGAGAAATCGTACTGGGTCAGATCCTCCTTGATCATCATGCGATACATCGTGGGCGGCGCGCAGAAGGTGGTGATGTGGTACTTGCCGAACATGGGCAGGATATCCGCCGCGTCGAAGCGGTCAAAGTCGTAGGTGAACACGGCGCCTTCACACAGCCACTGGCCGTAGAACTTGCCCCACAGGGCCTTGCCCCAGCCGGTATCGGAGATGGTGAAGTGGATGCCGTTGCGGTGCACGCAGTGCCAGTATTTGGCCGTCACATAGTGGCCCAGCGGGTACTTGTGGCTGTGGGTGGCAATGCGCGGATAGCCGGTGGTGCCGGAGGTGAAGAGCATGAGCATGGGTTCATCGCCGCAGGGCGTGTCGTCCGTGCGCAGGTAGCGGCGGCTGAACAGGCCGAATTCGGCGTTGAAATCGTGCCAGCCTTCGCGGGACGCGCCCACGAGGATCTTGGTTTTGAGCGTGGGGCTGTTGGCCTGCGCCAGATCCACCTGACGGGCCACATCGCCGTCGGCGGTGCAGAGGATGGCGCTCACGCCCGCGGCCTGGAAGCGGTACTCAAAGTCGTGCGCCACCAGCTGGTTGGTGGCGGGGATCACGATGGCGCCCATCTTGCACAGCGCCACCATGGCCGGCCAGAACTGCCAGTTGCGCTTGAGCACCAGCATCACGCGGTCGCCCTTCTTGACGCCAAGCGAGGTGAGATAGTTGGCGGTCTGGTTGGACAGATCCTTGATATCCTTGAAGGTGAAGCGGCGCTCCTCCTTCTCGCGGGAAATGTGCAGCATGGCCAGCTTTTCGGGGTCCTTGCGGGCCACGGCGTCCACGATGTCGAAGCCGAAGTTGAAGCTGTCCTCGTTGGCAAAGGAGATGGACTTGAGGGTGCCGTTTTCGTCCTCCTCAGGCAGCACAAACTTCTGGCAGCACAGCTCCTCGTCGGTGCGGGAGACGGGCATGTTCTTCTCCTGCACCTCGGGGGCAGCCGTGGATTTGCCGTGCAGAACCATGGCCAGGAACAGGCACTCCTCGCCGCCCACGGCGATCATGCCGTGAGGCGTGGCGGAATCGTAGTAGATGCTGTCGCCTTCGTTCAGGATTTCCACATGCTCGCCGATCTGCACCTTGAGGGAGCCCTTGAAAACAAGGTCGAACTCCTGGCCGGAGTGGGTGGCCAGCTGGATGGGCTTGTCCTGCTGATCGGGCAGGTACTCATAGCGCACCCAGTAGGGCTCGGCCAGTTTCTGGCGGAAGAGCGGCGCCAGGTTCTGGATGCGCTTGCCGTTTTCGGCAGCCGTGGTCACGCCGCGATCCTTGCGGGTGACGGTGTAGTTGGACAGGTGGGCGCTGTAGCCCTCCAGCAGGTCGGTCAGTTCAATGCCAAAGGCCAGCGCGCACTTGTGGATGAAGGAAAAGGGCAGGTCAACCTTGCCGTCCTCATACTCTTTGTACTGCGCCTCGCTCAGCTGGGTGCGCAGGGCCATTTCCAGCGTGGAATAGCCCATGATGTGGCGCATCTCCCGGATACGAAGGGCGATATCCTGCACATGCTGTTCGGTCTGGTTCATTCCGGAAAACCTCCTTGCTTTTACAGAAAAACCCGCCCCAAAGCTCCTTGCTTTGAGACGGGTGTACATAACACTCGCGGTACCACTCAAATTGCGGCCATGCCGCCACTCAACGGGTTCCATCAAACCCTGTGCATTCACGCAGCCTCACGTAAGACCCTACTGGAACTTTTCAGATCTTCAACTCAGAAGGGATGGGCCAATTGAAACATCCGCTGCCGGTTTGCACCAACCACCGGCTCTCTGAAAGCATTTGCTTCGACCGTCTTCATCATCGTCTTTGGGGTGGGTATTCAGTTGATGTGCAGATTGTACCACGCGGAAATAGGGTTGTCAACAGAATACAGCGGAAAAACAATGCTTTCCCTCTATGGAACAGCTAACTGAACGTCTCCTGCCCCGCAGGAGATTTCACCCGCTTCAGCGGATTTCACCTGCCGCAGGCAGATTTCACCTGCCGCAGGCAGATTTCACCCGCCGCAGGCGGATTTCACCCGCCGCAGGCGGATTTCACCGCCGCCGCAGGCGGCCACCCTGTTCTTTCTGTGTACCTCGCTTGCAAACTGTATGCAAAACTGATACGATGTTTCTGCTCTTTTTTTGCAAATTGCCTATGGAAGGATGGATATACAGATATGGAAAAAATCCGCATGATCACCCCGCTGGTGGAAATGGACGGCGACGAGATGACCCGCATTCTCTGGCAGAAGATCAAGGACAAGCTGATTCTGCCCTATGTGGATCTCAAGACCGAATATTATGATCTGGGCCTGAAGCACCGCGACGAGACCGACGATCAGGTGACCGTGGACAGCGCCAATGCCACCCTCAAGTACGGCGTGGCCGTGAAGTGCGCCACCATCACCCCCAACGCCCAGCGCGTGGAGGAATACAATCTCAAGCAGATGTGGAAGAGCCCCAACGGCACCATCCGCGCCATTCTGGACGGCACGGTGTTCCGCGCGCCTGTGCTGGTGAAGGGCGTGAGCCCCAGCGTGCGCACGTGGCAGGCGCCCATCACCATCGCGCGCCATGCCTACGGCGATGTGTACAAGAACACCGAGCTGCGCGTGCCCGGCGCGGGCAAGGCGGAGATTGTGTTCACCGCCGAGGACGGCACCGAAACCCGCCAGACCATCATGAATTTCACCGGCGCAGGCGTGATTCAGGGCCAGCACAACACGGACAAGAGCATCGCGTCCTTTGCGCACAGCTGCTTCCAGTACGCGCTGAGCGTGAAGCAGGATCTGTGGTTCTCCACCAAGGACACCATCTCCAAGACCTACGACCACCGCTTCAAGGACATCTTTGCCGAGCTGTACGAAACCCAGTACAAGGCCGCGTTTGAGGCTGCCGGCATCGAGTACTTCTACACCCTGATCGACGATGCGGTGGCGCGCGTGATCCGCAGCAAGGGCGGCTTCATCTGGGCGCTGAAGAACTACGACGGCGACGTGATGAGCGACATGATCGCCACCGCGTTCGGCTCCCTGGCCATGATGACCAGCGTGCTCGTCTCCCCCAATGGCCAGTACGAGTACGAGGCCGCCCACGGCACCGTGACCCGCCACTACTACCGCTACCTCAAGGGCGAGGAGACCTCCACCAACCCCGTGGCCACCATCTTTGCATGGACCGGCGCCCTGCGCAAGAGGGGCGAGCTGGACGGCCTTGCCGACCTGTGCGCCTTTGCCGACAAGCTGGAGAAGGCCACCATCGCCACCATCGAAAGCGGCAAGATGACCAAGGACCTGGTCGCGCTGTACGAGGGCGAAGCCGAGGGCCTGAACAGCGATGCGTTCCTCGACGCGATTGCGGCGAATCTGTAAACGGCAGCATTTTCCATTGACGAATCCGCCTCCTTTGTATATACTATGTATAAACAAAGGAGGTTTTTTGCATGCAGATTCAGCTCAAAGCATGGGGCAACAGCCAGGGCGTCCGCTTTTCCCGGGAGTTTCTTGCCTCTGCCGGCATCAAGCCCGATGAGGTTCTCAACGCCGAAATTCAGGATGGAAAGATCATCCTGAGCAAGACCTTCCAGCACCGCACGCTTCAGGAGCGCGCCGCCCAATTTGGCGGAAAGCTCAACCTCTCCGAAGAGATCATCTGGGATGATCCTCAGGGAAATGAGGTGTGGTAATGGCTGAGTACCAGCAGGGCGATCTGCTCAGGGTGGACGGCATTGCGCACCCCGTAATCGTCGTGAGCAACAATGTTTTCAATGCCAGCGGAAAAGCCATCGTCTGCCCCATCCTCCCCCATGCAGCCGAGGGGCCGCTGCATATCAGGCTCAAGGATTCCGCCGTTCAGGGCGTTGTGCTGTGCGAGCAGGTGCGCTATCTGGATCTGGCTGTAAGGCGCTGCACCAAATTATCCGAAACGCATTATTTTGACGTCATGGATCTTTCGGACGCAGTGGTGAGCATGTTTGAATATCAGTAAAAAAGAGAAGGCAGCAGGCCATTCAGCCGGCTGCTTCTGCTCCCCTGTGTCACATCTTCTTTTCCAGCACCTTTTTGCTCACGGCAAACACCGCCACCAGCACGTACATCGCCCCGAGGCACACGTACGAAGGCACGGTATATCCCAGCCCCATGAACACAAAGATCAGCACCGCGAACAGCAGAATGGCCGCCACATAGGCCACCGAGCAGGACGCGCGGATGATGGCAATGTTGCGCTCGTCCTCTTCTTCAATCTTTTCCTGCTCCAGTTTTTCCTGGGACACCACCTTCTGGCGGATGGTCTTGTACGCCGCCACGGCCATGATGCCAAAGCCGAAGCCGGTGAACATGCCCAGAAGCGTGTTGGTGCTGTGACCATCCGGCTTGACGATCAGAAAGCTCAGCAGTCCAAACAGAAAGCTCACCAGCCCCAGCACAAACACGGCAATCTCCATCGCGCGCGTCCACTGCTTTTTGCACATCATTGTTCTTCCTCCTCATAAATAAAAATGTCTTCCACCGTCAGGCCAAAGTAACGGGCCAGCTTGAACGCCAGCTGGATGGACGGATTGTACCGCCCGTTTTCCAGCGAGCTGATGGTCTGCCGCGACACCTTGAGCGCTGCCGCCAGTTCGTCCTGACGGATGCCGCGCTGCGTGCGCAGCTCTTCCAGACGGTTCTTCACAGATCAGATGCCTCCTTGAGTATGTAAAGTGCGCTTTACATGTCTATCATAGCACCGCTTTCTTTCTATGTCAAGCGTGCTTTACATTCTTTTTTCTGAAAATCTCATTGGAATCTGCTTGTAAAACGCAAATCCGCTTTTCAATCCCAAACCGCTGTGCTATACTTGCCCCAAGAGGTGAATGCAATGTCTTGTCTGGGTAATATCATCTGGTTCCTGTTTGCGGGGCTGTGGCAGTGGCTGGGCTGGACGCTGGCCGGCCTTTTGTGGACGATCACCATCGTGGGCATTCCCATCGGCTGCCAGTGCTTCAAATTTGCCAGGCTGTGCTTTTCGCCCTTCGGCAAGGATGTGGTGTACGGCGGCGGCGCGGTATCGCTTTTGCTCAACATCATCTGGATCATCGTCAGCGGCCTGCCCATCGCCATCACCGCCGTCACCAACGGGCTGGTGCTGTGTGCCACCATCGTGGGCATTCCGTGGGGGCTGCAGTGCTTCAAGCTGGCGCGGCTGGCCATGATGCCCTTCGGCGCTTCCATTGTGCGCATATAAAAAAACAGCTGCCGCAATGGCAGCCGTTTTCATTTCCCGTTCATCCGGGCATCTTATGCTAAGAATGCAGCCAGCGCCTGCGCGGCGGGCGCATCGGTCATCACGCCGGCGAGCTGCAGGATGATCACCAGCACGCCCAGCGCGATCACGTAGAAGGCAAAGCCGTTGAGCGACACGCGGCTGATGAGCTTCATGAAATAGCGGATGGCCAGATAGCCGCTCACAAACGCCACCAGCATGCCCAGCAGAATGGCAGGCAGATCATTGCCAAAGCTGATTCCAGCCTCCAGCGCGTCCATGCTCTCGGACAGCATGCCCGCCACGATGGCCGGCGCGCTCATCATGAAGCTGAACTTGGCCGCCTTTTCGCGGTTCAGGCCCGCAGCCACGCCGCCAAAGATGGTGCTGCCGCTGCGGCTTATGCCGGGCAGCATGCCCACCGCCTGCAGGCAGCCCATGGCCAGCGCTTCCTTCACGCCCACAGTCTCTTTGCCGGGCGCAGGACGGCGGGCAAAGCGCTGGGTCAGCAGCAGCATCGCGCCGGTCAGCAGGAAGCACACGCCCAGGAAGGTATTGTGCGTTTCGGCATAATCCAGCGGCTTGTCAAACAGAATCTTGGCCACCAGCGCGGGCATGGACGCAATGAACAAAAGAAGCAGCGTGCGGTTCTTAATCGGATGGAGGATCATATCCACCCAATCCTTCCAGAACATGATGCCCACCGCAGCCAGCGTGGCCACGTGCAGCAGGATATTGAACAAAAGCTGATGCTCCACCTCCACGCCAAACAGCGCCTGCAAAAGGTTCAGATGGCCGCTGGAGGACACGGGCAGAAACTCGGCAAGGCCCTGAATCAGGCCCAGAAAAGCACCTTCAAAAAGACTCATCGTGCTTCCTTCCTTTCCAAAATAACAAAATCAGATTGCAGTATACACCATTTGCCATCGGATGTCACGCGTTTTATCATAGACACAGGAGGTTCGGATTATGAATCGCATTTTGAGACTGCTCCTTTGCACCCTTCTCCTGCCCGCCATGCTCACTTCCTGCGCATCGGCCGAAACCCGCGCGCTGTTCATCAACGTGCGCAAGGCAGACGCCGCGCTCATCGAGGTAAACGGCCTGCGCTTTCTGGTGGATACCGGCCACAAGGATAGCCTCGACCAGCTGCAGCAGGTGCTGGAAACCTACGGCGTTTCGCGCGTGGACGGCATCTTCATCACCCACACGGACAAGGATCACGTGGGCGGGCTGAAAAAGCTGCTCAAAAGCGGCTTTGAAGCGGACATGCTCTACGCGCCCGCGCTCCACTCCGAAAAGAGCAATGAAAAACACCCCGTTTACGAAGCATCCGAAAAATACGGCGTGCCCATGACCTGGCTTTCCTCCGGCGATGTCATTCCCGCAGGCGAGGGCGCAGCCTTCACCGTGCTCGGCCCCCTGCGCAAGGACCCCGGCAAGGAAAACAACAACTCCCTCGTCATGCACCTCGTCACCCCGGACGGCTCCCTCCTCCTCACCGGCGACATGGAGCTGCCTGAGGAAGCTGATCTGCTCGCCGCTGGTCTCATCCCGCGCGCCGACGTCCTCAAGGTGCCCAACCACGGCGAGGATGACGCCACCGGCCGCCAGTTTGCCCTCACCGTGCAGCCCAAGTGGGCCATCATCTCCACCAACACCATCGACGAGCCCGACACCCCCGACGAAAAAGTGCTGCGCAACCTCACCCAGGCCCGCGCCAGCATCGCCGTCACGCAGGACGCCGACGTGGGCATCCTGGTCATCCTCGACAAGGGAAAGCTGGACGTGCAGGCGATCAACTGGGAGTAAACGGCAGGGGGCTGAGCCCCCTGCACCCCGCACACCGCACACCTTTTAGGTGTGCGGTGTTTGTGTATGTTTGGGGTTGCACCTAAGACCGCCGGGGCACATGCGGGTGCCCCGGCTCGGTTGAGTGCAGGGGGTAACGCCGCTGCGGCGGCTACACCTCA
>JAQXJZ010000102.1 GCA_029009515.1 bacterium
GGAGCGGGCCCCGACGCACGAACCTAACAAGAGTCCCAAGGCCAAAATCGGCCTTCACCCATCCATCATGGAGGTTTCCCCTCATGCTTTCCATCCTCTACCTTCTCTTCTTCATAGCGGGCGGCGTGTGCATCACCCGCCTGCTTTTGCCGCGCATGCGCGTGGTCAAGCGCGCCTACATCGGCGCGTCCCTCGGCGTGCTGCTCATGATGTGGCTGCCCGTCCTGTGGGCCTATGCCTTCACGTTTGATTTCCTCTCCCACGGCCTTGCCGCCGCAACGCTTGCCGCGCTGTGCGGCCTTGCGTATGTCCTGCGCGACAGGCACGCCCCCACGCCCTTTGACGAACAGGAAAAACACGAGCTCAAAATGCTGGCCGTGCTGGTCATTCCGCTGGCCATCCTCAGCGGCTATCTGCAGTACACGCACTCCATCCGCCTTGCGTCGGACGGCAGCTACCACGTGGGTCAGAGCACCTACGGCGATCTGTCGCTGCATCTGGCGGTGGCCACCAGCATTGTGGGCGCCAAATTCCCGCTGCACAACAGCCTCATGCTCGGCGCGACGATGGCCTATCCCTACCTGTCGGATTCCATCGCCTCCACATTCCTCCTCTTCGGCATGCCTCTCAACCACGCCATGGCCTTCACCGGCACGCTGATGATGACCCTCACCTTCTGCGGCTACGCGCTGCTTTGTATGCAGCTGTGCCGCAAAAAGGGCGCGGCGGCGCTGGCGTTCTTCCTGCTGTTTGTCAACGGCGGACTGGGTTTCTTCTATACCATTGATGCAACCGTGAACGGCTATACCGTCACCACCCTGTGGGATAACCTGCGCACGGTGATGGAGGGCTACTACCAGACCCCCACCAACCAGCCCGATCCGCATAACCTGCGCTGGGTCAATATCATCTGCGATATGCTGGTGCCGCAGCGCGGCATCCTGGGCGGCTGGACGATGCTGATGCCCTGCCTCAACCTCCTCATTCCGCCGCTTTGCAAAAAGCAGCAGCACACCGTGCGTGAGCTGGCGCTGCTGGGCCTGTTCGCCGGCGGCCTGCCGCTCATCCACACCCATAGCTATCTGGCGCTGGTGCTGTGCTCGCTGGGGATGTGCGCATACTGCGTGGTGCACAGCAAAAACCGCTGGCATGCCTTCCGTCCGTGGCTGCTTTACGCGGCCATCGCGGCAGCGCTTTCGCTGCCGCAGCTCATCGCCTTCACCTTTGTGCAGGCCACCGGCAGCGATCACTTCCTGCGCTTCCAGTTCAACTGGTGCAACAACCGCGGCAACAACGGCCTGGTGGATACCTACCTGTGGTTCTACGTCAAAAACGTCGGCCTGCCGTACCTGCTCATCCTGTTTGCCCTGTGCAGAAAAGACAGGCAGAACCGGCTGATTGCCAGCGGCGCGTTTGTCATCTATCTGGTGGCGGAGTTCATCCTCTTCCAGCCCAACGAGTACGACAACAACAAGCTGCTCTACGTGTGGTTCCTGCTGTGCCTGCCCATGGCGGCGGATTACGCGCTGGAAATCTGGGAACGGCTGCGCGGCCTTGGCGGCAGAAGGCTGATTGCCGCGGGCTTCCTGATCACCTGCTTTGCATCGGCCGCCCTCACCATCGCCCGCGAATGCGTGAGCGATTACTACGCCTACAGCCCGCAGGACATCCAGACCGCCGAATATGTGAAGGAAAACACCCCGCGCCACAGCGTGTTCCTGACCGGCAACCAGCATCTGAACCCGGTCAGCTCCCTGGCCGGGCGCACCATCCTGTGCTCCAGCGATCTCTATCTGTACTACCACGGCTTCAATACCTGGGAGCGCCGCGCGGAGATTGCCGCATTCTACGAAAATCCCGCCCAGCACCTTGACCTGCTTCGCAAGTATCAGGTAGAATACATCTACGTCAGCGCTTACGAGCGCGCCGACACGCAGTACGCCCTCAACGAGGACGCGCTGGAGGCCCTCTTCCCGCTGGCGTTTGAAACCGGCGGCGGGCATAACCGCATCTTTGAAGTACCGAAGGAGTATCGCCAGTGACACGCTTTTTGCGCTATGCAGTGGAGCACGAACGCAAGATCCGCGCCGTGTTTCTGCTGGACGGGCAGCTGATGCAAAAGACCGTGACCGTCGTTTCCTATGACGAAAACGAGGTTCAACTGCAGATTGGCAAAAAGAAGCCCATCGCGCTGCCGATTACGGATCTGCTCAGCTGCGACTACGCGCGCGGCGACCACGGCGAGGAATGAAAGGAAGTTATCCACCATGATTCAAAAGATCAAAAGCTGGCTGGAAAGCCATCCCAAGGAATATGAGCTGCTGCGCTACCTCATCGCCGGCGGCCTGACCACCTTGCTCAGCATGCTCATCAGCTACGGCGTGTGCTTCATCCTGGCCGACCGTCCGCCCATGGAGGGCAACGTGATCCTGTGGATCATCGCCTCCATCAACGCCGCCACGCCCGCGCAGGTGTCGCTGGCCAACACGCTTTCGTGGATCATCGCGGTGCTGTTTGCCTTCTGGATCAACCGCGTGATGGTGTTTCAGGTGGAAGGCGGCAGCGCCAGCAAGATCGGCACGGAGCTTATCCAGTTTGCCGGCGGCAGGCTGCTGAGCTTCTTCCTGTTTGAGCAGGGATTGATGCTTCTGATGAAGTGGATGGGCATCAGCAACTTCGTCAACCGCATCATCGTTTTGGTGTTTGTGATGGTGTTCAACTACGTCATCAGCAAGTTCTGGATCTTCAAGGAAAAGAAATAACAAAGAAAACTCACCGCCCCGTGCAGCATGCGCATCCAAAGCAGCCGCACGGGGCGGATTGCTTTCCCCGTGAAGAGCAGATTCTGCAGCCAGATGCTCAGTCCCCCGAAGGAGCACAAACCGCACAAAAGCGCATACGGCTGATGAAACGTTCGCAAAACGGCGTGCGCGCCGCCTCCGATCTCCAGCATGGCCCAGAGGGCGGCCGTCCACGGCGCATCGCGCAGCAGCCTGCGCAGCACGCCCGCGATGATGGAAAACAGCATCATCGCGCCGCATACCGCCAGCAGCGAACGCGCAGACTGATGAATGGCCTGCGGCAGCGTTTCGCCTTGCGCCGCCTGGCTTTGCGGCCCCTGAACAGGCGGCGTGCGGTCGCGCCAGACAAGGGCGCAGAGCGCCGCGCCCAGCCAGTGGCACCAAAGCATCCGCCATGCCGCTGCGCGAGGGATGCCCCAGGCGCACAGCGTGCCCATGAAAAACATGGGGCTCATGACGCCCGTGAGGCACAAAAGCTTTTCCGCGCGCCGGATGCGCCCGCTTTGCCACAGGCTGGCCGCGCGCTGCGCCGAGGCCGGAGAGCCGCTCATCCAGCCCATGAGCACCGCCTGCGCCCAGCCGCCCGCGCCGCCTGCCATGCGCCCCAGAACCATCATGGGGAAAAGGGCCGGCATCACGCCGCCTGCAAACACTTTGGCGGCTTCCGATGCACTCTGCATAGCCGTGTCCGAAAACCAGATCAGTACCGCTGCACACACCGCAGCTATCCATCCTGTCATGTTTTTCACCTCTGGCCCCTGAGTGTATGCAAAAAAACCTCACAAGGAACACCACTTGCTACGAAAACGTTTGCACAAAATTCGACAAAAGTGAACGTTTTTTTCAATAGGCTCTTCCTTTTAACGCGCTGATGAGGTATACTAAACTTGATTTTCTCTGTACAACCATCGCAGGAACCAAGTAAGGAGAATGATTGTGACGGACTTTGTGAGCAACTGGAACAACGACCTTCTGACCGCCCCTGTCGCCCCCCTTGGCCTCATCGCCATGCCCGGCTGTGAGGAGCTTGGCCAGAAGATCAATGGCTGGCTGATGAAATGGCATGAACAGCAGGCTGCTCTGGAAGATACGCCCCTGTACACGCTGCTGGGCGCCAACCGCGAGGACTTCCTGATCGAGGTCAGCTGCCCCCGCTTTGGCACCGGCGAAGGCAAGGGCATGATTTCCAGCACCGTGCGCGGCTACGATCTGTACATTCTGGTGGATGTGGGCGCATATAACTGCACATACAAAATGTATGGGCACGAAATCCCCATGACGCCCGACGAGCATTATGCCGATCTCAAGCGCATCATCGCCGCCGCCGCCGGCAAGGGCAAGCGCATCAATGTCATCATGCCGATGCTCTACGAAGGCCGTCAGCACCGCCGCACCTCCCGCGAATCGATGGACTGCGCGCTGATGCTCCAGGAGCTGGTGCAGATGGGCGTGGCGAACATCATCACCTTTGACGCGCACGACCCGCGTGTGCAAAACGCCATTCCGCTCCACGGCTTTGAAAGCGTCATGCCTTACTATCAGGTGCTCAAGGCGCTGCTGCGCACCGAAAAGGATCTGCTCCTGGACAAGGATCACATGATGGTCATCTCACCGGATGAGGGCGCCATGGGCCGCAACATTTACTACGCCACCGCACTGGGGCTGAATCTGGGCATGTTCTACAAGCGCCGCGACTACACGCGCGTGGTGGACGGCCGCAATCCGATCGTCGCGCATGAGTATCTGGGCGAGGACGTCGAGGGCAAGGATGTGTTCGTCGCCGACGACATCATCTCCTCCGGCGATTCGATTCTCGATCTGGCGCGCGAGCTGAAAAAGCGCAAGGCCCGCCGCATCTACGCCGCCTGCACGTTCGCGTTCTTCACCAATGGTCTGGACGCGTTCAACAAGGCGTATGAGGAAGGCTACATCACCAAGGTGATCGCCACGAATCTCACCTACCGCACGCCGGAGCTGCTCGCTGCGCCGTGGTACATCGATGCGGATATGTCCAAGTACATGGCGTATCTGATCGCGACGCTCAACCACGATCGTTCGATTTCCGGCCTGCTCAATCCGTGGGATCGCATCAATGC
>JAQXJZ010000103.1 GCA_029009515.1 bacterium
GTTACAGGAGTCCAGAGGATCTAAGGGGGGAAATCGAAATCCCCCCTGATCCTCTGGCCCTAGCGGAGCGGGCCCCGACGCACGCGCCTAACAAGAGTCCCAGGGCCAGTATCGGCCGTCAACCAAAAACCAAACCAAGGAGGTTATTCATATATGTCTGTCCCCGTCCTCCACCCCGGCCAGCTCCTGCTGCCCGCCCAATCCCTCAACCCCACCCAGTGGGCCTGCGTGGCCTGCGATCAGTTCACCTCCCAGCCTGCCTACTGGGCTGAGGCGCGGCTGGCCACGGGCGGCCAGCCGTCCGCCGTCAACCTCATCCTGCCGGAGTGCGACCTGAAGGAGGCCGATCAGCGTATCCCGCAGATCCACGCCGCCATGCAGCAGTACCTGCGCGATGGCGTGCTCACGCCCGGCGTGGAGATGGGCTTCATCCTCACGGAGCGCACCACGCAGAGCGGCACGCGCCTGGGTCTGGTGGCGCTTTTGGACCTTGAATGCTACGATTATCACCCCGGCAACAACGCGCCCGTGCGCGCCAGTGAGGAAACCGTGGTGAGCCGCCTGCCCGCGCGCGTCAACATCCGCCGCGGCGCCGCGCTGGAGATGAGCCATGTGCTCATGCTCATTGACGACCCCATGCACAGCGTGGTGGAGCCCCTGCACGACCGCCGCGGCGAGCTGGAAAAGCTGTACGATTTTCCGCTCATGATGAACGGCGGCCACCTGCGCGGCTATGCCATCACCGCACAGGAGGATATCCAGTTTGTCTACGACGCGCTGGAAAAGGTGAACACCTACGGCACGCTGCGCTATGCCGTGGGCGACGGCAACCATTCCCTCGCATCCGCCAAGGCGTACTGGGAGGAGATCAAGCCCACCCTGACCGATGAGCAGACCGCCAGCCATCCCGCGCGCTTTGCCGTGGTGGAGGTGGAAAACATCCACGATGACGCGCTGGTGTTCCATCCCATCCACCGCGTGCTTTTTGGCGTGGACGGCGACGAGCTGCTCAGCGACTTCCAGCAGTACGCCGCCGAGCGCGGCATGTCGCTGTGCGGCGGCGATCAGCGCATCGTGTGCGTGTACGAGGGCAAGCAGATTGCGCTCATGATCAGCGGCTCCAAGCACGCGCTGCCCGTGGGTACGCTGCAGCTCTTCCTCGATCACTGGCTGGAGAGCCATCCCGATGTGACCATCGACTACGTGCACGGCAGCGAAACCGCCCAAGCCCTCGCCGTCGAAAAGAATGTGGTCGCCTTCCTGCTGCCCGTGCCGGACGGCAGCGCCCTGTTTGCCACCGTCAACGAAAAGGGCGTGCTTCCGCGCAAGACCTTCTCCATGGGCAGCGCCAACGAGAAGCGCTACTACATGGAGGCGCGCAGGCTGTGATGAATGGGCTTTGCCCTTCTTTGGAATCCCGTTTTGAGGCCGTCCTTTAGGGACGGCCTCAAGTGTTTTGCGAGGTTTTTCTTGTTCGCCACATGATGTTCACATTTGCATGATAGGATTGTTGTGTGCCAAGACAAAAGGAGGTATGTGGAATGAAGCGTTTGTTTGCGGTACTGCTGGCAATCAGCATGGTTTTGGGCATGGTGATGATTTCGCATGCGGAAGATGCGGTGAGAATCGTGCTCAGCGATGAGGGCATCACCGTGGATGGTCAGCCCATTTCCGAAAGCAAAAAGGAAGCGGTGTATGCCGCGAATGATATTGTGTTCTATCTGGCCGGGCAGGATTTTACCTACGGCGAGGGTACGGAGGCGGACGGCCACACGCAGGAGGAGGCTGATGCGCACACCGTGGTGCACATCTCCGAGCCCGGTGTGTATGAGCTGAGCGGCAAGCTCAGCGCGGGTCAGATTGCGGTGGACATCGACGACGCCAAGAAGGACGAGGATGCGGTGGTCACGCTGATTCTAAACGGCGTGGACATCACCTGCACCGTCGCGCCTGCGGTGATCTTCTACAACGTGTACGAGTGCTCCAGCGATGACGAGGACGACGCGGCCAAGGATGTGGATACCTCCGCAGCCGGTGCCAACGTCATCATCGCCGACGGAACGGTGAACAACGTCACCGGTTCCTACGTAGCGCGCATCTATGATCCCGAAACCGTCAAGCTCAGCGAGGACGGCACCGAGGTGGAGGACGCTGACAAGCTGCACAAGTATGATGCGGCCTTCTACTCCAAGCGCACCATGAACATCTCCGGCGGCGAGAAGGGCGATGGCGTGCTCAACATCAACGCAGCCAACGAAGGTCTGGACAGCGAGCTGCACCTGACCATCAACTGCGGCAGCATCAACATCACGTCCGGCAACGACGGCATCAACACCAATGAGGACAACGTGTCCGTCACCACCATCAACGGCGGCAGCGTGAACATTGTGGTCAACGGCGCAACCGGCGAGGGCGACGGCATCGACTCCAACGGCTGGCTGGTCATCAACGGCGGCAGCGTGACGGCTGCAGGCTGCGGCTTCAGCGGCGATGCGGGCATGGACTCCGAGCTGGGCATCTACGTCAACGGCGGCACGATCTGCGCAAGCGGCAACATGTTTGATCACATCGCAGGCGGCGACGCGCCCTACGCGGTATTCTCCTTCGCTGACCGTCAGAAGGGCGGCAGCGCGTACGCGCTCAAAAACGAGGCGGGCGAGACCGTGGCTGAATGGTCGCCTGTGAATGACTTTTCCATTCTGGCGGTCAGCGGCGACTGGCTGGCTCCCGGCACATACACCCTGTGGCAGGGCGAAACCCAGCTGGGCTACACCGGCACCAGCGTGATGGCCTTTGGCGGCAAGGGCGGCGGCATGGGTGGCCGCGGCGGACGGCGCGATTTTGATCCGGCGGATCTGCCGGAAGGCTTTGACCCCGGCCAGCATCGCGGCGACAAGGGCGGCCGTGGCGGACGCGGCGGCTTTGGCGGCAGCAGCGCAGCCGGAGAGGCATCCGCGCAGTTTGTTCTGGATGAAAACGGCGGCAGCTTCAGCGGCGTGTCAGCCTATACAGCCGAATAAGTACAAAAAAGCAATCCCGTCCTGAGGGCGGGATTGCTTTTTGCGTGAATGGATTACTTCCTGGGGCCGCCGATGAAGCTGCCGCCGCCGGACGGGGCCTTGGTGGGCTCCGGTTCGGCAGCAGGCGCGGGGGCGGGTTGAGGCGGATTGCCGTCCAGCCCCAGCAGCTGCATGAGTTCGGCGGGCTGCTCGAACAGGGTGAAGTTGGCGCTGGCGTGCTTGCCGTCCTGATCCACGATGTCAAAGTGCAGGGACATATCGCCCGCGATGGCGTGCACGGTATAATGGCGGCTGTTGTCGATGGTGTCGCCGTCGCGGTAGTGCAGCTTCTGGCTCCAGTCGATCTGCGTGGTGTTGTAATCCGCCGTGCCGGGGGTGGTGACATCGGTCACGAGCAGGCGGCTGTCCACGGTCAGGCCGGCCATCAGGTACAGGCACTGGGCACTCAGCGTGCCGGTGGTCCACTGGAAGGAGGCCTGCGTGTCGCGGGTGTACAGCGTGCCGCCGGCGCGGCCGGGGCGCAGATCCACGCCCACTTCCCAGTCGGCGTATTCCTCGCCGCGGGCTTTGAAAAAGCGTCCGGCCTTGAGCAGGATCTGCTCGTCAGTCAGCGCGCCTTCTGCGGAGAAAGCAGAGGTGTAGTTCTTGCCGCGCGGAGTTTCCAGCTGGAAGCGCACGCGCCCGCCGCCGCTTTCCTCGCGCAGGAGCAGGCTGGCGTTCAGGGCGCTGGCGGTGGCATTGGCGGTGAACTGGCCGCCCGTCAGGCGGAAGGAGGCGTCCACCACCTCTTCGCCCTGTTCAAAGTGGATGCTGGCGCTGCTGCGGCCCCAGAGGGCGCTGGCCAGAATGCCGTTCATGGCGGAAAGCTCCGCGCTGCCATCGCGCAGGGTGAGGGTGCCGATCCACTGATTATTGGCGCTCAAGGTAAAGATGCGCGCGCTGTTTTCCATCACGCCGCTCAGCGCCCAGCGGGTGTGCACGTCGCCGTTGTAGGCGATGGTGCCATTGAGCTGCAGGCTGTCGTCATTCCACAGACCGTGCGCGGTGAAGGCGTACACGCGGCGGCGCAGGACGAGCTCCGCGTCCAGATCCACGCCGCTTTCGTCCAGCGCCGCGTCCAGGTTGAGCCAGGGGCTCTTCAGAAGCAGGCTGAACGCGCCGTTTGCCATGCTGAAATCGGCTTCCAGCACGGGATTGGTGTAACCGAACATGCCAGCGTTGCGGGAGCGCCACATGGAGATGGTCCGCTGCAGTTCGGTCTGGAGAAGCTGGACCACGTTTTCAACCGTCATGCCGCCAGGAACCCGTGCGCCCATCAGTGCGGCCACGGGAGCGTAGCGGTCGATGATTTCCTGCGCGCGGGCGCTGTTGCGGGTGAGCACGGTCTGGATGCCGCTGGAGAGCTGGGTGAGGAACTTGCTGCTGTCCAGCTTGGCGTGCAGGCGGGTTTCGCCGCGGGCGTTGCTGAAGGAGAAGTCCAGCGCGTCGGGGGAAATCTGCCAGAGCAGATCCTGCATCCAGCCCAGCACCGTCTGCAGATCACGGCTGTCAAACAGCCATTCCTGCTTGCCCATGTACACGCGGCCGTCCACATGGCTGCCGTCGAAGTGCACGTCGATGCCTGCGCCCATGGCGGAGGCTTCCAGCTTCCAGCAGCTGCCGGCCTGCGTCCAGCGGATCTGCGCGGTGATATCCTCGGGGATGAGATTGGACACGCCCAGCTGCTGCCAGCCGCTCAGCAGCTGATCCACGCTCAGACCGGGCAGGCCAATGCTGGACAGATACGCGGCGTTGCGGGTGAGCATATCGCCAAACTGCGTGCGGTATTTGGCCAGGGTATCCGCTACGGCCTTGTCCAGCGCCGCGCACATATCGCGCAGGGGCAGCTGAATCTGCGTCAGCTGGCCGGACTGGCCGTCCAGCTGTGCGGCGCTGTTTTCCACCTGCGCCACTTCCATGACGGCGGAGAAAATCTCGCCGCACATCATGCCCAGCAGCTCGCCGTCAGCTTCCGTCAGCTGGGGCGCGGCAGCGGCAGATGCGCCCGTGAGCTCCTCCCACGTGGCGTTCAGGGTCTGCTGGCCGTCGCTGTAGCGCACGCCGGTTGCGTCCGCGGCGGCGTACAGATCCTTTTGCGCCGTCACATAGCGCGCGCCTGCGCCGGGAAGGCCGTCCTTGTCAAGCACCAGGCCGCCCATGAGTTTCAAAGCATCATCGGCGTAATCCACCCAGAAGGCGCCGCACTCGGCAATGCTTTCGAGGATTTCAGCGAGCATCTCTTCCGTGCCGGACTGCATTTCCGCCAAAGCGGAAGAACACAGCATGCACAGAGCAAGCAACCATGCACAGAGCTTTTTCATGTTTTTTTCCTCCGGGAAAGAATTTGTTGCACTATTATATCATTTCTGGAAGGCCAATGGCAATGCCTGGCGCAGATGCTGCGTGCATTCGCCCACGGCGGCAAAGGCCAGCCGGTGCAGCGGACGGGTGCACAGCACGTAAAACAGCTTGGCGTAGAAGCGCTCGTCGGGGTAGACTGCGTCCTCGGCGTCGGCGATGAGCACACAGTCAAATTCCAGCCCCTTCACCACGCCCGCGTCCATCACCTGCACGCCGCCGTCGAAGCTCTCGTCGCCCTGCGTCACCAGCCTTGCGCCCGTCAGCTTCTGGCTGAGCGCTTTGGCGGCCTTGGGCGTTTTGGCGATGACGGCGATGCTGAAGAATCCTTCCTGCTGCCATGCATCTATCTGCCGCTGGATGACCTGTGCGCGGTCGCTCTCCTTTGCGGCGGGCAGCCAGAAGGGGGCGGGGCCGTGGCGCAGAACGGGTCTGGCCTGCGATACGCCGTCCACCGGGTGGCGGTTCAATACCGCGAAGGCGGCTTCCATGATTTCCACGGTGCTGCGGTACGCGGTGGAAAGCTGCGCCACCTGCGGCGCGGTATCAAAGATGCCGTGGGCAAGCATGTCCCAGCTGCGCAGACCCTCGTCGCCGTAGATGCCCTGGCACAGGTCGCCCACCAGCGTGAACGCGTCCGTGCGGAAGAGATCGCGCAGCGCCTTGACCTGCAGCGGCGATACGTCCTGCGCTTCGTCGATGACCACGTATTTCACGTCCGGGGCTTTCACGTCGTAGAGCGCACGGGCGATGAGCAAAACCGCGGGCAGATCCTCCGCCGACACGCGCTTCTTTTCAAGCATGGCGCAGGTTTCGCGCGCGGTATCAGCATATGCAGCGTCCTTTTGCGCCATGTGCTGCCAGAAGGCGGCGTACACGGGCAAAAGATCCAGCGTGCCCCACATGGCGTCGTAGTCCTTGAGGAGCTGCTTGTGGCGCTTGCTTAGCTCTTCCAGCCGTTCATCGCGCAGATCCAGCAGCTTTTTGGCGCGCTCGCGGCGCTCAGGGCTGTCCGGCATGGCGCGCAGGAGCTGGCTGAGCTTTTCATCCGTCAGCTTCTGCAGCTGCTCCTCCACGTTGGCCACGGCCCTTTTCAGACGGTCGGCCACCACGGCGCGGGTCTTCTGCAGGCGGATGGTGAGCGGGAAGTGGCGGAACTCGCGCAGGAAGTAGCGGCGCAGGTCATCCGAGGACACCAGCACGCTGCTGCCCAGCTTGACGTTGACCTTGGGAATGCAGCTTTCCTCCCAGCGGGCAAGGAAAGCGCGGATATCCTCGTACAGGTTCAGGGATCCCTTGCGGCGCAGCGAGTCGTCCAGCTGATCGCGCTCGGCCTTGGTCATGTGCAGGCGCTGGCTCAGGCGATCCTGGGATGCGAGCTTTGGCATCTTTTTGCCAAGCATCTGCTGGCACAGCTGTGCAAAGGTGAGCTGGCGCACCTTGTCCACGCCCAGATCCGGCAGCACCCGGCTGATGTAGGAAAGGAACAGCGGGTTGGGCGCGAGGATGAGCATCTGATCCGGGCGGACGGTCTTTTGCAGGCGGTAGAGCATCCAAGCCACGCGGTGCAGGGCGATGGTGGTTTTGCCGCTGCCGGCCACGCCCTGCACGCACAGCGGCTTTGCGGGATCAAAGCGGATCACGGTGTTCTGCTCGGCCTGAATGGTGGTGACCACCTCGCGCAGCCTGGCTGTGGTCACCTGCGAAAGCGCATCGGTGAGGAACTTTTCCTGCCCGATCACGCCGGTATCCTGCATGCCGGTGAGGGTTCCATCCTCGATGGTGAACATGCGCTTGAGGGTCATATCGCCCTCCACGCGCCCGTCCGGCGCTTCGTAGCTCACCTTGCCCACCTGACCGGAGTAGTACAGGTTGGCCACGGGGCTGCGCCAGTCGTGCACGCACACGCGGTAGTCGGGCGTTTTCAGCACCCCCCAGCGGCCGATGTACACCGGCGCGTTCACGCCTGCGCGCATGCCGCCCAGATCCGGCGTGCCGGGTGCGGGCGTGAAATCCAGCCGGGCAAAGTAGGGCGATTTTTCACTCAGGCGCAGTTGGTGCAGATTTTGCAGGTTCATGCGCGCCATCTGCAGCGCCACGACCGAGTCGCTGCTGGAATCGTCCTGCACGTGGATGAGGCGGTCGTCGCCGTTTTCCATGCCAAGGGCGCGCTCCACCTTGCGTTTTTCATCGCGCACGGTTTCAAGCGTTTGATCAAGGTGTTCCTGTTCCATTTTCCATTCCATGTTTTTGTCCTCCGCATTTTTGGATAAGTTGCAGCGCTTTGCTTTCATGCGCGGAGTAAGAACGCAGCGGAAAACAGAGATACAAAAACGCCGCCGGTTCTGCGAACGGAGCATGACGGAGCTCCATTCTGACAAAACATGCGGCGGCGCAGAGGTTTTCTTCGCTCATCAACGTAATGAGATACGATATATTTCGCTTTTTGTCGGCGTGTTTCCTGCATAATCTGTTTGACTTTGATATGGATGTACTATAAAATATCAGCAAGCAGGAAAGTATCTGCATGGTGTGCTACCGCCCCTGATTATGAGGGGGTGGTTGTCATGAGTGATTATGAAATCATCATGGTTATTCTGACTATCTTGACCCTGATTCTCGTCAGAGACAAGAAATAAAAAGCGCTGCCATGTAGTTGCAGCTACAAGGCAGCTTTCGCAGTGTAGGGGCAAGCCCGCCATGCAAATGAGGGGATACTTTCCTGCCCATATTATATGCCAGTTTGGGCTGCATCGTCAAGGGTAAAAAGAAGCAGGGAACAAATCCCTGCTTCTTTTCTCATGCCTGCAGAATAATCTCCATCGCTTCTTCCAGCGTTTTAACCGCATACGTGGCCTTGTGGCCTTCGGGGATGTCCTTGCCGCCTGTGAACAGGATGCTGTCCACGCCGGCGTTGTTGGCGGCGGCGATATCGCTGGTCTGGCTGTCGCCCAGGAAGACGGCGCGGCTCAGGTCATCCACACCGGCCTGCGCCAGCGCCTCCAGCACCATGGCCGGATGGGGTTTCGATACGCCCAGCTCCTCGCTGATGACCATGCCGGCGATGTAGGGCGCCAGAAAGCTGCCCTCCATGCGGCTGTGCTGCACGCGGGCGATGCCGTTGGTGACCAGCCAGATGGGCATTTTTTCGCTCACAAGGCGGCAGAGCTCCTCGCAGAAGGGCAGCGGCCAGCGCTGCTGACCCAGCTGGTCGATGGCGGTTTCGCTCATGGCGTCGGCGTCGCGCTCCAGGTTCATCAGCTTCAAAAACTCGCGGAAACGATCCACGCGCAGCTTCTGGGGCGTAGTTTCGCCGCGCTCCAGCTTGCGCCACTGCTCGCTGTTGGCGGTGTGATAGGCGGCCCATACCTCGTCGGTGGCGGGAATGCCAAAGGCCTCGAAGGTGTTTTTCAGGGCGATGGACTCGCCCTTGTGGAAATCAAACAGGGTGTCGTCGATGTCGCACAAAAGAATCTGATACTTCACTTACTTTTTCCCTCCGAATCCGCGGCGACGGAGCGCCTCTTCCGACGCCACCGAAAAGCCGAAAAAACCCAGCGGCTCGCTCACGGCGTGATAGGTGCCGTGGATGTAGCTCACCAGCTCCATGGCGTCCTCGTTGATGGAGCCGTCCTCGCGGAAATAGCGGTCGGCCACGCTCACCTGCTGCACCTCGCCGATGAACATGTCGTGGCTGCCCAGCTCGATGATCTGCCTGACCTTGCAGCTTAAGAACGCCGGAGCCTCGGCGATGGCCGGAGCCGCCTCCAGCCCGGGCGCGGGAATGGCCGTAATGCCCAGATGGGCAAATTTATCCACATCGCGGCCGCTCTTGACGCCGCAGAAATCCATGGCCTTGAGCAGATCCTTGCCGATGAGGTTCACGGTGAACTCGCCGGTGTTCTTTACAAGGGCATGGCTGTGGCGCTCCTTGCGTATGCTGATGGATACCATGGGCGGTTTGGAGCACACCACGCCAGCCCACGCGATGGTGATGAGATTGGGCTTCATGCCGTTTGCAGGATCGGCGCAGCCCACCAGCACGCTGGGGATAGGGCTCAGGTAGGTGGTGGGGCCGATTTCGCGGAACGCGGGATGATTTGCCATTGTGCATACTCCCCCTTGTCATTCATTCTGCCTAAGTGTACAATGAGAAAACAGCCTTGTCAAATCCATCCTTTTTACGGAGGTGCTTTCATGCCCCAGTATCAATACCGCTACCGCAGTCCGCAGCGCAGGCGTATCCGCATCCGCTGGATTCTGATAGCGCTGGTGCTGGTGATGATGGTCGGCTATCCGTTTGTGGAGCCGCTCACCCTGTCCATCGAGGAACACACGCTGCAGGTGACCGGCCTGCCCAATAATCTCAAAAACCTGCGCATCGTGTACGCCACGGATATTCATCAGTGCGCGTGGTTTTCGCAAAAACGGGTGGATGAGGTGTTCACCACCATCAACAATGTCAATGCTGATTTGATCGTGCTGGGCGGCGACTACGCCGTGGACAGCGACGGAGCCATCGAGTTCTGGCGCAATGCGCCGCCGCTGCATTCCCGCCTGGGCGTGTACGCGGTGCTGGGCAATCACGACCGCACCGAGCCGGAGAGCAACCTGGTGACGCTCGTCAAGCAGATGCAGGATGCGGGCGTGACGCCGCTGGTCAACAGCGTCAGCCGCGCCAAGGTGGGGCAGAGCTACGTGTACATCGCCGGTGTGGACGATTACTACAACGGCTTCCCGGATGTGGCGGGCGTGGCGGCGCAGGTGTATGCGGATGATTTTGTCATCTTTGCCGGGCACACGCCGGATCTGATGCGGGACGTGCTCAAGGCGCGCAGTGCGGACAACGACGGCCACTGGTTTGATCTGGCGCTGTTTGGCCACACGCACGGCGGGCAGATCAATTTCATGGGCCACACGCCGTTCAACAACCTGCAGACCGAGGTGGGCGCGCGCTACCTGACCGGCTGGCTGGAGGAAAACCGCGCGGCCATTCTGGTATCCAACGGCGTGGGCACCTCCGGTTTGCCCATCAGGCTCTTTGCCCAGCCGCAAATCCATGTGATTACCCTCAAATCGCGTTAGTTTTCCCCTTGCCATGCAGACTTTGGATACGGTATAATAAACAAGAGCATTTCGGAAAATGCTGTGAGGAGGAACTGGATATGAAAGAACTGGTGAACGCCATCCGCATGCAGGGCGTGGGTGTTGGCGATGACATCGTAAAAGTGGATATGTTCCTGAACCACCGTCTGGATACGGAGCTGGTGGTGCAGATGGGCAAGGCTTTTGCCGAGGCCTTTGCGGATGAGAAGCCGGATCTGGTGCTGACGGTGGAAGCCAGCGGCATCGCCTCCGCGCTCACCACGGCCATGGCGCTGGGCAACATCCCCGTGGTGTTTGCCAAGAAGAGCCAGACCCGCAACGTGACCGGCGACGTGTATCAGTCCAATGTGTTCAGCTTCACCCACGGCGTGGAAAACCACGTGCGCGTCTCCAAGGCCTACCTGCCCCAGGGCAGCCGCGTGCTGATCATTGACGACTTCCTGGCCAACGGCGCTGCCGCCAGCGGCCTGTGCGACATCGTGGCGCAGGCCAAGGGCACCGTGGTGGGCGTGGGCGTATGCGTGGAAAAGAAGTTCCAGCCCGGCCGCGCCAAGCTGGAAGGCATGGGCATGCGGGTCGTGTCCCTGGCCACGGTGGTGGGCATCGACAACGGCAAGCTGATTGTGGAGGATTAAGATCCCCGCTGAATATGAAAAAACCAGTCCGGTCGGATTGACCGGGCTGGTTTTTTGTGTGCGGATTCAGGCGTTTTCCAGCGCCTTCTTGCCCACCAGATACGCGCCGATGAGGCCGCTGACGGGGTAGAGCTCGGGGGTGACGATGTATTCGTCGATCTTTTCGGTGATCATGGGGGAGGCTACGTAGCCGCCCAGCAGGCGCTGGGTTTCCTTGCGCACCATTTTGAGCAGACTTTCGCGCTGCATCACGCCGCCGCCCAGCACGATCTTTTCGGGGCTGACGGTGAGGATGAGGTTGACGCACATCTGCGCCAGATAGTAGGCCTCGATCTGGAAGGTGGGGTGATCGTCCGGCAGATCGCGGGCGTCGCCCTGCACGCGCGCGCCGATGGCCGGACCGGCGGCCAGGCCTTCCAGGCAGCTTTCGTGATAGGGGCACACGCCGCGGGGGTTGGGATCGTCCGGATGGGGCTTGAGCAGGATGTGGCCGGTTTCGGGGTGCAGAAGACCGCTGATGGACTGGCCGTTGCAGTAAATGCCCGCGCCGATGCCCGTGCCGATGGTGACGTACACGGCGTTCTGGCAGCCGCGCGCCGCGCCCAGCTCCACCTCGGCGATGGCGGCGGCGTTGACGTCGGTGTCAAAGCCGGCGGGGATATCGCGGCCGTCCAGCAGCTTTTCGAGGATGGGGTAGTTGGCCCACGCCAGCTTGGGCGTGGTGGTGATGGATCCGTAGGTGGGGGAATCCTTATGCAGATCCACCGGGCCGAAGCTGGCAACGCCCAGAGCGTCCACTTCGTGCCTGCGGAAAAACTCGATCATCTTGGGCATGGTAACATCCGGGGTTTCCGTGGGCATGGAGATCCTCTCCAGCTCCTGGCCGTCCTCGGTGAAAACAGCCAGCACCATCTTGGTGCCGCCGCCTTCCAGCGCGCCGATTTTTCTCATTGCATATCCTCTCCTTCTGAGATGATTCTGCGTTTATCATACTTTCGGCAGGGATAAAAGTCAATATCAGATACACATGAAAGCCAGATGGCGCACATATCCTTTCCCACCGAAAACCGGGGAGGAATGACGGATGAAAACGCGCCGCATGGGCATGATGACCGCGCTTCTGCTGACGGCTGCGCTGTTTCTCATACTGCCGGGTCTCATGCGCACGCTGCTTGCGCGCCAATCAGGAAGGGTGGACGCCAGCCTGCGTCCGCCCAGACTGCGCACCGTGACCGCGTGGGTGATGAACGGGCAGATGGACGACGGGCGGCTGATGGCCTCCGCCTGTGCGGCCTTTGAAAAGCAGAACCCCGGCGTGCGCATTTTTCTGCGAAACGTGACGGCAGAGGAACTGTACGCCGAAGAAGCTGTGCTGCCGGATGTGCTCTTGTTTGAGCCGGGCATGGTGGCTGCGCCCGAGAAGGCGCTGCTGCCTCTGGCGGATACATCCGCGCCCAGCGGCATGCATGCGGGCGTGTGTTATGCCGTGCCGCTGTGGCTTGCGCCTCATGTGCTGGCGGTGCCGCAGAACTGGATGCAGGCGGAGGCTTTGCCCACGCCGGTGCCGGGATCGCTGCTGGGCGCAGCGCCGCCTGTTTTGCAGGAGGAACCCAGGCGCTGGACGGCGGAGGATCTGCCGTGGCCGCAGATTGCGGCAAGCCTGCACAGGCCGCAGGGCGTGGCGCTGCAGCAGCTGCTCAGCATGTGTCCGCGCGCAGTCCGCGGGGCGCTTGCACAGTGTGAGGAGGGCGAAGCCAGGGTGCTGACTCTGCGCGAATATCTCAAGACGGAGGACATGTGCGGCGTGGTGATGACCCCTGCCGTCAGCGACCGGGTGCGCATGGGCGCGCTGTGCAGGCAGAGCGGGGAAGGGGCGGCCTTTTTGCGTTTTCTGCAAAGCGGCATGGCGCAGGCGGCGCTGGAATACGGGCTGATCTGTCCCGGCCAGACCGCCGAAGCCGCCGATGCGTGGACGCGGGAGGCGGCTGCGCTGTTCTCATCCGCCTTTACGCTGCCAAACGCTTTTGAACACACGCGCGAAGAACTGAATCAGCTGTGCCTGCAGGGCTTCCTGCGTCTGGACGACCCGGTGATGACCCTGCTGCGCCTGCGTTGAGCGCATAAATCCGCGCCCGTTTTCCATACTAAGCCATGTATTCAATATCCGTCGGAGGCGATCAGTCATGACCCAAACCACCCATCATCCCAAGGGCGGCTGGAAGCAGGAGGAGATCGACCTGCTGTTCAGCGCCGTGCAAAACGCCGCAGACAGCGGCAGGCCGCTTCGTGATGTTTTTGCCGACGTGGGCCAGCAGCTTTCCCGCAAGCCCAATTCCATCCGCAATTTCTACTACGCGCGCGTGCGCGAAATGCCGGAGCTGGCCGCGCGGCAGGCGCCGTTCCGCTCCTTTTCGGATGAGGAGCTGCACCAGCTTCTGCGCCATGTGCTCATCAGCCGCGGCCAGGGGCAGAGCGTGCGCGCCTGCGTGACCCAGCTGGCCGGAGGCGACCGCGCGGGCATGCTGCGCTATCAGAACAAGTACCGCTCCATCCTCAAAAACAAACCGGAAATGCTCCTGGAGGTGGCAGAGGAGCTGCGTGCCGAGGGACTTCCGTGCCCGCAGAACGTGGCCGCCTGCCGCCGCTACGAGCGTACCGCCAAAACGCAGGAGGTGCTGGGCAGCCTGGAGGATCACATGGGCGAGCCCGCCGTGCGCGCCATGGTGGAAAACCTGCTCAGCCTCATCAAAACCCAGCAGGAGCCCAGCCGCAAATGGGAGGAGATCCAGCGCGAAAACGACCGGCTGAAGGTGGAGGTGGATCTGCTCAGGATGGCGCTGGAGGATGCGCGCGACGCAAGATGATTGCCTTTTTTCTCCTGCGGTGCTATGATGGCATCATCACAGCACAGGAGGCGGAAAACCACCATGCGGGAAGAGGAAAAGATTTTTGCGGGTCAGCTGTTTGCGCCCGGCGCACCCGAGCTGCGCGCCATCAAGCTGCGCACCCATAACCTCAACAACGACTACAACGCCACCTACGAGGACGAAACCGAAAAGCGCGCGCAGATCCTTAGCGAAATCGTGGGCGAAATGGGCGAGGGCAGCTTCATTCAGGGCCCGGTGCATTTCCACTACGGCAAGCACACCGTGATCGGCAAGCGCTTCTTTGGCAATTTCAACCTCACCATTCAGGACGACGCGAAGGTGACCATCGGCGACGACTGCAACTTCGGCCCCAACGTTACCATCGTCACGCCCATCCATCCCATGATCGCCTCCGAGCGCTTTGCCATGCTGGACGCTGAGGGCAATCAGAAGCATCTGTGCTACGCCAGGCCCGTCACCATCGGCAATGATTGCTGGCTGGGCGCCAACGTGGTGGTCTGCCCCGGCGTGACCATCGGCAATGGCTGCGTGATTGGCGCGGGCAGCGTGGTGACCAAGGACATCCCGGACAACTGCTTTGCCGCCGGCGTGCCCTGCCGCGTGATCCGCGAGATCACCGAGGCGGACAGCATGGTGAACAAGCCGGAGATTCTGGCGGATTACAGGGTGATGGAGTCATTCGTTTCCGTCTGAATATGAAAAAGGACTGCCGCTTTTGCAGCAGTCCTTTTGGATTGGGTGTGGATTACTTCAGGCTCTCGGCCAGTTCATCAGCCACGTAGCGGCCGGTGTTGGCAGCCCAGGAGATGCCCACGCCCGCGCCGGGGTACTGACGGGTGAAGGCGTTGCCGGCAATCAGCTCGCCCACGCCGTACAGGCCGGGCACAGGATTGCCTTCGCCGTCCAGCACCTGGCAGAACTCGTTGACTTCGATGCCGGGGATGGTGCCGAAGGTGCGCAGGGTGATCTTTTCCACATAGTAGGGAGCGGTCACAACCTTGTGAGCGGCGGAAGCGGCCAGCGCGTACTCGGTGGCGGGGATGTCCTCGCCCTTGTCAGCGGCGGCGTTGTAGGCTTCCACGGTGGCCAGCAGACCGGCGACGTCGATGCCGTTGTCATTGGCCAGCTCTTCGAGGGTGTTGTATTCCTTCACATAGCCCTGCTCCATCTTCTTGGCCAGGGTTTCCTTGTCGGCGTAGGAGGAATCAGCGATCAGGAAGGCTTCCTTCTTGTCCTGCTGAGACACAGCGCGCTGCACAACGTACTTGGGCTCGGCTTCGCCGATGAAGCGCTCGCCGGCGTTGTTGACGATGAAGTTGACGTTGATCAGGGCGGAGCCGTCGGGAGCCACGATGGAACCCATGCTGCCGTCGCCAACCACCTTGGTGCCGAACTGGGCGGTCATGGTGATGCCGTCACCGGTCGCGCCGGCATTGGTGGAGAAGAAGCCGTCCGCGAACAGGGGCAGGTACTTTTCCATGTACTCTTCGCTGGAGCCGAAGCCGCCGGTGGCCAGGATGACGTACTTGGCGCGGATATCGTAGGCCTTTTCGGAATCGGTCACGTGCACGCCCACCACCTTGCCGTCTTCCACCAGCAGGCTTTCAGCCTTGGTGGCGGTGCGCAGGTTGACGGGGTTGGCGGCCATGTAGGGGTTCATGGCAGCAACCAGACCGGCGCCGCGGCCATCGTGCCAGTAGGAGATGACCTTGTCGGAGTACTTGCTGGAAACCTGGGGATTGATGAAGCTGCAGTCCCAGCTCACCAGGCGGTCCAGCACCACGTTGGACTCGGCGTATACATTGTTCACCAGGGCTTCGTTGACGGAAGTGCCGGAGGTGTAGGTGAACAGGTCCACGATGTCCTGAGTGGTGCACTCGTTGTTGTCAGCGCTGTGCAGCTTGGAGGTGGTGGCAATGATGGCGCCGCCGGTGGTGGGCAGGGAGCCGGTGACCACGTCCAGCTTGTCAATCAGGATGTAATTGACTTCGGGATGGTTGTCCTTGAGCTCGTAGGCAGCCATCAGGCCGGCCAGACCGGCGCCAACGATGACCACGTCAGTCTCTTCGGTTTCGCCTTCCACCAGCACGGTTTCTTCCTTCACCATGAAGGGAGCCACGTCCACGCCGGCCTCGGTGAGGGCGGTCTGGGCGGCGGTCAGGATGGCGTTGCTGGTGATGGTAGCGCCGCCGATGGCGTCCACCACCAGGCTCTGCTCAGCCACGATGGCAGCGGGGATCTTTTCGATGGCGGCATCGCTGATGCCGGGGGTCTCGCTGTGAGCGCCCACTTCAACGGAGACGATCTTGCCGTCCTCGAAGGTGACGGAAACAGCCACGTCGCCGCCGATGCCCTGCGCGGTGGCAGTGTACACTTCAGCGGAGGCGATGCCGGTGGCCAGCAGCATGCACAGGGCCATCAGCAGCGCAAGAAACTTCTTGCCGAATTTCATAATGGGGTTCCTCCTTGATGATTGATGCGGGGAGGCCTGAATGGCCACACCAAATAAATTGTAGCACAAAAGTTTCGTTACAACAACAATCGATTGTTAAAAAATTAATCTTTCGTCATTCTGCGCGGATGCATCCAAAAAAGCCCGCACGAAGCGGGCTTTTGCTTACACGTCTTCCAGCAGATGCCTTTTGCGGCTCTGCTTTTTTTCATCCTCAGGAAAGATGAAGCTGACTTCCATGTAGTCGAAGTTCACGCTTTCCACAAAATGCTCCGGGCGGAAGCGCGTGAGGGAGTATTCCTCCCAGTCCTGATGGTGGCGGGGCAGCCACATGGGCTGGCTCAGGTCCAGCGTGGGCAAAAGATCGCGCAGGGCTTCCTCGGCTTCGTCGTGCGCGCATTCGATGATGGCGTCGCGCTCCACGCGGTGGCGCTTCATCAGGCGCACCCACAGGCGGCCTTTGGTATCGCTCATGGTCATCCATCCCTTTCTTTTCCGGTGCACCCATTATACACAACCCATCCTTCGGGCGCAAGTACAATCAAAATACAAAAAATGCTATTGCATTTTCAGCCGGATGCGTATATGATATCTGCACGGGGCGAAAAACGCCAATAGGGCAAAAAATGTCCCACCAAGAAATCAGGAGGTCTGTATAATGGAACGCGTGTTTAACTTTTCTGCCGGTCCCGCGATGATTGCCCAGAGCGTACTGGAAAAAGCCCGCGACGAGCTGGTGTGCTACCCCGGCCGCGGTATGAGCGTGATGGAGATGAGTCACCGCAGTTCCATGTATGTGGACATCTTCAACGAGACCAAGGCGCTTCTGAAGAAGCTGATGAACGTGCCGGATGAGTACGAAATCCTCTTCATGCAGGGCGGCGCAACGCTGCAGTTCAGTGGCGTGCCGCTGAACCTGATGGTGAATGGCAAGGCCGATTATGTGGACAGCGGCAACTTTGCCCACCTGGCCGCCGAGGAAGCCAGGCGCTACGGCGAGGTGAACATCGTGGCCTCCTCCCGCGATGACAACTACGTGTACGTGCCCGATATCGACCAGATCCAGTGGAACGCCGACGCGGACTACGCCTACATCACCACCAACCACACCATCTACGGCACCCGCTACACCCGCATTCCGGATACCGGAAACGTGCCGCTGGTGGCGGATGCATCCTCCAACATCCTCTCCGAGGAGCTGGACGTGAGCAAGTTCGGCGTCATCTTTGCCGGCGCGCAGAAGAACATCGGCCCGGCCGGCCTGTGCGTCATGATCATCCGCAAGGATCTGATGGGCAAGCAGAACGCGCTTTGCCCCAAGCTGATGAACTGGGCGCTGCAGTCGAAGAACGACAGCATGCTCAACACCCCCAACACCTACGGCATCTACATGGCCAAGCTGGGCTTTGAGTGGCTGGACAGCCTGGGCGGCGTGAAGGCCATCTACGAGCAGAACGTGTACAAGGCCGGTCTGCTCTACGACTACATCGACAACAGCGCCCTCTTCACCGCACCTGCGAAGAAGGAATGCCGCAGCCTCATGAACGTGACCTTCGTCACCGGCGACGCCGACAAGGATGCTGCTTTCGTCAAGTATGCCGCGGCCAACGGCCTGGTCAACCTCAAGGGCCACCGCAGCGTGGGCGGCATGCGCGCCAGCATTTACAACGCCATGCCCGTGGAAGGCGTACAGAAGCTGATTGAAGTGATGAAGGCCTTTGAAAAGGAGAATGCCTGATGTTTAAGATTCAGACCCTCAATAAGATTTCGGATATCATCCACAAGCATCTCACGGCGGAAAACTACCTCATCGCCGATGAGGAACCCACGCCGGACGGCATCCTCGTGCGCTCGGCCGACATGCACCAGATGGAGCTGCCAGAGGATCTGCTGGCCATCGCCCGCGCCGGCGCAGGCGTGAACAACATCCCCATCGACGAGTGCACCAGGCGCGGCATCGCCGTGTTCAACACCCCCGGCGCCAACGCCAACGCCGTGGCCGAGCTGGTCATCTGCGGATTGATGCTGGGCAGCCGCAACGTGGCGGGCGGCATCGACTGGGCCAGGAACCTGGCCGACAAGGGCGAGGATGTGCCCAAGCTGGTGGAAAAGGGCAAGGGCCAGTTTGCCGGCCCCGAAGTGCGCGGAAAGACCCTGGGCGTGGTGGGTCTGGGCGCCATCGGCGTCATCGTGGCCAACGCAGCCTCGCAGGGCCTTGGCATGAACGTGATGGGCTACGATCCCTTCATGAGCGTGGAAAGCGCGTGGGCGCTGAGCCGCTCCGTGCACCATGTGAATTCGCTGGATGAGATCTACAAGCATGCGGATTATATCACCCTGCACCTGCCGCTTAACGACAACACCCGCTGCATGATCAACGCCGACGTCATCGCCAGCATGCACGACGGCGTGCACATCCTCAACTTCAGCCGCGCTGAAATCGTGGATATGGACGCGCTGGCAGCGGCGCTGGAAAATGGCAAGGTGGCCAGCTACGTCACCGACTTCCCCAACGAGAAGGTGCTGGCCATGAAGAATACCGTGGCCATCCCGCATCTGGGCGCTTCCACCCCCGAGAGCGAGGAAAACTGCGCCGCCATGGCCGCCATGGAGCTGCGCGATTATCTGGAGAACGGCCAGATCCGCAATTCCGTCAACCTGCCGGAAATCATCCTCGGTCACTCCGAGGGCGTGCGCGTGCAGATCATCCACAAGAACGAGCCGGGCATGGTGTCCGCCATCGCGGCTGCCATCGGCGCGCGCAAGATCAACATCAACAACATGATCAACAAGAGCCGCAAGGAGATCGCCGTAACGGTGCTGGAAATCGACCGCCTGCCCGATCAGCGCCTGCAGACCGAGCTGATGGCTCTGCCGGGCGTCATCCGCATCCGTACGCTGTAACCATGGCCTTTCACCGCCGGAGCACATGTGCGTGCTCTGGCGGTTTGCTTTTCCCGCCTGTATCTGCTATACTACGCTTACCTAAATGGCGCAGGAGGCGCGGGGAAATGAACGCAGCAAACTGTATGAAGGCGCTCTGTCTGGCAGGGCGCATTATATTGGAAAACGGAGGCGAAACCTACCGCGCGGAGGATACGGTCATCCGCATGGCAAGGGCGCTGGGGCTTTCGGAGCCGGATGCTTTCGGCATCCCCAGCGGCCTGTTCATCTCCTTTACGGATGAGGCGGGCGAGCGCAAAACCTCCATCAGCCGCGTGCATCTGCGCGGCACGCATCTGGCGAGGGTGGACCGGGTGAACCACATCAGCCGCCTGCTGGCGGATGGCTTGCTGGCCCCCGAGGAGCTTTACGACGCGCTGCGCGAGGCTTCGCACATCGGCAGGGAAATGTCGAGCTGGTATGCGCCGCTGACGGCCATGTGGACGGTGGCGGGCTTTGTGGTGATGTTCGGCGGCGGATGGATCGACGTGCTGGTGGGCTGCCTGTGCGGCGCGCTCACGCAGCTGGTGCCGCGACTGTTCAGCCCGGATGATCCCTCCTCCGGCATGACCAGCGTGCTGGTTGGCGGCGTGGTGTGTGTGATGGTGCCGCTGCTCTTTCACTCGCTGACCGGGCTGGGCGTGACGGAAGCCATCATCGCAGGCGCGATCATGCCGCTGGTGCCGGGTCTGAGCATGACCAATGCCGTGCAGGACATCATGCGCGGCGATATGGTATCCGGCGTTACGCACTGCGCGCGCGCCATCATGATTGCCGTGATGGTGGCTGGCGGCGGGCTGGTGGGCACGCATCTGTGCGGCATGCTGGGCCTTGCCCAGCAGTCGGAGGCGGTGGCCTCCACGCTGCCCATTGCTGCGCAGGCAATCATCCTCAGCCTTGCCAGCCTGGTGGCCGATTCCGGCTTTGGCGCGTTTTTGTATGCGCCGCGCAAGGCCATTGCGTGGGGCAGCGCGCTGGGTATGGCGGGCTACATGACCTACTGGCTGGTGATGCTGGGCGGCGCGCCGGAGACGGCGGCCATGTTTGTGGGCGCGCTGGTGGCAGCCGTTGGCGCACAGCTGGCGGCGCGCAGGCTGCGCATGATTGCCACGGTGTTCATCACCATCGCCATCCTGCCCATGGTGCCCGGACTGGGCCTCTACCGCGCCACGCGCGCGCTGGCGGAAGGCCAGCTGGCCAGCGGCGGCTCCATCGCAGCGCACACCATGGCGCTGATTGTGATGATTGCGCTGGGCATCGCCTTTGGCGCGGCGGTGCGGGGACTGTTCCGCACAAGCCAGAAAGCTGGAAACGGAAGGAACCGTGTATGATGAAGAACAACAAATGGGCGGATGCGGGCGTTCAGCTGATGAATGCCGCCATCCTGCTGTATCTGGTGTGGCTGCTGCTGCCTGCGGTGCAGACCACGGGCGGCGCCATCGCCGGTGCGGGATGCATTGCGCTGTTTGCGCTGGGGCTTGTGCTGGACTGGGAGCACACAAAGAAGCACCTGCTCAGCCTTGTGCTGCGCGCTGCCTGCGCGGCGGCCATGCCGCTGGTGCTGCGGGTGTTTCTCAACCGCGGAGGCGAAAATTTCCTTGGCTTTTACGTGCAGCAGGCCATGTTCTGGTTCCCGCTGGTGTATGCGGGCTATGCGCGCGAGCACGGCGATGAACGGCTGGTGCGCTGGGTGAAATGGGTGCTGCTCTTCTGTGTGAGCGTCACCGTGCTCACCACCATCGGCTGGCTCATCGAGGGCATGACGCGCGGCGGGCGCGTGTACGCCTACTCCCGTTCGCTGGGCTATGCAGGCGAGGGGCGCGAGGCCTATCTGAAGGAGCTGATGCTGCGCAACATTGGCGGATACGACTTTGTGTACGCCATGGTGGCGGCGCTGCCGCTGAGCTGCATTGGCGTGCAGCGCGGACAGGGCTGGAAGCGCTGGGCGATGTTCGCGCTCCTGTGCGCGCAGACGGTGATGATCGTGCTGTCGCAGTACACATACGCCATGCTGTTTGCCGCAGCCATTGTGGCGGTGGAGCTGGCCGCGCTCATCGTGCGCAGCGTCAGCCGGGGCAGGATCAAAACCGGCTGGTCGCTGGTGATTGGCGTAACGCCGCTGGTGCTGGCGCTGGTGCTCCTTCAGCCGCTTACGGCGCTGGCGGCGCGCGTGTGCGCCGGGCTGGGGCTGAGCAACTTTGCCTTCAGCTTTGAGCAGCTGCTCACCGCCCTTCAGGGCGGCGCAACCAGCGCGGATTCGCGCCTGGGGTACTATCTGACGGCGGTGGAAGGCTTCATGCGCTCGCCCATTGTGGGCAGCATGTTTGCGGGGGAGAAACTCCTCAGCCAGCACAGCGAGGTGCTGGATTTGCTCAGCGGCATGGGCGTGATTGGCACGGCGCTGGCGGGCGGCATGATGTGGCTCATGGGCCGCGGACTGCTCCGGGGTGTGAAAACCCATCCCGACCGCGCGCAGCTGTGCGTGCTGGCAGTGGCCTGTGTGCTGGTGGCCACGCTTGGCACGGTGTTCTACAGCCGCGATATCATGGCGGTGGCAGCGCTGGGCGCGCTGGTCATCCTGCAAAAGAAATAAAGGCAGCAAAAAAGAGGCGTTTCTCCATGGCGGAGAAACGCCTCTTTTGTCTGAAACGGGATCAGTAGCCCAGCAGAGCGGGCAGCCAGGTGGTGAGCGCCGGCCACAGGCTGATGGCAATGAGCACGATGATGTTGCAGATGATGTAGGGCAGCGCGCCCTTGAAGATATCGATGATGGGCATGCGGTTGATCTTGTTGCACGCGTTCAGGCACATGCCGACCGGCGGCGTGACCAGACCGATGGCCAGACCGGTGATCATCATGGCGCCGAACTGCAGGGGAGAGAAGCCGAAGCTCTGCATCACGGGCAGCATGATGGGGGTCAGCATCAGGATGGCAGGGCTGACGTCGATGAAGGTGCCGATGATGAGAATCAGCGCGTCGAACAGCAGCGCGATGCCCCACGGCGGCAGGTTCATGCTCATGAAGAAGTTGGCCACCATATCCGGCACCTTCTGGATGGTGAGCACCCAGGTGAAAATGGACGTGAAGCCAATGATGATCATGATGGAAGAAGAGGAGATGAGGGTCTTTTTCAGCGCAGCCCAGATGGCCTTCCAGCTCAGTTCGTGATAGATCAGGAAGCCGACCAGAATGCTGTACAGCACGGCAACGCCGGCGCTCTCAGACGCGGTGCAGATGCCGAAGGACACGCACACGATGATGAACAGGGGCATCAGCAGCGCAGGAATGCCGGAAAGAATGGCCTTCCAGAAGCGGGAAGCGCTGAAGGACACCTTTTCCGGGTGCCAGCCCTTGCGGCAGCTGATCACGTACACCAGCACCAGCTGGGTCAGACCAATCAGGATGCCCGGTACGGCGCCGGCCATGAACAGCGCGCCGATGGAGGCGCCGGAGATCATGGCGTACACCACCATGGGAGTGGACGGCGGGATGATCATGCCCATGGTGGAGGAGGCAACGGTGATGCCGGCAGAGGCATCCGGCGGATAGCCTTCCTTTTCCATGGCGGGGATCAGGATGGAGCCCAGAGCGGAGGTATCAGCCACGGAGGAACCGGAGATGCCGCCAAAGATCATGGAGGCAACGATGTTCACTTCGCCCAGGCCGCCGTGCACGGGGCTGAGCAGCTCGCGGCAGAAGTTGATGATGCGCTTGGTGATGCCGCCGGTATTCATCAGTTCACCGGCCAGCATGAACAGCGGCATGGCAATCATCAGCTCGCTGTACACGCCGTTCCAGATGCGCTGGGGCATCATGCTCATGAACATGGGGCGGGCCACAGACAGATAGGTGATGCAGGACGCGCCGATGGAGAAGGCCAGAGGCACGCCGATGGCAGCAAATACGATCAGACCTGCAAGCAGGAATACAATAGCCATAGTTTACTCCTTTCCGTCACTCGCCAAGCGGCTGATCCTGAGGCTCAAACTCAGAAACCGGTGCCACGATGGCCATGACCATCTTGATGATGATGCACACGGCGCAGATCACGCCGCAAACGGGCATGACGCCGTACATGTACTTCATCGGGATTTCCATGCCCATGCTTATCTGCTTGCCCATCTTTACGGTGTAGGCCCAGCCGTACTTGATGAACAGGATGTCCACCACCAGCATGACCAGATAGTTGAACACGGCAATCCAGCGCTTGATGGCAGGCTTGATTTTGTCGTAGAGGATGTTGATGGACACATGCTCGCCCTTGAGCACGTTGAGGCCCATGGCCCAGAAGGTGGTGAAGGTGAAGAGCATGACGTTGAATTCAGAAACGGACTTCCAGCTCAGAGAGAAGCAATAGCGCATGATCACCGTGAAGATGACCATAAAGGCCAGCAGGCCCATCGCCACAGCGCCAATGCCCATGTAGAGCTTTTCCAGCGTTGCGCCAAGCTTTTTGAGGTTTTTCATGTGGAGCTCCCTTCGAATGAATCCGGTATGAAAAAGGAGGGCGGGGGTCTTTCGGCCCCGACCCTCCTTATATGTGGGAATTCTGAGGAATTATTCGCCGCGCACAGCAGCCACGATGGCCAGCATCTCTTCCAGTTCGGCCTGAGTGCAGATGCCCTCGGTCACAACCTGAGAGTACACGGGCTGGCAGGCTTCCTGGAAAGCAGCCAGTTCTTCAGCAGTGGGAACGTACACTTCGCAGCCGGCATCCACAACAACCTGCTTGGCAGCGTCGGAGTTCTGGTCGATCAGCTGATCGTTGTACTCGCCCATTTCGGTGGCGCACTCGCTCAGGATGGCCTGGAACTCAGCGGGCAGAGAGGCCCACCACTCGGCGTTGACGTAGAAGGGGTCGGGATGGAACTGGTAGTTCACTTCGGTGAAGTACTTCTGCACCTCGTAGAACTTCATGCCCTCAACGTTGACCCAGGGGTTCTCCTGGCCGTCAGCGATGCTGGTCTTCAGACCCATGTACAGATCGGCGTAGGGAACGGACACGGTGTTGGCGCCCATGGCCTGGAAGGTCAGGTCGATGGTCTTCATGCCGTTGGTGCGCATCTTCAGGCCCTTGAGATCCTCGGGCTTGGTGAGGGGACGGGTGTTGTTGGAGAACTGACGGAAGCCGCCAGCGTCGCACAGGTTGATGATGACGGTGCCGGTGGTCTCGGCAGCCTCAGCAGAAACCTTCTTGGCCAGATCGCTCTGCAGCAGAGCGGTCACTTCTTCGCGGTTGTTGGCAAGGAAGGGCAGGGTGAACATCAGCAGACGGGGGCTGAAGTCGTACTGGCCGCCGGGCATGCCCTGGGTGACGCCCTGCACAACCTGCTCCAGCATTTCCTTCTCGGTGCCCAGCTGGCCATTGCCGAACACTTCAACGGTCACGTGGCCATTGGTCTTCTCGGCGACGTCAGCAGCGAATTTTTCCATGGAGATGTAACGGGGGTTGCTTTCGGGCTGGGCATGACCAACGATCATGGTGTAGTTGCCCAGAGCGGCAAAGGGATCTTCGGCCAGAGCGGCAACGCAGCTCAGAGCCATGATCGCGGACAGGATGACAGCGATAAGCTTCTTCATGGGGGTACCTCCTGATTCAGATGTGGTGTACCGGCGCTCGATGGCCGGCTTGTATACATATACTATCACAGCTTTTGAGGAAAGACAAGCCTGTTTTCGAATTGCGACGAAAAAAATGTGCTTTCCGACCTTCTTTTGTCCGAAACGGCCTTGTTGGGGCAGGGTGGTTGGTTGGCAATAGAGAACGTTGTTGTATACAAGCTGTTATTGACATTGATGAAGAATGGGCATATAATGAATAAACTACCATATGAATGCAGAGGCGTACCATGACCCAGACCCTGTCTCCGGACCATGACCAGATCTATCAGACGCTGGCCAATGAAATTCTCCGTTTCCAGATCAAGCCGGGCGACGCACTGAGCGAAAACCAGCTGGGCCAGCGCTTCAGCCTGTCGCGCACGCCGGTGAGGAGCGTATTGCAGCGGCTGCAGGAAAACGGCCTTGTGCAGATCATCCCGCACAAGGGCAGCATCGTAACCCGGCTGGATTACGATGTGGTCAACCAGCTCATCTACGAGCGCGTTGCCGTGGAAACCATGGTGCTGCGCGATTTTATCCGCAGCTGCAGCCCGGCTGATGTGGAAAAAACGCAGTATGCGCTCAGCCAGCTGAAGCAGATTTCAGAGGTTTTCTTTACCGATCCGTCGAATTTTAAAGTGGAGCGTTTTTTGAATATCGACCTGCGCATGCACGAAATCTGGTTCCACGCCACCGGCAAGAGCTATCTGTGGAGGAAGCTTTCCAGCGTGGAAAGCAGCTACACGCGTTTTTGCACGCTGGACATCATTGAAGGCAACAACGTGCGTGACGTGCTGGCCGATCACGAGGAAATGCTGCGCCTGATTGACGAGCGCGACGTGGACGGCATTGAGCCGCTCATGACCCGCCATCTCTACGGCGGCGTGCGCCGCCTGCGCGGGCTGATCTATACCAAGTATTCCGATTACTTCGTGCCTTTGGGAGGAAACGGGCTATGACGCTCCACCGCAAAAAAGGCCGCATCACGCTGGACGGGCTGTTCCCCGTGGCCAAGTACATGGGCGCGGCCTTTGTGGCCATCTGCCTTCCGCGCCTGCCCGGGCAATTGTGGCTGCTGCCCGGCCTCACCGCCAGCCGCGCCTGGCTGCTTGTGTGGGTGGCCGTGCTGCTGGGGGCGGCCATGCTCATGGACCGGGCGTGGATCAGGGCCTACCACCGCGATCTCATCGAGATCCGCAACAAGGTAAAAAACGGCAACCTCAACCGCTCCACCCTTCTGGCCCTTGGCGTGCCGGTGCTGTTCCTGGCTGATCTGGCGGCCATCGCGCATCTGTATCTGTGCCTGTACCACAGCGGCATGACCACGCTCACGGGCCAGATGGTGAACCTCGCCACCGGCCTCATGGCCGCCGGCATGGTGCTGTGGATTTACGGACAGCTCCTGCCGCGCATTCCCTTTGGAAGCATCTGGGGCATCCGCACTGCCAAAACCATGGCAGACCAGCAGACATGGGGGCTTGTCCACCTTGCCGCCGTGCGCTGGGTGTGCCTGCTTGGCGCAGTGCTGATGATCCTTGGCGCATTCATATAAACACCCGAAGCCCATCGGCTATATAATGAAGGAGGACCCGCACCATGGATATCCGCTATTCCTGCAACCAGCGCGACTTCAAGCGCTACACCACCGAAGAGACCCGCAACGAGTTCCTGATTGAAAAGCTGTTTGTGGCCGACGAAGTCGTGCCCGTCTACTCCCATGTGGACCGCATGGTGACGGTTGGCATCATGCCCGTTAACGAGAAGGTGCCGCTGGACAAGGACATCGACATCTGGGCCAACTTTGGCACCCAGTACTTCCTGGAGCGCCGCGAGCTGGGCATGTTCAACGTGGGCGGCGAAGGCGCTGTGACCGTGGACGGCACCGTGTACGAGCTTGGCTACAAGGACTGCCTGTACATCACCATGGGCGCCAAAGAAGTGACCTTTGAATCCAAGAGCGCCGATGCGCCCGCGAAGTTCTACATCGTGTCCGCGCCCGCTCACTGCTCCTACGAGACCCGCCTGATCAAGATTGCCGACGCTGCCAAGAAGCCTCTGGGCGCTCTGGAAACCAGCAACAAGCGCGTCATCAACCAGTTCATCCACCCCGACGTTCTCAAGACCTGCCAGCTGAGCATGGGCATGACCGTGCTGGAGCCCGGCAGCGTGTGGAACACCATGCCCGCCCACACCCACGAGCGCCGCATGGAAGTGTACTTCTACTTTGAAGTGCCGGAGAACAACGTGGTGTTCCACATGATGGGCGAAGGTCAGGAGACCCGCCACATTGTGATGCAGAACGAGCAGGCGGTCATCAGCCCCAGCTGGTCTATCCATGCCGGTGCCGGCACCAGCAATTACACCTTCATCTGGGCCATGGGCGGCGAGAACCAGGCCTTTGATGATATGGATGTGATTCCGACCACTGAGCTGCGCTGATATTTTGTGCGCTGGCTTCGCCGCGCATTGATGGGTTCCTTTGTCGGTAGAGCCGACGAGGAACAGGAGATGCCTCCGGCGGCCAAGGGGTACAGGGGAAACATCGAGGTTTCCCCTATACCCCTTGGATCCCCTGACCCCTTCTCCGACCAGGGGGAACCCCTGGACCCCAGCGAGTTGTATTTTCTT
>JAQXJZ010000104.1 GCA_029009515.1 bacterium
AGCCGCTTTGTGCTGGCCACCGTCAAGGGCGATATCCACGATATCGGCAAGAATATTGTGAAACTCCTGCTGGAAAACTACGGCTTTGCCGTCACCGACCTCGGCCGCGACGTATCGCCGGAGGAAATCACCGAAACGGTCAAGCAGCAGCATGCGCCCATCGCGGGCTTAAGCGCGCTGATGACCACCACCGTGCCCGCCATGGAGGAGACTATCCAGCTCCTTCGCAGGGAAGCCCCGTGGTGCAAGGTGATCGTGGGCGGCGCGGTGCTCACGCAGGAGTATGCCGACCAGATCGGCGCGGACTACTACGCCAAGGACGCCATGGAGTGCGTGCGGTGCGCGGAGGAGATTGAGCGCGGATGAAGCTGACGGCAGCAAAGCCGCAACAACGGTAAACGAAAACGATCCATTCCTGACCGTCAATCAGGATGGATCGTTTTTTTATTTGCGTGTTACTGTGTACAGGGAGAATATAGAGTCATTCAAAAGAAAAAATTAAGTTAAAATAGCGTGTTTTGTCCCTGTACACAGTAACACACCTCTGCACTTCATAGTGACCGCCGCTTCTTCCACCGCATCCGCTGCACCACGCCAATGATCCGCCCGGATAAAAGCACCGTCAAAAGCGAATACGCAATGCGCCGGAAGGGGATGTACGTAAGCGAGAGCAGCAGCACCGTCAGGTCGCAGATGAGGTAAATGATTTCGATTTTGCAGCGGAATACGCGGGACAGGCTCATGGCCAGCGCGTCGTCGCCGCAGGAGGCTCCGCCGATGCGCACGCACACGCCCACGCCAATGCCGATGAACAGCGCGCCCAGCACCGCGGCCCAAAGCGGGTACTGGTAGAGGTTGGGCCACAGGGGCGGGAACTGCTCGATGATGGCATAGGCGATGGAAAAGCCGCCGGTGCAGACGACGGAGTAGATGAGAAACACGCGGCCCAGCGTCTTCCAACCCAGCAGATAGCACGCCGCGTTGAGGATGAACCCGCTCACGGCAGGGGAGATGGCAAAGTGATGGCTGAGCAGCAGCGTCAGCCCCAGCACGCCGCCTTCCGTCACGCCGGACACGGAGTGCACATGGTACAGGCCAAACGCCTGAAACGCGCTGAAGAACAGTGCAATGAGGCAGGAACGCAGGGTAATGCCCTTGAACACGGATATCAATAACCTTTCATTTTTGTTACAGCCCGAAGTGCTGCTGGATCGTTTTGGCCGTTTCATCGGCGGCCAGGTTCGTGGTGTCGATTTTCAGATAGTTCTCAAAGGGAATCTCGCCCGGCAGGCTTTCACAGCGGTATTTCTGGTCGTCATGCAGGAGCAGCTGATCGGAGAATTCCACATTGCGCTTGGAGGCCTTGTGCTTCAGGCGGTTCTCCGTGCGGTTGCGCTTGAGGCGCACCTCCTGCGGAGCTACCAGCTCCACGTAGTAGAACTCCGTGCCATAGGGAGCAAAGATCTGTTTCACATGCTCCACATAGTCCCAGTCGGCCTGCTGATCAAACGCCCACATGTAGGTGAAGATCATGCCGTAGTTGTCCGACTTTGCAAACTCCTCAAAGAATACCTCGCGGATGCGGAAGACGGCCTGAGGATTGTAATGACCGAACACCTCGATGACCGGCTCGATGGTCATGTGGTTGTGAAACAGGCGGAGATCGGTCAGCTTCATCAGTTCCTGACCCACCGTCATCTTGCCCACGGCACAGTTTCCAATCAGAAATACCAGCTTCATAGGTGATCTCCTTTCCATCAGGCCACAGAATCAAACTGCGCCTGATACAGCCGGTAGTAGAACCCGCGCTTTTCCATCAGGCTGTCGTGCGTGCCCTGCTCCACCACCTTGCCGCCGTCCAGCACCAGGATGTGATCCGCCGAGCGGATGGTGGACAGCCGGTGCGCGATGACAAAGCAGGTCTTGCCCTGCATGAGGGTGCGCATGGCGGCCTGAATGCGCTGCTCGGTGCGGGTATCCACGTTGGAGGTGGCCTCGTCGAGGATGAGCATGTGCGCATCCACCAGCATGGCGCGCGCAATGGTGAGCAGCTGCCGCTGCCCCATGGAGATGCCCGCGCCGTTATCCGAAAGCACGGTGTTGTAGCCATCGGGCAGACGGGAGATGTAGGAATGAATGTGCGCAGCCTTTGCGGCGGCCACCACCTCATCCATGGTGGCGTTGGGCTTGCCATAGGCGATGTTTTCAAAAATGGTGCCGTGGAACAGCCACGTATCCTGCAAAACCATGGTGTATGCGCGGCGCAGCGAGGAACGCGTGAGCGTGCGCACGTCCTTGCCGTCCACATACACGCCGCCTGCGTTGACGTCGTAGAAACGCATGAGCAGGTTGATGATGGTGGTCTTGCCCGCGCCGGTGGGGCCCACGATGGCCGTGAGCGATCCCGGCTCGGCATGCAGGTTCAGGCCTTCGATGATAGGCTTGCCCGGCACATAGGAGAAATCCACATCCCGCAGCTCCACATCGCCGCGCACGTCGGTCAGTTCGATGGCGTCCGGCGCATCCGCCTTTTCCGGCTCCGCGTCAATCAGGCTGAACACGCGCTCGGCAGCGGCAAGGGCGCTCTGCAATTCGGCAATGATATTCGCCAGCTCGTTGATGGGGCCGGAGAATTTACGAGAGTACTGCACAAAGCTGGACAGGTCGCCCAGGCCGATTTCGCCTTTCAGGAACAGGAGCGATCCGCACAGGCACACCAGCGCCAGCGATACATTGTTGATGCAGTTGACCGACGGGCCGGTGATGGTGCCGTAGGCCTCGGCCACGGTGTAGGCCTTCACAGCCTCGCCGTTCTTGTCGTCGAAGCGGCTCAGCACCTCATCCTCGCGGTCGTAGGCGCGGATGGTTTTCTGGCCGGAGAGCATCTCCTCCACAAAGCCGTTCAGCTCGCCCAGCTTGCGGCTGCGGCGGCTGAACATGGGGCGCACCTTCTTGGTCAGCCAGCGCACAAAGAAGATGGTGATGGGAATGGTGAACACGAATACGATCACCAGCTTGGGCGCGATGGAAAGCATCATCAGGAAGGAGACCGTCACCGTGACCACGCTTTGCAGAATCTGCATCAGGTCGCTGGACAGGGCCTGGTTGACCGTGTCCACATCGTAGGTGATGGTGGAGATGATATCGCCCGTCTGCCAGCGGTCAAAGAAGCTGACCGGCAGAGAGGCGAGGTTTTCAAACACGTCGTGGCGCATCTGCTTTGATACGGTGCGCGACAGGCGGATCATGACCGCGTTGAGCAAAAAGGTAAGGCAGGACGAAGCCACGTAAAACACCGCCATGAGGATGGCGCAGCGGTAGACGGTGGCAAAATCCACCTTGCCCGCGCCAAGATCGATGGCGTTGATGGCCGTGCCGGAGAGCTTGGGGCCATAGAGCGCCAGCAGGCTGGAGGAAAGCGAAAGCGCCATGGCCAGCACCAGCAGCAGCCGGTTGCGGCCCAGATAGTGCCACAGGCGCTTGAGCAGCGCCGGGCGGCTGACGTGGCTGTTGTCCAGCCTGCGCTTGTCGCCGCTCACTTCGGCGCGGGTGTACCGTCCGCCGCCAATCAGGTTGGGATTGGCCATCTCACACCGCCTCCCTTCCGTCACCCATCTGCGTATGGGCGATCAGGCGGTATTCCTCGCAGCTGTGCATGAGCTCCTCATGCGTGCCTGCGCCGATGACGTGGCCGTCGTCCAGCACCAGGATGAGATCCGCATGCATGAGGGAACTCACGCGCTGTGCCACCAGCACTGTGGTGGTGTGACGGTGATTGTCGCGCAGGGCGCGGCGCAGATTGGCATCGGTGCGGTAGTCCAGCGCCGAGGAGGCGTCGTCCAGAATCAGAATATCGGGATCAGCCGCCAGCGCGCGTGCGATGAGCAGGCGCTGCTTCTGGCCGCCGGACAGGTTGTTGCCGCGCACCATGACCTCGGCGTCCATGCCGCCTTCCTTGTGCGCGATGAAATCCGCCTGCGCGTCCTGCGCGGCTTTTTGGACGGCCTCATCATCCACATCGCGGAAGAAGCGGATGTTGTGGGCAATGGTGCCCTCGGTGACAAAATCGTTCTGGAATACCACGCCAAATTTGCGGCGCAGAACGCTCTTGTCCATGCTGCGCACGTCCTGCCCGTCGATGAGCACGCGGCCTTCGTCGGGGTCGTACATGCGCATCAGCAGGTTGAGGATGGTGGATTTGCCGCAGCCGGTGGGGCCCAGAATGCCAAGTACCTGCCCATGCTGAAGCCGGAAGGAGAGATCCGACAGGTTCTCGCCCACGCCGGTGTAGGAGAAGGTGACGTGCTCAAATTCGATATGAGGCGCGCCCTTTTCGGGTTGTTTTTCGGCAGGCACGGTTTCCAGATCCGCAGGCATCTGGAGGATCTCCGCCACGCGGCGCGCGCTGGCTTCGCCCTTGGACCACATCACGAAGATGCGGGTGATGCCCAGCATCGCGTTTAAGATCATGGTGAAATACTGCAGAAACGCCACGATCACGCCGCTCTGGATGGCGCCGCCGTTCACGCGCAGCGCGCCCACCACCACCACCAGCGTAAGGCCCAGATTGAGCACCAGCGAGGAGGCGGGATTGGTGATGGCGGCAACGGTGCCGGCCTTCTGGTCGGTCTGCGTCAGTTCCTCATTCACGCTGTGAAAGCGCTTCTTTTCGTCCTCGGTCTTGCTCAGCGCCTTGATGACGCGCACGCCGGTCACGTTTTCCTGCACCACGCGCACCACGCGGTCGAGGATGGTCTGCTCGTGGGTGTAGAGCGGCACGGTGGTTTTGGTCACAAGGTACACCACCACCGCAATGATGGGCAGAAGCCCGATCAGCACCAGCGAAAGCGCCCAGTCCATGTGCAGCATCATCGCCATGCCGCCGATGAGCAGGCTGGGAGCGCGGATGCCCATGCGCTGGGTGCGCGCCAGCAGCTGGTTGACGTTGTAGGTATCGCTGGTCAGGCGTGAGTTGGCGGAGGCCACGGTGAGGCGGTCCATCTGCCGGGCGGACAGGCTCTGCAGCTTGTCAAACAGATCGTGGCGGATCTGCTTCGTGATTTTGCCCGAGCTGACGGCGCTCATGCGGTTGGCCAGCACGTTGGACCCCAGACACAGCGCGGCGCACAAAAGCATCAGCCCGCCGCACAGGTAGATGCCGCCGCGGTCGCCCACAGGCACCTTCACGTCCAGCATGATTTCCATCAGGTAGGGGATGAGCAGCTCGGTCAGCGCGCCTGCCAGCTTGATGAACATGGTCAGCGCAATGTAGCCCCAGAAGGGCTTGAGATAGTGTTTCAGCTCCGCCAAGTCCGCTCGCCTTCCTTTCTTCCAAAAACCGAATAGTGAAATTGTACCTCAGCCCGGCTGCCAGCGTCAAGTTGATAAAAAACCGGAACACCCGCAGGTGCTCCGGCCATATGCGCTCATATCCTGCCCTTCACCCGGCGGGAGGCTGTTCCCACAGATGGGCAAAGGGCAGAGGAAGCGCCGTCGCTTCAGGTGCGCTTGAAACGGCAGCAATTTGGATATCCAATAACTTCCTATCGTATGATAGGATAAAATCAAATGGCTGTCAAGCGATTTATGGCTAAAAAACAGCCAGAAAAAGGGCGCGGCTTGCTATTTTGCGCGCATCAGGGTATAATCTTTACCATTCCCTCTTGATTAAAGAGGAGCGAAAAAGGAGGCTGGAAGATGGGTATTGTAAACAGGCTGCAGAGCTGGTTTTCGTGGTTCAGGGCAGATCCGGTTGGCTTTTTGATCTATCTTCTGTATTTTGCGGCTTCCATCCTTTTGACGCTGATGCTGCATGAAATTGCGCACGGCTATGTGGCCTGGAAGTGCGGCGATCCCACCGCCAAAATGCTGGGCCGGCTTTCGATGGATCCCCGCAAGCATCTGGATCCCCTTGGTACCGTTTTTCTCATTTTCTTCGGCTTTGGCTGGGCCAAGCCCGTGCCGGTCAATCCCCGCAACTTTGACAACTACCGCCGCGATGATTTTCTGGTGTCTATCGCTGGCATCACGGTCAACATCACGCTGTTTCTGCTTTCGCTTTCGCTGGCTGTGGGCCTGAACGACCTTCTGTGGAAGCCGGAAGTGATTGAGTACTACGGCGCAAAGGCGCTGCTTTCGTCCGAGGGCATCGGCTACTCGGTGCTTCTGGGCGGCGCAGGCGGCGAAAACGCCCATGCCATGCGCTACCCGTGGCTGCAGTATATCCAGCGCTTCCTGCTGCTGTTTGGCACCATGAACCTGTCGGTGGGCCTGTTTAACCTGCTGCCCATCCCGCCGCTGGACGGCTATCACATTTTTAACGATATCCTGCTCAAGGGCAGGCTGCACCTGAGCCGCAATGCGTTCCAGATTACCCAGCTGATCCTCATCATGCTCATGTTCACCGGCAGGCTCAGCGGACTGATCAACACGGCCTTTGACGCTGTGGAAGACGCCGTGCTCAATCTGCTTCTCAGGATTGCGGGGTTGTACTGATGGCGGTCAGCATTCATCTCAAACAATTCGATGGCCCGCTGGATCTGCTGCTCACGCTGATTGGCAAGGCCAAGATCGACCTGCAGGAGATCTTTGTGAGCGACATCACCGAGCAGTACATCGAAGTCGTGCAGAATGCGGCGGATTTTGATATGGACGAGGCCAGCGAGTTCATCTCCATGGCCGCGCTGCTGGTGGAAATCAAAAGCCGCCACCTGCTGCCCAAGCCTCCCAAGCAGGAGGAGGAGGACCCCGAGCAGGCGCTGATTGCCCGCCTGGTGGCCTACAAGCAGTTCAAGGAAAGCGCCCAGAACATGCAGACCTTTGAAAAAAGCGCCTTGCAGGTGTTTGGCAAGCTGCCGGAGGAATATCCGCTGCCGCCGCCCACGCTGGAGCTGGACGGCCTCACGCTGGACGCGCTGTGGGAAGCGCTGGTGCGCGTGCAGAACCGCGTGCCTGCCCAGCCCAGAGAGGTGGACTTCCGCCTGCGGGACATCCACCGCGATAATTTTACCGTGGAAGGCTGCATGGAAGCCATCGAAAGCCGCCTGGTGATGGGCGAGACGCGCTTTGAGGACCTGTTCAGCGACGCGCCCGGCAAGGAGGAAGTGGTCACGCTGTTCATGGCCCTTCTGGAAATCCTCAAGCTGGGCAAGGCTCATGTTGTGCAGAACGCCACCTTTGATACCATTATGCTCGTACCCGGAAGGAAGGAAACCGATGCAGGAGAATACGACGACGCAGCTCCATGACGCGCCTCAGATCATCGAGGCCATCCTGTTTGTGGCCGGCGAGCCGGTGCGGATCGGCGATCTGGCCGTGGCGCTGGACATCAGCGAGATGGAAACCATCCACGCGGTGGAAGCGCTGGAGCGCAGCTATGAAACCGAAAAGCGCGGCATTGCCGTCAAACGCTACGGCGACCACCTCCGTCTGGAAACGCGCCCGGAATACGCGCCCTATGTGGAACGCATGCTGCAGCCCGTGCAGCGCCAGTCCCTTTCCCAGACGGCCATGGAAACCCTCGCCGTGATTGCCTACCGCCAGCCCACCACCAAGGGCGAGGTGGAGCAGGTGCGCGGCGTGAAGTGCGACTACTCCGTGCAGTCGCTTCTGCAGAAGGGGCTCATCAAGGAAGTGGGCCGCAAGGAAGCGCTGGGCCGCCCCATCCTGTACGCAACCACGGACAAGTTCCTGGAGCACTTCGGCATCTCCGACCTGCGCGAGCTGCCCCCGCTGCCCGATCCGCAGCCGGTGGAAAAGGTGGAGGAGCCCCTCACCCCGTGATCATTCATATGGATACTTTTCAGGCGTTTGGCACATACTGGTGCCGAACGCTTTTTTGCATGGAGGAAAACGGATATGAAACAGACGGTGGTCATCCTCACGGCGCTGATGATGGCAATGCTGATGGTTTCCGGGTTCATCGTGGCAGGCAGCACGCAGCAGAGCCAGCTGCTGGCCAGGAGGGAGGAGGAGCTGCGCCTTGCGCAAACCGCCATCACCGAGCTGGAAACCGAAGGCGCGAAGTGGAAGCGCGAAGCCGAGCGCAGCGCCAAACTGTGCGCGGAGCTCACCGAGCAGCGCGATGCGCTGAGCATTCAGCTGGGCGATGCGGTGCTTTCTTCGCAGGAGGCCAACGAAGCCGTGGAACAGCAGGTGCTGACCGTGCAGCAGCAGGCCAAAGATCTTCTGCAGCTGGAGGAGGATTACACCCAGCTCTATCTGGACTATCAGGCTTTGAAAAAAGAATCCCCCAAACCCACGCTTCCGCCTGTGGTAAAACCCTCGCAGAGAAAACCCGCGCAGTAACCCCCAACCCTTTTTGCACATAGGATGAGTGCGGAAAGGAGTGATCCGCATGATGAACGATATCCCCGCCCAGCCCGATGAAGGCATCCTGCCCACGCCCGCGCTGCCCTCGGAGGACGACCAGCCCGCGCAGCCGGACGAGGGCCCCGTGCAGCTGCCCACACCGTCGCTGCCCAGCCGCCCCATCACCATCCGCCCCAGCTGCCCGAGCGGCTATACCCCCGGCGTGGTGCGCAACGGCCAGAGCTTCACCGACCTGCTGATTGAAAACAACGTGTCCTACTACGCCCTGCGCGCAGCCAATCCCACGCTGCCCACCACAAGGCTCGCCCCCGGCACGCGCTACTGCATCCCGCCCAGCGGCAGCCGCAGGCTCTGCCCCAATGGCGCCAGCGGCAGCTACGTGATGGGCCGGTACGAGGACCTGAACACGCTCAGCGAGCTGTTCGGCTACGCCCCCGGCCTGTTTCTCACCACCAACCCGCAGCTTGCCCCCAGCGATTTCACAGCAGGCCGAGTAATCTGCGTACCCTAAACAAAAAAGGAAGACTGCCCAAAGCAGCCTTCCTTTTTTATATATAGTTTGCTCCCCTGAGGCCGCAAAGCGGCCTCAATTACGGGATTCTTAAGGGCGAAGCCCTTAAGCGGGATCCAAGGGCAGCGCCCTTGGCCTCGTCCCTCGTTACCTCCTGCCGCGCTCGGCGAAGCCCACCTTGCGCTGCACCTTGCGCAGCATCTTGGTGGCCATGCGGTTGGCGATTTCGGCGTTTTCGTCCAGGATGCCCTGCACGTAGCCCTTGTCGGCCATGAGGCGCTTGTGCTCGGACTGCAGGGGCTCGAGGGTGGCGATGACGCAGTCGGTCACGCGCTCCTTGAGCTTGCCGTAGCCCTGGCCCTGCAGCTCGGCAGCAGCCTGCTCGGGGGTCTGGTCGGTGAGGGCGGCGATGATGGAGAGCAGGTTGCTCACGCCGGGCTTGTTTTCGGGGTCGAAGCGGATCTCGGCATCGCTGTCGGTGACGGCGCGCTTGATCTTGCGGCGGATGACGTCCGGCGGATCGAGCAGGGCGATGTAGGTGTCCTCAGGATCGGACTTGCTCATCTTGCGGGTGGGCTCCTGCAGGCTCATCACGCGCGCGCCGACCTTGCCAAAGCGGCCTTCGGGCACGGTGAACACGTCGCCGTAAATGCCGTTGAAGCGCTGGGCGATATCGCGGGCCAGCTCCAGGTGCTGCTTCTGGTCAGCGCCGATGGGCACCACGGAGGTGTTGAAGAGCAGGATGTCGGCAGCCATCAGCACGGGGTAGGTGAACAGACCGGCGTTGATGTTGTCGGCATGCTTGGCGGACTTGTCCTTGAACTGGGTCATGCGGTTGAGCTCGCCCATGTAGGTGAAGCAGTTGAGAATCCACATCAGTTCGGCATGGCCGCTCACGTGGCTCTGGCAGTAGAGCACGTTCTTCTTGGGGTCGAGGCCGCTGGCGATGTAGATGCCGGCCAGCTCCAGGCAGCGCTTGCGCAGCGCGGCAGGATCCTGACGGACGGTGATGGCGTGCATGTCCACCACGCAGTACAGGCACTGGTACTCATCCTCGGGGAAGCGGTTGAAGTTGCGCAGCGCGCCGATGTAGTTGCCCAGGGTCAGCGTGCCGGACGGCTGAATGCCGGAGTAGACAATCTTTTTGGGCTGGATGATAGGGGTTTCCATAAAACATGCCTCCTTGAAGGATGATGATTACAGCGTTAGGGTCAGCACAATGCCAACGACGATGACAATGTTGCCAATCAGGCGGCGCAGGGTGATCTTTTCCTTGAGAAAGAAAAAGCTGAGCGCCATGACGTAAATGTAGCCGGATGCTTCCAGCACGCTTGCGATGGTGAGATCCAGCGTGCGCAGCGCAATGACATTGAGCAGCATGCAGCCGAAGAACAGGCCGTAGGCCAGGATCACCGGCGCGTTCAGGTAGGCGCGGACGCCGGTGTATTTGGGGTTGTCCGCCGCCTTTTTGAGGATCAGCTGGCTCAGCGCGGACAAAAAAGGTGTGATGAGGTAAATGAGAACGCCGCTATTCATGATCCGTCACCACGAGCAAAACTCCGATGAGCACCACCGCGATGCCCAGCGCCTTTCCCCAGGTGATGGTTTCGCCAAAGAGCAGAATGCCCAGAAGCGCCGTCCACAGCGTGCAGATGCCCTTGTTGCTGTAGGCAAAGCTGAGCGGCATGCGCTTCAAAACCTGCTGCCACAAAACCGAGTACACCAGCAGCGTGAAGGCCTCCAGCCCCAGAAACACCAGCGTGAGCCACCAGTTGTTCTGCGCCATCTGAATGCCTGCATACTTGGCAAATACGCTTACAATGGCGTATATCAACAGCGTTCCGTGAAGCAAAAGAAAACCCTTCAGGCCGCCGTTTGCTTTGTTTTCCAAAGGATCAGTCCTTTCCGTTGGCCAGCCTGCGCAGCGCGCCCAGAACAGGGCTGTCGCTGAGAGCGCACTTGGCGGCGGTCAGCAGCGTGTAGCGCAAAGGCGTTTCCGTCAGTTCAATCAGCCCCAGCTGGCGGAAGGCGTGCAGCCCGGCGCGCACCTGCGCAGGCGTGAGGCCGGTGGTTTCAGCCAGCTGCGCAAGGCTGCGGTACACGCCCGTGCGCAGCGCCTTGTACAGCGTGCGGTAGGCGGGATCGCCTGCGTCAATGGCGGCAGCCAGATCGCGCATCTCCTGCGAAACGGGCAGGATGTGGATCTTTGCGTCCGGCAGGCGGTACAGCCATTTTTCGGCCTCCTGCGCGCATATCTCGCCATCCAGCAGCCATACATGCCGCCAGCGTCCGGCGTTCAGGGCGATCAGCGGCTCGGTGAGCAGGGTGGCAAAGCCGCGCGGGTCCGACGGCGCGTGGGGGCATACGTCCATGTCGCCCATGGGCAGGATCCTGCGGGCAGAGGCTGCCGTGCGGGAGATGAACAGGTGCCCGCGCTGGCGCGAAGCAGCTGCTTTTTCCACGTCCGTCCAATGACATGCCTGTATCATTTCTGCATCAGGCTCGGTTTTTCCTGCCGGATGCGCAAAAGCATCCAGCAGACCGTCCAAAAGCGCTTCCTGCGCCTTGGAGGGAGCGGGATCATTGCGGGCGGCGCGGTCAGCCTGCAGGGCTTTGACCTCCAGCTGCAGGCTGGTGACGCCGCGGAAGGTGTTGCGGCCAAGGCTGAATACGGCGCTCACGCGGTTGGTCATGGAGGCAGCCATGCTGCCCAGCCCAAAGGCGATGCCGCCCAGCATGCGCTCATCCTGCCTGAGGGTGAGCTTGAGATGCGCGCCATCCGTGCCCACCGCGCGGAATTCCTCGGGATACAGCCCTTCGGCCAGAAACAGCGGAGCGGGGTTCTGGCAGCCGAAGGGGGCCAGCAGATCCAGCTGGGAGAGCAGATTTTCGGTGCAGTCGTGCAGCGTGACCTGCGCGTCGTACTCCTGCACGGGGATGAAGCAGCTCTCGTCTGCCTTGGAAACGGCGTACTGCAGCCTTGCGCAGAACGCGTCGTAGTTGTCGGAAGAGAGCGTCACACCGGCGGCCTGCTCATGTCCGCCGTAGCGGAGCAAAAGATCATCGCAGGTCTGCAGGCATTTGTGGATGTTCACGCCGGGAATGCTGCGCAGGCTGCCGTGCAGCACGCCGTCGTGCTCGCTCAAAACGCAGGTGGGGCAGTAGTACTGGGTGCACAGCCGCCCGGCTGCCAGACCGATCACACCCACATGCCAGTCTGTGCCTTTCACAATCAGGGCGCGGTTTTTGATGAAATTGTGGCTGAGGGACGCCTCCTGCGCCTGCTTGACCAGATTGGATTCCGCCGTTTTGCGCTCGGTGTTGAGCATGTCCAGCTCATCTGCCAGCCGGTCGGCCTCGGCGGGATCATCCGTCATCATCAGCCGCACGCCCTTGCCTGCATCGTCCAATCGGCCAGCGGCGTTCAGCCTCGGCCCGAGGCGGTAACCCAGCGTGTCGGAGTCGATAGGGTTGGGCTCGCCGCTCACCTGAAGCAGCGCTCGCATGCCCTGGCGTTTGCGGGAAGCGATGGTCTTGAGGCCGAGGGATACGATCACGCGGTTTTCATCCGTAAGCGGCACAATGTCCGCCACGGTGGCCAGCGCGGCGAGATCCAGATATTCCACGCAGTTTGGCAGCCCAAGCAGCGCCGTGGCCAGCTTGAAGGCCACGCCGGTGCCGCACAGACGGCGGAAGGGATAATCGCCCAGAAGCGGATTCATCACCGCATCGGCCGGGCTGGCTTCCAGACCCAGGCCGTGGTGATCGGTCACAACCACCTTCATGCCAAGGCTCTGCGCGAGGCGCACTTCCTCGTGGTTGGTGATGCCAAGGTCGACCGTCACCAGCACGCGGTAGGTTTTGGCAAGCTCGCGCACGGCATCGCAGTTGAGGCCGTAGCCCTCGGCGCGCAGAGGCGTGTGCGGCTGTGCGTCAACGCCAAAGCGGCGCAGCGCCAGCGTGAGCAGCGAGCATGCGCAGATGCCGTCCACGTCGTAGTCGCCGTAGACGACGGTGGGCAATTGCTCATCGCGCGCCTGGGTGAGGATGTCCACCGCTTCCTTCATGCCGTGCATGAGCATGGGATCGTGCAGCTGGTCAAGCGACGGATGCAAAAAGGCGTCCGCCTGCGCAGCGGTGGTCACGCCGCGGGCGTACAAAAGCCGCGCCGTCACCCCATGGTAGGGGTGCAGCGCGGCAAGATCCGCCTCGGTGAGCGGATGGTTATCTCTTGGAATGAATCGAAGCAAGGAAAGGCCTCCAGCGTCAGTTTTTCTTTTCCTCGTGATATTCCTGCTCGGTGTTGACGTTCCAGATGTTGGTCTTGTCCGAAACGCCGTTTTCGATGTTCTTGACCGCCTCAAACGCCGTGGCCATGGAGTGGTCCATGTTGTTGTAGCGGTGCTGGCCGTTGCGGCCCACGCAGTAGAGGTTGTCGAAGGTGTTGAGGTAATCGACCACCTTGCCGATGTCGTCGTAGGTGTCGAAGTAGGCAGGATAGGCCTTCTTCACCTTTTCGCGGTGGCTCATGAGCACCTCGGAGGGATCGTTGATCACGCCCATGGTGCACAGCTCCTGAGAGGCAAAACGGATGGCCTCGTCATCGGTGAGGTTCCAGAAGTCGTCGCCCTCGTCGCAGAAGTATTCCAGACCCACCCAGACGGTGTGTTCGGGATCCTGCACCATGTAGGGAGACCAGTTGTTGAAAATCTGCATGCGGCCCAGCTTCACGCTCTTGTCATGCACGTAAATCCAGCAGTCCGGCACGATGTTGCCAAGGGTCTTGTGCTGGGTTTCGTTTTTGAGGTTGAGGCGGTTGACCAGCAGGCCCACGGTCACGTAATCGCGGTAGGGCAGGCCCTTGGCCACCTTGGCCACGTCGGCGGGCACGTCGTTCATGCCGCCCACCAGATCCTTCACCGGCATGGAGGAGAAGAAGATGTCGGCTTCCATGTCGCGCTCGCCGTTTTCATCGCGCACGCGCACGGAGCACACCTTGCCATTTTCGGTCTTCACGCCGATGGCCTCGGTGTTCATCAGAATCTTGCCGCCCAGCTTTTCGATCTCTTCGGCAACGGTTTCCCACAGCTGGCCGGGGCCGAACTTGGGGTAGATGAACTCCTCGATCAGCGAGGTCTGCACGTTCTTCTGGCGCTGCTCCTTGGACATGAACACCTTGGAGAACATGTCCTTGAGGATGCTGAAAATGCTCAGCTCCTTGGTGCGCTGCTTGCCCCAGCTGGCGTCAATCTCGCTGGGATGGCGGCCCCAGAGGTTTTCGGTATAGCCCTCAAAGAACATGCTGTAGAGCTTCTTGCCGAAGGAGTTGATGTAGTAGTTCTCCAGATTGTCGTTGGGCTTCTTGAAAAGCGTGGCCTTGAGGAAGCTGAAGCCCACCGCCATCGTGGTGCCGAAGCCCATGGTCTTGAGGGTATCCAGCTTGAGGCTGATGGGATAATCGAAGAACTTGTTGTCCCAGTAGATGCGGCTGACGCGGTTGCGGGTGAGCATCACGCGGTCTTCCTTCTCGGGGTCGGGGCCGTCCTTGGCCAGAGGCACGCTACGGCCCAGCACCTTGTCGTCATAGGCGGGCGCGCCCTGAAGGGGCATCATGTCCGCCCACCACTTGGTTACGCGCTGATCCTTGCTGAAAAAACGGTGGCCGCCCAGGTCCATGCGGTTGCCCTGATAGCGCACGGTTTTGGAAATGCCGCCCACCTGCTTGTCGCCTTCCAGAAGGGTGACTTCGTAGCCGCGCTTGGCCAGCTCATAGCCAGCGGTCAGACCGGCCGGGCCGGCGCCGATGATCAAAACTTTCTTCATGATTGATAACTCCTGTTCGGGCGTTTGAAAAAACTTTGCAATGCGCAGAAACGCTCATCCAACAGTATACGACTTTTTTTGAATATTGGCAAGGTGGTAACGCGGCGGAACCATCTGTCACATTTCCACGCGCGGTGTGGCTTTTTATCAGTATCTATGCTATAATATAGAATTGGTAACCTGTCTTGATGAGTACGAAAGGAGGGTGCGGGCATTGAAGCGGATCAACCTTGCAAAAATGCAGAAGATCTTTACGGCGCTTTGCGTGCTGGCGCTGATTGCAAGCACACTTCCGCTGTATGCAATTGCCTTCCACAACCATCCCTACTACGACGATTACGGCTTTTCCGCCGCTGTGCACAAGGCATGGCAGGAAACCGGCAGCGCAAAGGCGCTTGCACAGACGGCGTTTGCCAGTGCGCGCAACACCCGCATGACGTGGCAGGGCACCTATACCGGCACCATTCTGAGCAACTTCCAGCCCGGCGTGTTTTCCGAAAGCCTGTACTGGGTGGGCACGTTTATCCTGCTCACGGCGCTGATCGTGTGTTTTGCGTTCTTCTTTGAAACGCTGTTTCAGAAATTCGGCTTGGAAAAGTGGGCGAGGGTGAGCCTCGGCGCGCTTTGCATCACGCTGATGATCCAGTTCATGCCGGACGTGGGCGAGGCGTTTTACTGGTTCAACGGCGGCATTGGCAATGTGTTCATCTATTCGCTTCTGGCGCTGGCTGCGGCGCTTGTGATGAAGCTGCTTGCCGCAAAGGGCAGGGCCATCGGTCTGATGATCGCGCTGCTTGTGCTGGCGGTGCTTTTGGGCGGCGGCAGCTATGGCGGAGGCCTGTTCGGCCTGTGCCTGTGCGCGGTGCTGCTCATCTGGCTGTTTGCAAAGAAGCATGAAAAGCGCTGGCATGTGAGCGCGCTGGTGCTGGTGTTCCTAGCCTGTTTCGTGTACAGCATGGCCGCGCCCGGAAACGCCGTGCGCGCCAGCGTGATCAAGTACGAGTCCTCGGCGGTCAAGACCGTCATCCAGGCCATGTACTACGGCATGGCGCAGCTGGGCAGCTATATCACGCTGCCCATTATCGCCGTGACGCTGGTGATGATCCCGGCGCTGTTTGAGGCCGCAAAGAAGAGCCCGTGGCAGTTTTCTCATCCGTGGCTGGCCGCTGCGCTGGGCGTGTGCCTGTACTGCACGCAGTTTGCGCCGCCGCTGTATTCCATCGCCTCCATTGGCGCGGGACGCATTGTGAACACGTACTATCTCAGCTTTATCGTGCTGTGGTTTGTGTTTGTGTATTATCTGCTGGGCTTCATCGCGCGGCAGGAAATCAGCCTTCCGCAGATGGACGCCCGCCGCTTCGGCGCACTGGTGCTGGTTTCGCTGTGCGTTTTGGGCACGGGCTGCCTGGCTTTCAAGCGCCCGGGCGAGGTGCTCTATGGCGCGCAGAACATGTCCGGCCCCAGCGCTGCGCTGTCCCTCCTGACGGGCGAAGCGGCGCTGTATGATGATGAGATGACGCAGCGCGAAATCCTGCTCAATGATGAAACGCAGCCGGTGGTGACGCTCAAACCCCTCACCGCCGTGCCTGCCGTGTTCATGGATGATCTCATCCAGATAGACGCCGTGTACGATGTGCGCCCGTCGCTGTGCCTGTACTATGGCAAGCAGGCCATCCTCATCGAAGGGGAGGTGGATGTACCGTGAAGCTTGCTTTGATGAAGCGCCATATTTCCAACCGGGCGCTGGTGTGGCTGTGCGTGGCCGGGCTGCTGGTAAGCCTGCTGCCGCTTTACGCGCTTTCGTTCTACAACCACGCCTGCTATGACGACTTTGGCTTTTCCATCCTTACGCACGCTGCGTGGCGCGACAGCGGCAGCCTGTGGGATACTTTCACCGCAGCGCTGGGAAACACCGTAGGCATCCGCCAGACATGGGAGGGTACCTACGCCACATCCTTTATCAGCGCGCTGCAGCCTGCGCTGATGGGCGAAAGCAACTACTGGATCACCACCGCGGTGCTGCTCACGTTTTTCCTGTTTGCGGTGTGGTTCTTCCTGCGCCAGATACTGTTCAAGGTGCTGGGCGCGGACCTGAGCACGTTCTGGATGGCGTTCAGCGCCATGGCGTTTGTCATGATCCAGTTTGTGCCGGATCTGAGCGAGGCGTTCTTCTGGTTCAACGGCGGCGTGGCCTACACGCTGATGTGGTCGGTCATGCTGGTGCGCCTGGGCGTGTGGGTGTGCTTCACGCGGGCCAGGACGCGCGGCGGCAAGTGGGCGTATGGCATCCTGCTTTTGCTGGTCAGCGTGGTCATGGGCGGCGCCAAGTACTCCACGGTCCTGCTGGCTGTGCTTATCGATGCGCTCATCGTGCTCTACGGTTTTTGGAAAAAGCGCGGCGACCGCTTTGCAAGGCTTGCGGCGTTTGCGGTTTTGATGGTGTGCTTCGTGTTCAGCATGGTGGCGCCCGGCAATGGCGTGCGCGCCGAAACCCTCATGGGCGGCGTATCTGCGCCGGTGGCCATCCTGCAGGCGTTCTACTTTGGCCTTGCGCTGATGGGCAGCTGGTTTTCGCTGCCGCTTTTGGTGGTGTGGATGTTTGTGGCCTGGCAGCTGACCGAGGCGCTGCGCGGCTGCCCCTACCGGTTCAACCATCCGGTGTGGATCACCATCCTGAGTGTGTGCCTGTTCTGCGCGCAGCTGGCGCCTACCATCTACACCGGCAATTACATCGGCGATGGCCGAACCGTCAACACCTATTTCTACACCTTCGTCATCATGAGCTGCGCGCTGGTTCTGTACTGGATGGGCTGGTACATGCGCCGCGCTGAACGGCGCAGCCCGTTCCCAGCCATCGGCACCAGCAGGAAGGACGGATTGCGCGTTGCGGCCTTTGTCGTGGCGGTGGTGCTGCTGGTGATTGGCTGCGTCAGCTATCGTCCGGACGGCGCTGAGGAACGCGGCCTGCACAACGTAGCCTCCGTGAGCGCGCTGCGCTCCATCCTGAATGGAGAAGCGGCGGCCTACGACCGTGCCATGGACGAGCGCGACGCAGCCATGAACGATCCTGATCAGCCGGAAGTGGTGCTCAAAGAGGTGGAAGAAATCCCCGATGCGTTCATGGGCGATGCGCTGGACAGCCCCAACATCGACTATGTGCTGCACCTGTACAAGGAATACTACGAAAAGCAGCAGGTGACCACCGCTGCACAGGAGGAATAAGCCATGCTCCTTCAGGGAAAAAACGCGCTCATCACCGGCGCGGCGCGCGGCATTGGCGCGGCCACGGTGGAAGTGTTTGCGCGCGAGGGCGCCAATGTGTGGGCCTTTGCCCGCAAGCCCAATGAAGCCTTTGAACAGCGCTGCGCGGAGCAATCCGCAAAGTACGGCGTGTGGGTGAAGCCCGTGTACTGCGAGCTGGGCGATACCGCCGCCATCAAGGAAGCCTTCAAACAGGTCATGGCGGACAAGCAGCCCCTGCATGTGCTGGTGAACAACGCCGGCATCATGGGCGAGGACCGCATGTTCCAGATGACCTCGGAGGCGGATATGCGCTCCATCTTCGACATCAACTTCTTTGCCATGATCGAGGTCAGCCGCCTGGCCACCCGCCTCATGGCACGGGGCAAGCAGGGTGCGGTGGTGAACATCGCCAGCATCGCCGGCATCGACGGCGACAGCCGCCTCGACTACTCCGCCTCCAAGGCTGCGGTCATCACCGCCAGCAAGAAGATGGCCAGAGAGCTGATCAGCGTGGGCATCCGCGTCAACGCCCTTGCGCCCGGCTTTACCGATACGGATCTGGTGAAGGACCTGAGCGAGAAGGTCGTGCAGGAGCAGACGGAAAAGATCCTCATGAAGCGCAAGGCGCACCCGGAGGAGATTGCCAATGTGGCGGCCTTCCTGGCCAGCGATATGGCCTCCTACGTCACCGGTCAGGTGTGGCGCGTGGACGGCGGCATTCTGTAACCATCAACCAACATTGAAGATATTAAAAGGAGAGAATCACCATGACCAATCTGGAAAAATACATCAACGCCTTTGCTGAATCCCTCGAGGTTGCCCCCGAAAACGTGCCCGCCCTCAAGTACGGCGAGAGCGAACAGTGGGACAGCGTGGGCCACATGAGCCTGATCGCCGCGCTGGAAGATGCGTTTGACATCATGATGGACATGGACGATATCATCGACCTGAGCTCTTTTGAAAAGGGAAAGGAGATCCTGGCGAAGTATGATGTGGAGATTTGACCGCTTTGGCGACGCCGTCGCCCTGAAAGATGAATATGGCCAGACGCTTACCTACGCGCAGCTGAAAGCCGAAGGCGAAGCCCTCTGTCAGGCTGCGGGCGGCAGATGCCTGAGCTTCAACCTCTGCACCAACACCATCGGCAGCGTGATCGGCTACGCCGGCTTCATCGAAGGCGGCATCGTGCCTGCACTGCTCAATGCCGAGATCGACAAAGAGCTGTTCACCGCGCTGTACGACAAGTATCATCCCGCTTTCCTGTGGGCTCCCGAGAGCTTCGAGGTGGAAGGCTGCGCGAGCGTGTACGAGCGCTTTGGCTATCATCTGCTCAAGACGCCCTTTGGCAATGAGACCAAGCTGTTTGACGAGCTGGCGCTTTTGCTCACCACCAGCGGCTCCACCGGCAGCCCCAAGTTTGTGCGCCAGAGCTATGCCAATATCCGTGCCAACACGGACAGCATCGTGGAATATCTGAAGCTGGATGCGACGGAGAAACCCATCACCACGCTGCCCATGAATTACACCTATGGCCTGAGCATCATCAACAGCCATCTGGACGCGGGCGCGACCATCCTGCTCACCGACAAGGGCATTGCCCAGCGTGAGTTCTGGAACTTCTTCCGCACCGAAGGCGCCACCAGCTTTGGCGGCGTGCCGTATACCTACGAGATGCTCGACCGCATGCGCTTTTTGCGCATGGAGCTGCCCAGCCTTCGCACCATGACGCAGGCCGGCGGCAAGCTGCTGCCCGATCTGCACCGCAAGTTTGTGGAGTGGTGCCGTGAGAATGGCAAGCAGTTCATCGTCATGTACGGCCAGTGCGAGGCCACCGCCCGCATGGCGTATCTGCCGTGGGAAAAGAGCCTGGAAAAGGTGGGCGCGATGGGCGTGGCCATTCCCGGCGGCCGCTTTGAGCTGATCGACGTGAACGGCGAAGTCATCACTGGAAACGGCGTGACGGGCGAGCTGCGCTACTACGGCCAGAACGTAACGCTGGGCTATGCCGAGTGCGGCGCGGATCTGGAAAAGGGCGACGAGCGCGGCGGCGTGCTGGAGACCGGCGATATGGCGCAGCGCGACGAGGACGGCTACTTCACCATCGTCGGCCGCAAGAAGCGCTTCCTCAAGATGTACGGCAACCGCGTCAATCTGGACGAGACCGAGCGCATGCTCAAGGCTGCCTTCCCGCAGTGCGAATGCGCCTGTGCAGGCCGCGACGACCATATGATGATCTTTTCCACCGTGGAAAGCGAGCTGCCCAATATGCGCGCGTTCCTGAGTGAAAAGACCGGCCTCAACATCAGCGGCTTTCACACCATGGCGCTGGAAGCGATCCCGAAGAACGATTCCGGCAAAACCCTCTACCGTGAACTGGAGAAGTATAATGTTTGATGTAAACCAGCTGCCTTCCCTTCCGGCCTATGACTGGGCGCACGAAGAGAAGCACGCATTCCTCACCCGCGAGCTGTGCGAGCTGACCAGGCACCACGCCGTGCTCTGCCCGGAGTATGCCCGCATGCTCAAGGCCTGGGGCACGGATGTGGACAAGGTGCAGTCCTTTGAGGAGCTGCCCTTCCTGCCGGTGCGCCTGTTCAAGGAGTTCTCGCTCAAATCCGTGGCCGATGAAGACCTGCACCGCACCATGACCTCCTCCGGCACCACCGGCCAGCAGGTCAGCCGCATCTTCCTCGACCGCGAGACTTCCACGCTGCAAAGCAAGGTATTGAGCCGCATCGTGGGTGAATTTCTGGGCAAGCAGCGCCTTCCCATGATCATCCTCGATACCAGCGCCGTCATCAAGAACCGCGCCATGTTTTCCGCGCGCGGCGCGGGCATTCTGGGCTTCAGCATGTTCGGCCGCGACAAGATTTACGCGCTGGATGAAAACATGCAGCTGGACGTGGAAGGCCTCAAGGCATTTCTGGAAAAGCACGAGGGCGAGGACATCTTCCTGTTCGGCTTTACCTTCATGATCTGGCAGCACTTCTGCGCCGAGCTGCGCAAGGTGGGCTACAAGCCGGATCTCAGCCGGGGCGTGCTCATCCACGGCGGCGGCTGGAAGAAGCTGGCCGACCGGCACATCACCACCGCGCAGTTCAAGCAGGAGTTGTTTGAAACCTGCGGCCTCACCCGCGTGCATGACTACTACGGCATGGTGGAGCAGACCGGCACCATCTATATGGAGTGCGAGCACGGCCATCTGCATGCGCCGGTGTGGTCGGATGTCACCATCCGCCGCGCCAGCGATTTTTCCGCTGCAGACGTGGGCGAGCTGGGCCTGATTCAGGTGTCCAGCCTGCTGCCGCACAGCTATCCCGGCCACTGCCTGCTGACTGAGGATGAAGGCCGCATTCTGGGCGAGGACGACTGCCCCTGCGGCCGCAAGGGCAAGTATTTTGAGATTGTCGGGCGCATCAAGCGCGCCGAGGTCAGGGGGTGCAGCGATACCTATGAACAGAAGTGACGCGGTAACGCTGCTTTGCGGCGGCGATCTTTCCCAGTCCCGTCCCCTTGTTCCCTTTGCCGAAGAGGTGCTGGCATTTCTTTCCGACCTTGGCAGCGCGCTGATGAAGGACCGCGAGGCCAAGCGCTACCCCGATGTGGTCACCTTTGCCTTCTTCTGCCGCCGCGCCCATCTGGAAGCGCTGAAGGCGGAGTACGCCGGTCAGGTGGATGACCGCCTTGGCCGTGGGCTCACCTTCCACATCGCGCCCAGCAATGTGCCCATCAACTTTGCCTATTCGCTGGTGGCTGCGCTGCTGGCGGGCAACGCCTGCGTGGTGAAGGCCTCCAGTCAGGACTTTGTGCAGACGCGCATTGTGTGCCGCGCCATGCAGAGCCTGTTTGAGGGCGATCACGCCGCCATGGCTTTCTATGTGAATGTGGTCATCTATCCGCGCGAGCGTCAGGACGTGACCGAAAGCTACAGCGCCGAGTGCGACGCCCGCATCATCTGGGGCGGCGACGAAACCGTGCGCCGTGTGCGCGCCGCCGCGATGCCGCCGCATGCCGTGGAAGTTACCTTCCCGGATCGCTACAGCCTGCTGTGCGTGAGTGCGCAGGAAGTGCTTGCGATGGATGACAAACAGCTTGCGCAAACCGCGCAGGGTTTCTTCAACGATACCTACCTCACCGACCAGAATGCCTGCACCTCGCCCCGCCTCATCTACTGGCTGGGCAGCGGTGAAACGCTGAAGAACGCGCAGGAGAAATTCTGGAATGCGGTGCTGGCTTATGTCAAGCCCCGTTATCCCGTGGAACCTGTGGTGGCGGTGGACAAGCTGACCGCTTCCTACCGCGCTGCCATCGGCCTGGATGGCGCCAAGGTTGCGCCCATGGCGGACAATACCATCATGCGCGTGCAGGTGGATGCGCTCAGCGCTGATATCGACGAGCATCGCTGCGCCGGCGGCTTCTTCATCGAGTATGCCGATGAAACGCTGAACGCGCTCATTCCCGTGGTGAAGCGCAAGTATCAGACCCTGTCCTATATCGGTCTGGATCGGGAAGAGCTGCGCCGCTTCGTAGTGGAAAACGGCCTGCGCGGTATCGACCGTATCGCGCCGGTGGGTCATACCATGGACTTTGCGCTCACCTGGGACGGATACGATCTCATCCGCACGCTCAGCCGCCGCATCGCGGCCATTTAACGAATCGAGGTGCCTTATGGCCAAACCCTTGCTTTCCTTCGTCATTCCCTGCTACCGCTCCGAAAACACCATCGGCGCGGTGGTGAAGGAACTGACTGAAACCGTCGCTGCCCGTGCGGACGAGTACGATCACGAGATTGTGCTGGTCAACGACGGCAGCCCCGACCATACCGCCGAGGCGATTGAGAAACTCTGCGAAGAATATCCTTCCATCGTGTTTGTCAACCTGAGCCGAAACTTCGGCCAGCACAGCGCGCTGATGGCGGGCTTCCATCATGTGAGCGGCGATATCATCGTCTGCCTGGACGACGACGGCCAGACCCCGGCCAACGAGTGCTTCAAGCTCATCGACAAGGTGGCCGAGGGCTACGACCTGGTGTTTGCAGAGTATCCCAAGCGCAGGCAGAGCTGGTTCCGCAACCTCGGCAGCCGGTTCAACACCTTCTGCAATCATTTCTTCTACAACCAGCCCAGGGAGCTGACGGCCAACAGCTACTATGCCTGCCAGCGCTTTGTGGTGGATACCGCTCTGCAGTACCCCAATCCCTTCCCGTATGTGACGGGCCTGCTGTTTCAGAGCGTGAGCCGCTACTGCAACGTGCCTGTCACGCACCGCGCGCGCATGGAGGGCCAGAGCGGCTATACGCTCAAAAAGCTGATCACGCTGTGGTTCAACGGCGTGACCGCCTTTTCCATCAAGCCGCTGCGCCTGGCCAGCTATCTGGGGTGGATCATTGCTGCGGCGGGTTTCCTGTTCGCGCTGGTCACCATCATCCGCAAGCTGTTTGATCCGGCCATGCAGGCCGGGTGGGCCAGCACCATCTCCGTCATGCTGCTTCTGGGCGGTGTGATCATCTCGCTCATCGGCATCATCGGCGAATACATCGGCCGTATCTACCTGAGCATCAACCGCTATCCGCAGTTCGTGGTGCGCAGCGTCACGCGCGGTAAAGAAAAAGAGGAAGCACATGAAAACGACGCACGCAGTATGGGAGCTTGAAAACATCGGCGCTAACGCATGGGAGATCATGCTGGATTCTTCCGATACGCCGGAAATGCTGGCCGAGGAAGAAAAGCGCATCATCGCGGAAGGCGCCGACTACATCGTGGTCAAAACGCCCGTCAACTGCCAGCAGCTGATTTTCGGTCTGCCGAAGTTGGGCTATACCTTTGTGGAAATGGTGTTCCACGTGGCCATCCGCCGCGACAACTACCACATGCCGGACATGATCGCCCGCTTCGACCGCGGCCTGACCGTGGTGGAGCGCACTGAGGAAAGCGAGCGCCAGCGCGTGTATGACCTGATCCGCGCAGGCGTGTTCGTCTCCGACCGCGTGAGTATCGACCCGGCCTTCGGCGTAGAAAAGGGCGGCAACCGCTATGCCAACTGGCTCCGTTCCATGCTGGAGAGGGGCGGATACCTGTACGAAGTCATGAAGGGCGAAAAGCCCATCGGCTTCTTCGTCATCTGCCGCAAGGACGAAACCACCGTCGATCCTGTTTTGATGGGTCTGTATGACGAGAAGAACGACCGCGGCATGGGCGCGCTTCTGCACAAGAAAACCATGGATACCTGCTTTACCCATGAATGCAAGCGCCTCACCAGCACCATCGTAAGCAATAACGCCAAGGTGCTGCACGTCTACGTCAACGCCGGCGCAGACATTACCGATACGCTGTACACCTATATCAAGCATATCGGCTGATATTCCACACACACCAAGAGGTGAAGGAAATGCTGACCTATATTACCAACGAGTGCATGCCATTGGAAAAGATGCTTGCACGCGTGAAAAAGATGGATCCGGAGGGCTGCGAGCTGGTGCGCAAGGCCTACGAGTTTGCTGAGAACGCCCACCGCGGACAGGTGCGCAAGAGCGGCGAGCCGTATTTCATGCACCCTGTTTCCGTGGCCAGCATCCTCACCGACCTGATGATTGACGCCACCACCGTGGCGGCAGGCTTCCTGCATGACACCGTGGAGGACTGCAAGGACATCACGCTGGATACCCTGCGCGAGGAATTCGGCGATGAAGTGGCGCTGCTGGTGGACGGCGTGACCAAGCTGGACAAGCTGGATTTCACCAACCGGGAGGAGCAGAAGGCCGAAAGCCTGCGCAAGATGATTCTGGCCATGAGTAAGGACATCCGCGTGGTGGTCATCAAGCTGGCGGACAGACTTCACAACATGCGCACCCTGCGCTTTCAGGCGCCTGACAGGCAAAAGGCCATCGCTCATGAAACGCTGGATATCTACGCGCCGCTGGCGCACAGGCTTGGCATCAACTCCATCAAGTCCGAGCTGGAGGATCTGAGCTTCAAGTACATCGACCCGGAATCCTTCCACGACATTGCGCAGAAGGTGGGTCTGCGGCGCACCGAGCGTGAGGAGAACATCCGCATGGTGATCTCCGAGCTGTCGGAAAAGCTGGATGCGCAGAACATCTCCTACGAGATGGACGGCCGCCCCAAGCACCTGTACTCCATCTACAAAAAGATGAAGGGCCAGGGCAAGACCTTCGACCAGATTTACGACCTCATCGCCGTGCGCGTGCTGGTGGACAGCGTGCAGGACTGTTACACGGTGCTTGGCATTGTGCACACGCTGTGGAACCAGATTCCCGGCCGCTTCAAGGACTACATCAGCGTGCCCAAGGGCAACATGTACCAGAGCCTGCACACCACCGTCATCGGCGGCCGCAAGATGCCCTTCCCGTTTGAAATCCAGATCCGCACCAAGGAGATGCACCGCGTGGCCGAGTTTGGCGTGGCGGCGCACTGGCGCTACAAGGAAGGCGGCGCGGCGGGCGGCGACCTGGACAACAAGCTCTACTGGCTCAGGCAGATCCTCGACTGGCAGGGTGAAACCCGCGACTCGCAGGAGTTTATCGACTCGCTCAAAACCGACCTCTTCAGCGAAGAGGTGCTCATCTTTACGCCCAAGGGCGATATCATCAGCATGCCGCGCGGCGCTACGCCCATTGACTTTGCCTACCGCATCCACTCGGGCGTGGGCAACCAGTGCGTGGGCGCCAAGATCAACGGCCGCATCGTGCCGCTGGAATATGAGCTGGAAACCGGCGACCGCGTGGAGATCATCACCTCCTCCACGTCCAAGGGCCCCGGCGCGGACTGGCTGCGCATCGTAAAGACGCAGCAGGCCAAGTCCAAGATCCGCCAGTTCATGAAGCGCGAAATGCGCGGCGAAAACGTGCTCAAGGGCAAGGATATGGTGGAAAAGGAGGCCAAGCGCCGCGGCGTGGTGCTGGGCAGCCTCACCAAGCCCGAATACTGCGAGCCGCTGCTCAAGCGCTACGCCTTTGCCGAGATGGACGATGTCTACGGCGCGGTAGGCTATGGCGGCATCGCCAGCGCCTACGTGGTCAGCCGTCTGATGGAAGAGCAGCGCAAGGCCGAAGCGCCCGCGCTGCCCAAGGTGCAGGAGGTCAGCCACGAGGAAGCCCAGAAGCACCTTGGCAAGCCCTCCCACGGCGTGTACGTCAAGGGCGAAAGCGGCATGCTGGTGCGCTTTGCCCGCTGCTGCAACCCCGTTCCCGGCGATGAGATTGTGGGCTACATCACCCGCGGCCGCGGCGTGACCGTGCACAAGGCCGACTGCGTCAACGCCACCAATTCCGAGCAGGAGCGCATGGTGGAAGTGAGCTGGGCCGGCGGCGATCAGCTGTCCGAGTTCAACGCCTCCATCAACATCATCGCCTACGACCATGTGAGCCTGCTGGGCGAGCTGGCCCTGTGCATCGGCAACATGGACGTGCCCATCGTGGCCGTCTCCGCCAAGCGGGACGAAAAGAAAAAGACCTGCAACATTACCATGGTCATTCAGGTCAAGAGCCGCGAACAGATGGACCGCGTGTTCACGCAGGTGCGCAAGCGCAGCGATATCATCGAAATCTACCGCGGAACCACTTAAGAAGGTGGAAGAATGCCCAAGAACGAACGCATCCTGCGCTTGTGCTGCCTGCTGGCAGTGCTGGTGATGAGCCCCATCATCATTTGCGAAACCAGCCCGCTCTATCAGACGCCCAATGCGGACAACGCCATCTTCCTCTCCATGGGAAAGGCGATTGCCGATGGCCTGACGCCCTATGTGGATGTGAGCGAAAACAAAGGCCCGTTGTTCTTCCTGCTCATGGCGATCCCGCAGATGTTTCTGGACGGAACAACGGGCGTGTACCTCCTGCAGACGGCGATGCTGCTGGTCTACTGCTGGTTCATCCTGCACATGGCCAGATGGTTTGTGCCGCAGTGGAAGCATCCGCTGGTGATGCTGCTGCCGCTCATGTGGTGCGTGGCGCGCTATGGCGGGCAGAACTTCTGCGAGGAATACGACCGCTTCTTTACCCTCATCGGCATGTCGGTCATCATCCGCGCCTATGCCGGGCGCATGAAGGCAGAAAAATGGTACGCCTTTGTGCTGGGCCTGTGCACGGCTGCGGTGCTGCTCATCAAGATGAGCGATATCATCACGCTGGGCGTGACGTGCCTGTTTTATCTGCACTACGTCATCCGCATGCAGCGCAGCATCTGGAAGGAGATGCTGGGCTTTGCGCTGGGCGCGCTGGTGATCTGCGTGCCGGTGTTTGCCTATCTTGCGTCTGTGGGCGCGGTGGACGCCATGCTGCAGGAATACCTGCTCAGCAACATCACGCACGTCATCGTGGGCAAGGACGTGGGCTTCTGGGAAAGCCGCATGTACCTCATCCACACCGGATACGGCGAAGAGAGCATTCTGCCTGTGGCGATGATGGCCATCGCGATGGTGGGATGCGCCCTTTTCAAGCCCAAGGCAAAGCGTGATCATATGGAAATGTGCCTGCATGTGTACGGCGCGGCGGTGGCGGCCTCCACGCTGCTCATTGCCTATGTGGCTTCGTCCGGCTTCAAGCAGCACCTTATGCTCGGCCAGCTGACCGAGCTGGTGGCCATCCTGCTCATCCTGCGCACCATCGCGCAGCGGCTGGAGGAGAGAAACCTGCTGGAAAAGAGCCTGAAGGGCGCCAAAGCCCTCACGGCCATCGCCTGCGCGGCCTTTGTGCTGTGCTGGGGTGTGAGCCATGCGGACGACGCCTTCATCTGGACGGATCAAACGCAGGAGTACATCGCCTACCTCAGAGAGTTTGAGGAAGATATTGCGGACAGCGAAAGCGTGTACACCATCGGCGTTACGCCGCAGTGGTACTGGCACAACGGCATCCAGCCCTGCTACCGCTACTACAACCTGCGCGGCTTCATCGAGGATCACGTGGGGGTGGATCTGGCGGAAAAGTTTGAGTACTGGCTCATCCGCAATCCCATTGAAACGTGGATCATCGCCGGAGAGATTGAGGACTACCGCGGCATCCTCAGCGATGAAACCCTCGAGTTCATGCACAGCAATTACGAATACTACAGCGAATGCAGCGAAGGCACCTTCAAGCTGCTCAGGCTGATTTAAGGAGAGAAAACACATGCGTGCAGTCATCCAGCGCGTAACCGAAGCCAGCGTCAAAATCGACGGCGAGATTGTGGGCCAGATTGCTCAGGGCTTTCTGGTGCTGATCGGCGTGGAGGAAGGCGACGGCGAAAACGACTTCAAATACATGGCCACCAAGATTCCCAACCTGCGCATCTTTGAGGATGAGAACGGCAAGATGAACCGCTCGCTCATGGACGTGGGCGGACAGATCCTGGCGGTGAGCCAGTTTACGCTGCTGGGCGATGCGCGCTCCAGCCGCCGCCCCAGCTTCATTGCCGCTGCCCGTCCGGAGACGGCCAACCCCATGTACGAGCGTCTGGTGGCTGCGTGGCGGGAGCAGGGCATTCATGTGGAAACCGGCCGTTTTGGCGCGGACATGAAGGTGAGCCTCATCAACGACGGCCCTGTCACCCTCATGATGGATTCCCACAAGCTGTTCTGATGTAAGGAGAAAGCTATGCCTCGTATTTCCGTGGAGCGCGTGGTGGTGGGCGCGATGGGCGTCAACTGCTATCTGGTCACCAATCTGGAAACCAACGCCTGCTTCATCGTCGATCCCGGCGATGAAGCGCAGCGCATCATTCAAAAAGCGGGGGAGAGAAAGCCCGAAGCGGTGGTGCTGACCCACGGCCATTTCGACCATATCGGCGCGGTGGATGAAATTTGCGCGCACTATGGCATTCCGTGCTATCTTCACGAGGCCGACGCGCCCAAGCTGCTGGATCCGGCGGGCAATGTATCCGCCATGTTCGGCATGCCGCTCATTCAGCGCACAAAGCCCGTGACGCTTCAGGGCGGCGAAAGCATCGCCATTGCCGGCATTGAACTGCAGATTCTTCACACGCCCGGCCACAGCGAAGGCAGCATCTGCCTGAGATTGCCGGAAAATCAGGGCGTGATCACCGGCGATACGCTGTTTGCAAACGGCTATGGCCGCACGGATTTTGCCGACGGTGATATGGGAAAGCTGTGGCAGTCGCTGCGCATGCTCATGCGTCTCACACCCAAGATGATCACCTATCCCGGTCATGACGCCTTCGGCGTTACGGGCCGCGATCCTGTGGGGGAATAACGAATGGAAACCATCCGCGTGGCGCTGCATGCGCCTCTGGAGAACTTTGCCAATGAATTCTGCGATGTGCTCAAGCTGTTTTTTGCGGTGGAGCATTTTTCCGTCAACCCGGAAACGGACGACGGCGAGCCCCTTGTGCAGACGTACAAGGAGTGGGACGGCACAGCGGTGTGCACCTTCGCCTTCCGCGGGCATGAGGAGAGCCGCGCGACCGCGCTGCCGGACGAAGCCGATTATCCTGGTGAGCCGGAGCGCCTGCCCATCGTGCACAAGCGCGTGGTGAAGAGGCTTTGCAAGGTGACGCTGTACGAGCTGCTCCAGAAGCTCACCGGCCACCGCCCGCCGTGGGGTTCGCTCACCGGCATCCGCCCCACGCGCCTTCTGTATGAACGGCTGGATGCGGGCCTTACGCTGGAAGAAGCGCAGGCCTATGTGGAAACGGCCTTTGACGTGAGCCGCGAAAAGGCGGATCTTCTGCGCCGCATTGTCATCGAGCAGCAGCAGCTGCCGCAGCCCTCTGTGGAAGAGGCGGATGTGTACGTCTCCATTCCCTTCTGCCGCACGCGCTGCGCCTACTGCTCCTTCCCGGGCGAGGCTGTGGGCAAGGGAAAACTCATTCCGCCCTATCTGGACGCGCTGATGTGGGAGATGGAACAGGGCGCAAAGCTGATGCAGCAGAGCAACCTGCGCCTGCGCGCGCTGTACGTGGGCGGCGGCACGCCCTCTGCGCTGAACGAGGAGCAGTTTGAGCGCCTCATGCGGCACACCATGCGCCTGTTCCCCGGTGCGCGCGAGTACACCGTGGAGGCCGGACGGCCGGATACCATCACCAGAGGAAAGCTGCAGACGCTCAAGGATCTGGGCGTGGGGCGCATCAGCATCAACCCGCAGACCATGAACGACGAAACCCTGCGCGTCATTGGCCGCGATCACACCGCGCAGCAGGCGGAGGAAGCCTTCCTGCTGGCGCGCGAGATGGGATTTGACGACATCAACATGGACGTCATCGCCGGTCTGCCGGGTGAAAACGCCGATCATTTTGCCCACACCATGGACCGCATCCGCGCCCTGAAGCCGGACAGCCTCACGGTGCACACGCTGGCCATCAAGCGTTCCAGCCGCCTCAATCTGGAAAAGACGCCTCTTCCGGAGGGCAGCATTGCCGCCGATATGGTGCGCATGGGTGAGGAAACCGCGCTGGCGCTGGGTCTGGAGCCCTACTACCTCTACCGTCAGAAGTACATGGCCGGTCAGCAGCAGAACGTCGGCTTCGCCCGTCCCGGCAAGGCCTGCCTGTACAACATCGATATCATGGAGGAGACCACCTCCATCCTGGCCATGGGCGCTGGCGCCATCAGCAAGCGCGTCTTTCCGGATCGCGAGCTGCGCATCGAGCGCGCGCCCAACGTGACCAATGTATCCGTCTATATTGACCGCGTCGAAGAGATGGCGCGGCGTAAGGAAGAATTGTTTTCTGCACAAAGGTAAGGAGGAGCACGCATGAAGTATCTCGTAGCACTGGATCAGGGCACCACGTCCAGCCGCGCCATCGTGTTTGACATGAACGGCCGCACGCTGGCATCCCACGCCATCGAGTTCAAGCAGCACTACCCCCAGCCCGGCTGGGTGGAGCACGACCCGGACGACATCCTCAACACCCAGGTGGAATCGCTGCGCAAGGCGGTGGAGCTGAGCGGTGTGGACGTGTGCGATATCGCGGCCATCGGCATCACCAATCAGCGCGAAACCACCCTTCTGTGGGAAAAGAGCACCGGCCGCTGCGTGCACAACGCCATCGTATGGCAGTGCCGCCGCACCGCGCCCTATGTGGAAAAACTGGTGGCGGACGGCCACAGCGATCTCATCCGCAAAAAGACCGGCCTTGTGCCTGACGCCTATTTCAGCGGCACGAAGCTGGCTTATCTGCTGGACACCCTCAACCTGCACGAGAAGGCCGAGAAGGGCGAGCTGTGCTTTGGCACGGTGGATACCTTCCTGGCATGGAACCTGGTGGAAGGCCGTCCTCATGTGACCGACGCCACCAACGCCGGCCGCACCATGCTTTTCAACCTGCACACCCAGCAGTGGGACGACGAGCTGCTCCAGATGCTCAACATCCCCGCTGCCGTTCTGCCCGAAGTGGTCGATACCGCCCACGTCATCGGCAATCTCCGCCCTGAGATTCTCGGCCGTCCCATTCCCGTGGCTGCCATGGCCGGTGACCAGCATGCGTCCCTGTTCGGTCAGGCCTGCTTTGAGCCCGGCATGGTCAAGAACACCTACGGCACCGGCTGCTTCATGCTCATGAACACCGGCAATGTGCCTGTGGAAAGCCAGAACGGCCTGCTCACCACCATGGCGTGGAGGATCAACGGCCAGCCCACCTACGCGCTGGAAGGCAGCGTATTCATGGGCGGCGCTACCGTGCAGTGGCTGCGCGATGAAATGCACCTCATTTCTTCTTCTGCCGAGAGCGAGCAGATTGCCGAGAGCATTCCGGACACCGCCGGCGTGTACGTGGTGCCTGCCTTCACCGGCCTTGGCGCGCCTTACTGGGATATGTACAGTCGCGGCACCATCGTGGGTCTCACCCGCGGCGCGGGCCGTGCGCACATCGTGCGCGCTGCGCTGGAAGCCATCTGCTATCAGAGCTATGACCTGTTCAAGGCCATGGTGGCGGATCGCGGCGGCCGCATGCCCAAGCAGCTCAGCGTGGACGGCGGCGCCAGCGCCAACGGCTTTATGATGCAGTTCCAGTCCGACATTCTGGGCGTGCCCGTCGTGCGTCCCGTCGTGCTGGAAACCACCGCCCTGGGCGCGGCGCTGCTGGCCGGCATCGGCGTGGGCCTCTACGCCAGCAAGGAGGAAGCCGCCTCCATGGTCACCCCGGACCTCATCTTCCATCCCAAGATGAACTCCAAGGATTGCGAAGCCGCCCTCCACGGCTGGCACCGCGCTGTGGAACGCAGCCTCGGCTGGGTGGAGGTTAAGTAACGGGGAGGGGACGGCAGGGGCGCCGCCCCTGCACCCTGCTTAAGGGCTTCGCCCTTAAGAATCCCGTGGGTTGCGGCCATTTTATGGCCGCAATAGGTATTGAACAGCACAAAAGGGTGCATACTCATGATGAGGTGAAAATGATGAGCATGTTACCCGAAATGGAACTTTTGCAATACGTGTACAAGACGGCGGATATGGGCTGCGAAGGCATTCATGCGGTGGAGGACCGTGCCGAAGAAAAGCTGCGCACGGAGCTTTCGCGCGAGCTGGGCGAGTACGAGAACATTCGCTCCCAGGCGGATGTCCTCATCCGCGAAAAGGGCGATGAACCCGCCGGTGCAGGCATGATGGCCAAGTGGTCGGCGGATCTGATGAGCGCCGGTCAGCTGGCGATGGATGATTCCCGCAGCCGTATTGCCGAGATGATGATCCAGGGCACCACCATGGGCATTGTCAAAACCATCCGCCATCTGCGCGATTACGAAGGCCACGACAAGCCTGTGCGGGAGCTGACGCAGAAGCTGCTGGACACGCAGGAGAGCAACGTGGAAAAAATGAAGGACTTCCTGTAATCAGGAAGTCCTTTTCTTGATGATTTGCGTCGCTTTGACAAAAAAAGTTCGGATCATTCCGTTGGGAACGGTTGCCAGTACAACATCACATGTGATATAATACACCATCAATATGTTGATGGGAAGTGGCTGCGCATGCAGACCGTTCTGCCGATCCTGCTGGCCGGTTGCCTGGCTGGCGCTGTGATCGTGTATTTTTACCGGGATCATATCCGCGAAAAGAAGCTGAGGCTGCGCGTGCAGAAGCTGTATGCATCCCAGCTGTTTGAGGATATGACCCCCATGCTCCTTTACGCGCGCAAGCGCCCGGTGGAGCAGCTGGTGGTGGACAAGACCGGCGTTCTGCTCAAGGAACTGCACACAGGTCAGGAGTCCGCCTTCCTCATGCGTCCCAACGGCTACAGCTATCTCACGCCTGATCAGCAGGAGGCCATGCGCACGGTGCTGGAGGAGTGCATCCCCAAAATCTGCGATGCGGCCAACTACCATGTGCTGCGCAAGCGCATCGTATTGCTCAACGGCGATATCGAGTATGCCTACCAGTACACCATGACCAACGCTTACAAAGCCCGCCTGTCCCGCGCCGTGTATTACGACGGCACGCTCCAGCCCCGTTCATGGTAACAGCTTGCTTACCTTGATGGGCGTTTCCAAACGGCTTTCCACATACCGGCGCAGCACGTCGAACAGCGTGCATGCGCTGGTATTTTTTTGCGGCGTCAGGCCATTGCGGATGGTTTCGCTCATCCAGACGATGTCGTCCTTGCTCATGGGATAGGTGCTGCGGGATGCGCAGTTAGGACAGCACAGGCCGCCGGCGGATACGTCAAACGGCGCGCCGTGCTCCAGCTCCAGCGGCGTGCGGCAGTGCGCGCAGCGGCTCAGGCGCGGACGGTAGCCGGTTGCATCGGCAAAAAGGAGAAGGAACGCCGTGGTGGTGGCAAGCGGATCGGCCTCGTTGTCGTAGGCCAGGTAGTACAGGCCCTTGAGCAGGAGCATGTAGAGCAGCGTTGCGTCCTCGCCCGGCTGCACAGCGGCAGCGCACAGCGCGGTCATGTAGCTGGCGCAGGTGAGGCGGTAGGGCTCCAGCCTGAGGGGATAGAAGGTGTCGTTCAGGGAGCAGGAGGTGAGCGTGGCGCGGTCGTTTTGCAGATAGGCCACAAACTCGCCGTGCACAAACAATTCGCTTGCGGGCATCAGCGCGCTTTTGGGTCTGCGGCACCCGCGCGAAAGCACGTCCAGCCTGCCAAGGCTCGGGCTTAAAATGGTCAGCATCCGGTCATGATCGCGGTAGTTGGCGTACCTGAGCACGATGCCCAGGGTGGTGACGGCCGGCATGGATGACGCCTCCTTTCCTCTTTGAATGATAACGAAAACCCCCTCGCGCCAAACGGCAAAACGAGGGGGCATGTGAGTGCCTTGATTAGCCCTTCACAGTCTCGACCAGCTTGGTGAAAGCGGCGGGATCGTTCACGGCGATGTCGGCCAGCATCTTGCGGTTGATGGTGATGTTCTGCTTCTTCAGACCATTCATCAGCACGGAGTAGCTGATGCCATTCATGCGGGCAGCAGCGTTGATGCGGGTGATCCACAGACGGCGGAAGTCGCGCTTGCGCAGCTTACGGCCGGTGTAGGCATAGCGCAGACTGCGGGCAACCTGCTCGCTGGCAGCGCGGTACTGCTTGGACTTGGAGCCATAGTAGCCCTTGGCAAGCTTAAAAATCTTGCGACGCTTCTTGTGGGCGTTGACGGCGGCCTTAATACGTGCCATTGTTTTTTATCCTCCTTGAATCGTTAGCAAAGCTTATTTGTAGGGCAGCAGCTTGTGGATGGTGCGAGCCTCGGCGGCGTTGTCCACAATACCGTCAGCACGCAGGTGACGGGTACGCTTGGTGGTCTTCAGATGGACCTGATGGTTGGCGTTCATCTGCTTGTGCGTTACTTTGCCGTTCTTGGTGAAGGAAAAACGCTTGGCGGCGCCACGATGGGATTTCTGCTTAGGCATAAGGGGTGTCCTCCTTCCGTGTGCTATCCATAACCGCCCGGGCGAAAGAGCCTCAGGCGCGGGATGGCCATGTGTCTTGGTCAAATCATGTTTTCGCTTTCGCGCTTGACCTTTTTCTTGGGCTGCGGCTTAGGCTCCTTCTTGGGGGCTTCTTCCGCTTTTTCCGCCTCATTGGCGGCCTTCTTTTCCTTGCGCTGCTGGCTCTTCTCGGCGAAGCTCTTCTTTTCAGCCTTGGGCGCGAGGATCATGATCATGTGACGGCCTTCCAGCATGGGACGGCGCTCGACGGTGCCGTACTCCTCAATGCGGGAGGCAAAGTCCTGCATGATCTTCAAACCGATGTCCGCGTGGGCGATCTGGCGGCCCCTGAAACGGATGCTCACCTTCACCTTGTCGCCGTCCTCCAGGAATTTCACAGCGTTCTTGAACTTGGTCTGAACGTCGTTTTCCTCGATGGTGGCGGAGAGCTGCACTTCCTTGAGCGTAACGATGCGCTGGTTCTTGCGCAGTTCGCGTTCGCGCTTGGACTGCTCGTAGCGGTGCTTGTCGTAGTCCATCAGCTTGCACACCGGCGGCTGGGCAGTGGGCACGATCTTTACCAGATCCAGGCCCTGCTGTTCGGCCAGTTCGATGGCGGCGCGGGTGGCCATGACGCCAAGCTGCGTGCCGTCTGCACTGATCACGCGTACCTCTCTGTCGCGGATCTCCTCATTGATCATCGGCTCGTTGATATCCATACACCTCCAAATGGTCAGAGCGTTTTTTCACACAAAAAAACGCCGGGCATGCTGACCCGCCGTACACACACCACCATGGACTTATGTGCCATGACCACCGCAAGATGTTCGCGGGGTGAGAAGCGGGCAGCCTCTGCTTACAAATGGCATTATATCACGCCCCTGTCATGCTGTCAACAGCTTTCTTGCCAAAAAGATCAGGGAAATTTACAATTCCTTCACCCCGAACGGACGGATTCATGGTATGATACAAGCGGCAGTTTCTGCCCGAGTGTATGCAAACAGGAGGATGGATTTTTCGTGATCGAAATCCGGCATGTATCCAGACGGTACGGCAGCGTGCAGGCGCTGAACGATGTGAGCCTGCATGTAAAGAAAGGCAGCATCCTTGGGCTGCTGGGCCAGAACGGCGCGGGCAAGACCACGCTGCTCAACGTCCTTACCGGCTATCTGGCGCCCACGAAGGGGCAGGTGCTCATCGGCGGGCACGATCCGCTTCTGGAGCCTGCGCAGGCCAAGCGCAGGCTTGGCTACCTGCCGGAAAATCCGCCGCTGTATGATGAAATGACCGTGCGCGAATATCTGCGCTTTGCCTCTGAGCTCAAGGGCGTGGTGGGCAAGTTCATCCCCGCGCATGTGGACGAGGTAATGGCCTTCTGCGGCCTTACGGAGATGCAGAACCGCCTGCTGGGTCATCTGAGCAAGGGCTACCGTCAGCGTGCGGGGCTTGCACAGGCGCTGTGCGGCGATCCGGACGTGCTGGTGCTGGACGAGCCCACTGTGGGTCTCGATCCCAAGCAGATTACCGAAATCCGCGCTCTCATCCGCCAGCTGGCGCACAACCACACCATCGTGTTCTCCTCGCACATTCTCAGCGAGGTGCAGCAATTGTGCGACCATGTGGTCATTCTCGACCGGGGCGAAGTGAAGCTGGACGCGTCCATGGCCGAGGTGAGCCAGAGCGACGGCGCAGCGGTGCGGTGCACCGTATGTGCGCCGGAGAGCCGATTTGTCAGCCGCGTGCGCGATCTGGACGGCGTGCGCCGCGTGACCGTGCAGCCCTGTGATCAGCCGGATCATACCGAACTGCTCATCGAGTTTTCGGATGACGCCCAGCCGGAAAAGCGGCTGTTTGCGCTCATGAGCAGCATGGGCGTGCCCGTTGTGCATCTTTCCCGTTCGGAAAGCAGCCTGGAACAGATCTTTCTGGACGTGATTTCCCGTTAAACCGGCATGCGCCGGTGGCAAATCGACCAAGGTACAGAAAAGTCAAGTCCGTTCCACGAGCCAAACGTGACTTTTCCCCAACAAAGGAGCAAGACGATGTCTGTCATTTTCAAACGCGATCTGCTTGCGTATTTCCGCACACCGGTGGGGTATGTGTTCATCGGCGTGTTTCTCGGCCTGTCCGGGCTGATCTTTTACCTGTATAATCTGCAGTACCTTTCGGGCGATCTGCTTACCTTTCTGAGCCAGCTGACGCTGCTGGTCATGCTGCTGTGCCCGCTGCTCACCATGCGCCTTCTGTGCGAGGAGCGCCAGCGCCGCACGGATCAGTTGCTGCTCACCAGCGCCGTGCCGGTGGGCTCCATCGTGCTGGGCAAATATCTGGCTGCGGCCAGCGTCATGCTCCTCACCATCCTTCTGACCAATGTGTACACGCTCATCATTGCCATCTGCGGCAAGGTGTACATGGGCGAGTGGTTTGTGGGCTATCTGGGCTTCATTCTGCAAAGCCTCGGCTTTCTGGCCATCGACCTGTTTGTGAGCAGCTTTGCCAAAAACCAGATCACCGGCGCGGTGGCGGCTTTTGGCGTTAACTTCCTTCTGTGGATGGCCGACCTGGTGGCGGATCATCTGCCCTTTGCATGGATGCAGGAGACGCTGCATTTCCTGAGCCTCTACGACCGCTACGAGCCCTTCCGCCTGGGGCAGCTGAGCTTTTCAGGCGTGCTGTTTTTCATCAGCTTCATCGCCTGCTGCGTGGCTGCAACCGTGCATGTGATGGATGCGCGCCGCTTTTCCGAAGGAGGCGCAGCATAACATGAAAAACTGGTTTGCCCGTTTCCGCGAGCCACGATGGCGCCACGGCAAGCTGGGCGCTGTGATGATGGCGGCCTTTCTGGCCGTGTGCGTGCTGGTGAACGTGGGCGTGACCGCGCTGGAGGAATCCTTCGGCTGGCAGCGCGACCTGAGCTTCAACAGCTACGCCACCACCGGCAAGGAGACGCAGAAGGTGCTGGAGCGGCTGGAGCATCCGGTGGAACTGTACCTGCTCTATCAGAGCGGCGCAGTGGACGCGGAGGTGCTCAATCTGCTCAGGCGCTACGAGGTGCTCTGCGACCGCATCACCGTCCTGCCCACCGATCTCAGCCGCAACCCCGGCATCCTCAGCCGCTTTCAGGGCGATGTAGACAGGGCCATCGAGGCGGATACCGTCATCGTCAACTGCCCGTCTACCGGCCGCTACAAGCTGCTCACGTATGAGGACTTTCTCACCACCGGCTACAATGTGGAAACCGGCGCCTTCGAGCTGGAAGGCCTGGCCTACGAAAAACAGCTGACAGAGGCCATCGTGTATGTGGCGCAGGAGGAAATTCCCGTCATCGGCGTACTGCAGGGACATGGCGAGCTCAACGAGGCCGCGCTGAGCGTGCTCACCTCTTTCCTCACCAGCAACAACTATGCCGTGCGCTTCGTCAATCTCATGGAGGGCGATGTGCTGACGGATACCGATCTGCTGCTCATCCCGTCTCCGCAGAAGGATCTGACCGATCTGGAGGCGGACATGATTGGCGCATATGCGCAGGACGGCGGGCATTTCTTCATCACGCGCGATTACACCGACCCGCTGCTTTTGCCCAATTACACGGCGTTTCTGCGCAGCTACGGCGTCATTCCCATGGACGGCGTAGTGGCCGCCGGTGAAGAGGACCGCGGCAGCTACTACGGCGATGTGTTCCAGCTGATGCCCTACATGCAGTCCATGGACATGACCATGCACCTCACGGCCTCCGGCATGGATCTGCTGCTCATGCCCTATGCATCGGCCTTTGAAACCCCGGCAGAGCCCACCGGCAGCCTCACCACCACCACCGTGCTCAAAACCGGCCCGAACGCCTATGTGCGCAAGGTGTCCGATGGCGTGGACAACGCAGAAAAACAGCCCGGCGACGTCACGGGCGAAATCAGCGTGGGCCTGTACGCGCACCGCATGTACGCCAACGGCAATGTCAGCCGCCTGTTTGCGCTGGGTTCCAGCCCCACCATCATCTGGGAGTACATCTACGCCAGCTCCTATACGGAGGAATTTTTGATGGCGGTGTTGGGCGATATGCTGCCCCAGAGCAAGATATCGCTGGATATCATGGCGTCCGCAGCGCTGCGGCCTGCGCTCACCGTGGGCAGCCAACAGGCGGGCGTGGCACTGATCATCGCCGTGCCGCTGCTGGTGATTGTCATCGCGCTGTGCGTGCTTCTGCCCAGACGAAACCGCTAAGGAGGGAATGCGTTGCAGCATCCGCCCAAAAAACAGCTCAAAAAGAAACCCGGCAGGAAAGTCCTCCTGCCGGTGCTTGTCTTGTGCCTGATGGCCGCCGTGGCGTTTGTGCTGGCCGTGCCCGCGCTGCAAAGGAAGCAGGTCGGCCAGAGCATGCAGGCGGTCATCACGCCGTCCGCCGTCCGCACGCTGGATATGCGCGACGCAAAGGACATCGACACCGCGTGGATTCAGCCCGAAGGCGCGGAAAGCTATACGCTCGCCTTCCGGGACGGCGTGCCGTATCTGCTGGAAGACCGGTGGATTGACATCAGCGACGCCTATGCCGACGACTTGACCGAAGCGCTTACGCAGATTGTGGCGCAGGAAACGGTGACGCAGAACGCTGATGAGGTGAGAGATCATCTGGCCGATATGGGCCTCAATCCGCCCCGCGCCACCGCCAGCATCCTGTATAAGGACGGCACGACTGCGACCATTGAGATCGGCGCGCCCGTGCCCAACACCACCTATGCCTACTACCGCTGGAGCGGCGATGCGGGCATTTACATGTGCGATGTGGGCATCCGCGAAACCTTTGCGCTCACCAGAAAACACCTGCTTCAGGTGGATCAGCCCGTCATCCATGCCGTGCTGGTGGAGGAAATGACCATCACCAACGCATACGGCACCAGCGTTTTCACCTTTGAAAACGCCGCCTCCGGCCAGCTGACCGCGCCGTATGCCTATCCGCTTTCGGATGCAGCGGTGGATGAATTGCTGAGCGCGGCGGCCAACTTCCGCCTGGGTACGGTGGAGGACGCCCTCCGCGAGGACAACCGCGCCGCCTACGGACTTGATGATCCCCTGTGCACGGTGGACATCCGCTGCCGCGCAGGCGACGTGAATGCAGTGGACGAAAACGGCGCGCTGAAGGTGCAGGAAATTCCCGCGCAGCACCTGCGGTTTGTCATTGGCCGCGAGGAGGACGCTTTTTTCTACACCTGTGCTTATGCGGATCAGTGCTATCTGGTCAGCCGTTTTCTGGCCGAAACGCTGGTTGAATTGAATCCGGCGGATCACATCACCCGCACGCCGGCCGCGCCCGGCAATGAAGCGCTGGCCGCCGTCCGCGTGGAAGCGCCTCAGGCCACATGGGAGCTGCAGGCGCGCCGCGTGGAACGTGTGCTGCCCAACAACCAGCTGGAAACCGATCCAAACGGCCTGCCCGTCTATGATACCCTCGTCACCATCAATGGCGCGGAAGCTCCGGCAGAAACGCTGGACGAGTGGACGCAGCGCCTGCAGAACTGGACCGTGGCAGGCGACCTGCCCGAAGGCTTTGCCCTTGCTCAGGACGCGCAGCCGCGCTGGCGCATCGAATGGGTGAGTGAAAGCGGAAAGACGCGCAGCGTGACTGGCTACCGGATGGACGCTTTTTCCGATGCGGTGGCTGTGGACGGCGTGCTGAAGCACTCCATCCACACCGACGCCATCACGGCGCTGACGGCGGGCTGGCAGCATCCGCATCCAGCACAGCCTTCGCCAGCATCAGAAGCAGCGGACCGCCAATGATTCCCCAAAAGCCCATCAGCCGGTAGCCTGCGTACATGGCGCCCATCGCTGCCAGCGGATACAGCCCCAGCTGCCGCCCCACCAGGCGCGGCTCCAGAATCTGCCGCAGGATGACCGCACCGGCATACAGCGAAAAAAGCAGCACGCCCATGCCCGTCTGCCCTGTGAGCAGGCTGACCAGCGCCCACGGAATGAGAAACACCCCCGCGCCCAGCACGGGCAACGCATCCGCCGCGCCGATCAGCATGCCGATGATCACGCCGTAGCGCACGCCCGCAACGCCCAGCATCACCACCAGAAAGAACATCACCATCAGGGATACCGTCAGCTGGCTGCGGATTTGTCCAAGCAGCGCTCTGAGCAAACTGGCGCGGATCAGCCGTCCCCTGTGCATGAGCGCAGGCGGAAAGGTGCGATGCCAGAACGCCGCAATGCGCTGCCTATCCGCCGTGAGATGATATGTGCCCATCACCACAAGCACGGTGCTTAAAAGCGCATGGGGGATGGACGCCGCCGTGCTCCACGCGCCGCTGGTGATCCAGCCGGACAGGCTGGCCGCCCAGCGCAGCGCATGCTGTGCAAACTGGCTGAGCGCGCTTTCGAGCACTCGCGGCACATAGGCCGGAAGCAGCGCGCGCCAGCGATGATACAGCGAGAGCAAAGATGGCAGCGCGCGGTCGTTGAGCCACTCAAACAGCTGCGGCAGGCTGCGCAGAAAGCCCGTCAGCTCCGCAAACAGCCATCCGGCCAGCGCACTGATCCCAGCGCCTGCCAACCCGAAAAGAAGCAGCATGCCCGCTGCCGTGGCCGCACGGCGCGACAGGCGTATACGCGAAGAACCCTTCGATGCAAACCGCACGAAGGGTTCCAGTATTTTGGAGAGCAAAAACGCGGCGGCAAAAGGCCACACATAGCGCAGCACCAGCACCGCCAGCGCAGCCAGCCCAAAGGTGGAAAGCACCAGCAGCCCCTTGCGCGGCAGCTGGTTCATGCGCTCGTTCCATGCGTACAGTCTGTCCTGCGTGCCAACCGCCGCCTTTCTTTTTCAGGAGTGCATGAAACACTGGGGTTCGTGGTCGTTGATCACACCCACCGCCTGCAGGTAGCTGTAGACGGTCACGGAGCCCATGTATTTCATGCCGCGCTTTTTCAGGTCGCGCGAGATGGCGTTGCTGAGCGGCGAAGTGGTGATCACGTCATCCGTCGGGTTTGTGATGATCTTTCCGCCGGTGAAGGAATCCAGATAGGCCGCAAAGCTGCCAAATTCCTGCTGGATGGCCAGAAAGCAGCGCGCATTGCACACTGCGCCTTCCAGCTTGCGGCGGCAGCGGATGAGCCCGGCGTCCGAGAGCAGCGACACGATTTTATCCTCTCCGTACTGCGCAATCTTATGCGGATCAAAGCCGTCGAATGCGCGGCGGAAGTTTTCGCGCTTGGAAAGCACCACATGCCACGAAAGACCGGCCTGAAAGGCTTCCAGCAGGAGCATTTCGTACAGCTTGCGGTCGTCGCGGGTGGGAATTCCCCATTCCGTGTCGTGATAGTGGATCATGAGGGGGCCTTTGGCCCAGCGGCAGCGGTTCATGTGGGGAGGGACCTCCTTTGGGGGGCAGCGTTATTCCTGCGCTCAAGCGAGCCGGGGCACCCGTATGTGCCCCGGCGGTCTTATACGCAGCACCAAACATAATCAAACACCGTGCATCTGAAAGATGCACGGTGTGCGGGGTGCAGGGGGCTCAGCCCCCTGCCGGGTCTGGGCAGCGCCCAGTGTCTCCCATTCCCCGTCAAAACCGCTTTCCCGCGCCGCCGCCGTGCGTAAATCCGCCGGAGGAGTGGTGCACACCACTGCCGCCGGGGCGGTGGTGGGAGCTGCCGCCGCTGTGGCTGCCTGCAGAGGGCGGCGGGGCTTTGCGGGTGCGGGTGGTGGTGGTGCGCAGGTAGTCGTCGGTTTTGCCGGTGAGGTCGAAGCTGGAGTTGCTGGCGGCGTCGTAGGAGTAGGTGCTGGCCTTGAGCGCGTAGCGGCCCTGCACGGATTTGGTGAACAGCAGCGCAGCGACAAGCGCGATGAGCGCGCACACCAGCACTTCGCTGGAGGTAAGCGCCTTGTGGTAGGGCGTCAGGACCTGACCGGTGACGATGTCGTAGCGGTACTGTCCCTCGGGGATGCCGGCATCCACATAACCGTACACGGCGTGAATCATCTGCTGAGCCGCGCCGGCGTAATCGCCGCTGGCGAGGAAGAGGTAGGTGCTGTCATGCGCAGCCTCGATGCGCTCGTCGGTCATGTAGTCAATCGTGCGTCCGGCGGTGGAAAGGTAAGGGATGCGCTCATACATGTCGATGTAGTACAGCGCGCCGCTGCGGTCCTGACCAAGGCCATAGCCGCCGTTGTCATAGCAGTTGTCAGCGGTGGATTGCTGGCTGCCCATGGGGCGGTCGGTGGTAAGGATGACAAAGTCCATGTCCGTTTCCTGCTGAAAGCGCAGGATGGTGTTTTCCAGCTCGGCTTCTTCCAGCGCGGTGAAGAGATCCGCCTCGTCGATTATGTGGGCGGTATCAGCCAGCGCCGTGCCAAAAAGGCACAGCAGGAGGAGCAGAACGGCGAGAAACTGTTTCATTCGTTCGGCCTCCTTTCTCAGAACACGAAGTAGCACAGCAGACAGCCGATGACAAAGATGACCGCGCCAAGGCCCAGCGCCGTGAGCGAGAGCTTCTTTTTGTCCAGCGGCAGCTTGCCGCACACCTCGCCGGTGCAGCCGTTCATGGCGTAGTAGTAGGGGTCGTCCTTGTTCTGCTTGTTGGGGTAGGTGAGCACCCACGTGGGCAGAAGCACGTAGCGGCTGTCCATGCGGCGCACCTTGGCCGACGGCGTGCCGGAAAAATGATCGTAGCTTACAGTGCTGCGCAGCATGGGCTGCACGTAGCGGCCCACCTCCTGCGCCACGTCCTCGGCGATGTCGCTGGCGTCCACGTCGCGCCTTTCGGCCAGAAAGCCGGACAGATACGCATCCTCAAAGGGTTTTGCGTTGCCCAGCGGGAAGGGGTGAATGCCGTCCGACAGCTTGCGGTTGGCCTTTTTCAAAGCCGGGCGCATGATGCTGCGGAAGGTGAGGTTGGCCTCGCGCCGCACGTGAAAATGCCGCGTGCTGGTGATGATGTGGCTGCCTGCATCCATCAGGCTGGTGGAGCAGCCCTCGCCCTCCAGCGTGCCCTTGACTTCACAGTCCGTCACAAAGTGGGGATAGTACACGCCCACCATATTCTCCACCTGCGCCTTGCTGAAGAACGCCGCAGGCACGTATTTTTTGCCCTTGACCCACTTCATGAAGGCGTCCACCGCCTGCTGCTTGCTGATGGTAAACGGCAGCACCTCGTCCGGGCGCATGTCGTCCGTCAGCTGGCCCTGCAGAACCACCGGATTGTGGCAGTAATAGCAGTGCGTGGCCGCTGTGGTGGCGCTGGTGATGATCTCGCTGCCGCAGGTGGGGCAGCGGTACAGCAGCTGGCCGTCCGCCGCAGGCTGCTCCTGCACAGGTTTTTCGGCCGACTGCTGCTCCGTCTCGGTCAGCGCGTCCTTGTCAAACAGGGAATCGCAAAAAGGGCATTTCCATTGCTGGGTCTGCGGATCAAACGCCAAATGTCCGCCGCAGTTGGGGCATTGATAAATCACGCCTGCCAATGGTGTCACCTCGTTTGTTGGATTACGTGGGGGGAGCCTCCGGCGGCCAAGGACTCTGCCCTTGGATCCCGCTTAAGGGCCATTGGCCCTTAAGAATCCCGGCTTTGAGGCCGTTTTACGGCCTCGTGGGAGAGGCTTTCTGTTTTTTTATTATAGCACGATCAAAAATGAAACTCAATCAGCGCTGGGCGCTTCGGGGGGTGTTGCCTGTAAATTCCTTGAAGACGCGGTGGAAGGTGCGCAGGCTGGAAAAGCCGCAGGCGGTGGCTACGTCGATGAGCGGCATGGACGAGCGCGAGAGCATCTCCTGCGCGCGCGTGCAGCGCAGGGAGTTGACGTAGCGCGGGAAGGGGCAGCCGATGCGCTCGTTGAACAGGTGGGAGAAGCGGCCCACGCTGTAGCCGAAGTGCGCGGCTGCATCCGCCACGGTGATGGGTTCGGCGGCGTGATCCTCCAGGTAGATGAGGATGCGCTTCATCAGGTCGCCTTCCGCGTCGGCGGTGTTTTCGCGCAGGCCGATTTTGTCAATCAGAAAGGCCAGCAGCGCCTCGCCCATGGCGTTTACAAACACCTCGTTGGGCTGATTGGCCGGGTTGGCCATCATGCGCAGGATACGGCGGCACTCCTTCATTTTTCTGGCGTCCACGATGGATCGGGCAAAGCTGTGCTGGCTGAGCTGGCTGCGCAGCGCAGGCACGGCGTTGAGCGGGATGGTGGCCACGATGATGCGCGAATGTTCCGGCGTGGCGTAGCTGTGCAGCATGTAGCTGGAATTGACAATCAGCGTATCCGGCCCGACGGTTGTCACCGCGCCGTCCTGAATGACGGTAATCTGCCCTTCCTCCACCAGCGCAAGCTCGATGGTGCTGTGAAAATGCGCTAGAAAATGGTCGTTGTCCACATACCACGCCATGGTGCGCAGGGTGTTGTCGCGGGATAATTCGTAGTAGCGCTGCATGCTGTCCTCCGGTGAAAACATGGAAAATAGATAGCGTATTTTGGCACAATCATATCACAAAGTGACGCGACAGGAAAGCCCCTTTCAGCTATAATACAACCGAAAATACAAGGAGGTGCTCCTTTCATATGGAAAAGCGTCCCGTTGCATATCAGGTTTATTCCGCCCGCGAAGACGCCGCCAAGGATCTGGACAGCGTGCTGGGCTCTCTCAAGGCTATGGGCTATGACGGTGTTGAATTTGCCGGTTTCTACGGCTACACCGCCAAGCAGGTGAAGGAAATGCTGGACAAGCACGGCCTGGTGGCCATCTCCAGCCACGTGCCCTTTGTGCAGATCGAGGCGGACATGTTCGGCGTGATTGCTGATCATCAGATCATCGGCTGCAAGCACATCGCCGTGCCCTATCTGGACGATCAGACCCGCCCCGGCGCGCCCGGCTTTGCCCATGCCATCGCCGTGATGCACAAGTTCGGCCGTCTGCTCAAGGATGCCGGCATGACCCTTCTGTACCACAATCACGATTTCGAGTTTGTCAAGATGTGCGGCATTTACGGTCTGGACTTCCTCTATCAGGCGGTTCCTGCCGACGTGCTCAAGACCGAGCTGGACGTGTGCTGGGTGAAGTACGCGGGCGAGGATCCCGCCGCCTACATCCGCAAGTATGCCGGCCGCTGCCCCGTGGTGCATCTCAAGGACTTCGTGGGCCGCAAGAGCGAGGACGGTTCCAACCCCTACGCGCTGATCGGTCTGGATGAGAATGAAAAGAAGGACACCCAGGCGTTCGAGTTCCGTCCCTTCGGCTATGGCTGCCAGGATGTGGAAGCTGTTGTGACCGCCGGCATCGAAAGCGGCGCGGAGTGGTTTGTGGTTGAGCAGGATCTGTCCATCGGCCGCACGCCGCTGGAAGCTGCTGAAATGAGCATTGGCACCCTGAAGAAGATCGGTCTGAAATAAAAAGGAGGATATCATCATGGCACTGGATATGAACAACTTCTCCACCGATATGACCAAGAAGGAAGCCGTCTACAGCGAGAAGAAGATCCGCATTGGCTTCATCGGCACCGGCGGCATCGCCCACAGCCACATCAAGGCCTACCTCAACCAGCCCGATGTGGAGATTGTGGCCGCTTGCGACCTCATTCCCGGCAAGGCTGCTGATTTCCTCAAGGAATACGGTATCGACGCGCCCGCCTTCGAGAGCCACAAGGAAATGCTGGACAAGGTGGAAATGGACGCTGTGAGCGTGTGCGCCTACAACCGCAACCACTGCGTGTGCACTGTGGACGCCCTGAACCACGGCCTGCATGTGCTGCTTGAGAAACCCATGTCCGTCACCCTGGACGAGGCCGTGGAAATCTGCCGCGCTGAAAAGAAGAACGGCAAGATCGTGTCCGTCGGCTTCCAGCCCCGTCTGGACGAGAACATGCAGATGATCAAGAAGATCGTGCAGTCCGGCGAGCTGGGCCGCGTGTACTACGTGCAGACCGGCGGCGGCCGCCGTCACGGCATCCCGGTCAGCTGGTCTGAAACCTTCATCGAGAACGACAAGGCCGGTCTGGGCGCTGTGGGCGACATCGGCTGCTACTCCCTCGACCTGGTCATGAACGCGCTGGGCAACCCCAAGCCCCTCACCGTCAGCGGCCGCGCCACCGATTTCTTCGGCAAGACCCCCGAGGCTTATGCCGAGGTTGGCAAGCCTGAGTGCGCCAAGAAGTTCTCCGTGGACGATTTCGCTTCCGCCTACATCCGTCTGGAAGGCGACATCATTCTGGACTTCCGCATTTCCTGGTATATGCACATGGACACCTCCGGCGACACCCTCATCCTGGGCACCAAGGGCGGCCTGCGCATTCCCTCCACCGAGTGCTGGAACGGCACCTTCGACAAGCCCATGACCGTCTACCACGACATCGCCGGCAAGCCCGTGCAGACCGAGATTCCGCTCATCGAGTCCACCGCCGACCTGTGGGACAAGAAGATCCGCTCCTTCCTCAACGCCATCATCACCGGCGGCAAGGCTCCCGTGCCCACCGACGAGATCATCTACAACCAGGCCATCATCGACGGCATCTTCCGCTCCAGCGAGCTGGGCCGCGAAGTGACCATCGAGATCCCCGAGATTTAACCAGGGGATGAGCCCCTGGACCCGCTCTCTGAGCCTTCCTTACGGAAGGCTCAGAGGGTGTTTTTTGTATTTGGGGCTGCAGCTAAGACCGCCGGTCGGCGGAGGGCCTCCCGGCTCGCTGGAGTGCAGGGGAAGCTTGACGAGGTTCCGGGCACCTTGCTTGTGTTTTCTAACTTGCTTATTCTGTTGGAAAAAGAGAGCACGTCTTCCAGCTTCCCCTTGAGGGGAAGCTCCGCCGTAGGCGGTGATGAGGTGGCCAGTTCCTCGTCAGCTCATTATTCAAAGGGAACACCCCGCAGCATCAATGTGCAGACGGAAAAAGATACTATTATAAAACCATCAACAACGTCTACACACGCTGCACCCCATGTTTCACTCCGTGCTTCGTCTGGTAAAACAGAAGTATCACATTGCGCCGCATGCGTGCCGTGTGGTACAATACCAACCGAAAGCAATCAAGGAGGTACCCCTATGCGCCTCATTTCATGGAATGTAAACGGCCTGCGCGCCTGCCTCACCAAGGGCTTTGGCGATTACTTTGCCGATATCAGCGCCGACGCCTTCTGCCTGCAGGAGACCAAGATGCAGCCCGGTCAGGCGGATTTTTCGCCCGAGGGCTATGAGCAGTATTTCAACAGTGCCGAGAAGAAGGGCTACTCCGGCACGGCCATCTTCACGCGCATGCAGCCCATCAGCGTGCGCTACGGCATCGGCATTGAGGAGCACGACCACGAGGGACGTGTGATCACGCTGGAATACGACAAGTTCTACCTTGTCACCGTCTACACGCCCAACAGCCAGCGCGAGTTGACCCGGCTTGAGTACCGCATGACCTGGGAGGACGCTTTTGCGGATTTCCTGTGCGAGCTGGACAAGGTGAAGCCTGTGGTGGTCTGCGGCGACATGAACGTGGCGCACAAGGAAATTGACCTCAAGAACCCCAAGACCAATGTGCGCAATGCCGGTTTCACCATCGAGGAGCGCGACAAGATGACCGCGCTGCTCAGCCGCGGCTTTGTGGATACCTTCCGCCTGCTGCATCCGGACGAAACCGACCG
>JAQXJZ010000105.1 GCA_029009515.1 bacterium
CCGCCGAAAGAGAAAGGCAGCAGGTCTTCGCGCTTGAGGTGGAAGGTGTTGCCTGCCTCGTCGGTTTCGATGAGGTGGATGGGGGTGGTGGGGAAGGTGGGATATGTCATGCGGATGAGCCTCCCGGATTGGTGTGTGAATAATAAACATTTTGGAGAGACGCTGGGGGTAACGCCGCTGTGGCGGCTACACCTCATCAGTCGGCAAAGCCGACAGCTTCCCCTCAAGGGGAAGCTCGACGAGGCCTTGCGTACCTCGCTTCCGTGTTCTAACAGGCTAGTATTGCCGGGAAAAGCGCGAGCGCCTTCCAGCTTCCCCTTGAGGGGAAGCTCCGCCGTAGGCGGTGATGAGGTGGCCAGTTCCTCGTCAGCTCAACCAACAAGAGAACCCTCTGCCCCTCACCTCGCCAAAATCCTGCCAACCCGCGCCGCGAGCCCCTTGGGCATCAGCAGCCTGCCGGCGCACCGCGCGCGCTCCTTCAGGGGCAGCCCCCTCCACACGCGCCCGACCTCGCCGGTCAGCAAATCCTTCAGCGCAGGCGCGTTGTGCGCCATCACCCACAGATAGTGATCCTTCACCACCTGCAGGCCCTCGGTGGCCGTGCGGCCGCTGAAGCGGTCCACATCGTCCACCATCTCCACAACGCTCGCGCAGCGCTTGTACAGCTGGTCGCGCTTTTCCTTCTTCCAGATCTGCATGGCCGATCCGCTCACGTTCTCGCGATACGTGCAGCCGTACACATGCTCGTACCACGCGTGGCCGCAGGCGGTCAGGTACAGCTTCATGCGCAGGTCGCCGTGCTGGCATTCCTTCTCGGTAAACTCCGCCGGCAGCGAGCGCAGCGCATCTACGCGGAACACAAAGCTGGCCGTGGGGATGAAATTGAACTGCGCAATTTCCGCCAGGCTGTACGCGCGGCTCTTGCCCTCGTACACGCTCAGGTCGCGGTCGTAGTACGGCAGGAAGGGCCTGTCCTCCTTGCGCGCGCCGCTTTCGTCGTGCACGAAGCCGTTGGTGAAGCTGAACGTGCAGCTCTCATCGCTCTCCATATGCGCAATCTGGCGCTGCAGCTTGGTTTCGTCGCACCAGAAGTCATCGCACTCGCACAGCGCAATGTACTTGCCCTGCGCGCGCGGAAAGTTGAACGTCTCGTTGATGGGCACGCCCCTGGAATACTGGTTTTCCGTCTGAAACATGGGTTTCACAATGTCCGGATACCGCTGCGCATACTCGCGGATGATCTCCGCCGTGCGGTCAGTGGACACGTCGTCGTGCACCAGAATTTCAAAGGGAAAATCGCACTTCTGCGCAAGAAAGCTGTCCAGCGCCTGCGCGATGTACTTTTCGTGATTGTAGGCGGTGCAGCAAATGCTGACGAGAGGTTTCATCCAAAAACGCTCCTTTTTGTACGGGGGCCTCCGGCGGGCAAGGGAAGGCGCTGCCTTCCCTTGCATCCCATCCGCTTAAGGGCTTCGCCCTTAAGAATCCCGTAGTTGAGGCCGTTTCACGGCCTCAGGGGGTAATGATTGCAAAACGCCGCAGGAGGTGTATCCTGCGGCATGGATTTACTTTTTCAGGTCTTCCAGCACGCGCTGGGCCACGCTTTCGCCGTCAAGGCCAAAGTGCTTCTCCAGATACTGCTGATTGCCAACGATAGCACAGTAGGTATCATTCAGACCCAGGCGGATGACGCGCGGGCGCTTGTCAAAGCTGCACACGGTCTCGCACACAGCGCTGCCGAAGCCGCCCACAATGGTGTGCTCCTCCAGCGTGTAGATGCGGTCGGTGCGGTCGCACACCTTGCGCAGGTATTCCACGTCGATGGGCTTCACCGTGGGGAAACTGGCCACGCCTACCTTGTAGCCCTGCTGGCTGAGCAGATAGGCCGCATCGATGGCGCTGGGCAGGATGTTGCCGGAAGTGAGGATGTACGCGTCGGAGCCTTCAAACTGCTCCAGCGCCTTGCCAGTTTCGTAATTGTTGAGGCTGCCGTCCTCGTGGCAGCGGCGCTCTCCGCCGCGGCCGATGCGCAGATAGGCCACGCCCGGCTCGCTCAGGAACGGGCCCATGACGGCCTCGGTTTCCACAGCATCCGCAGGCGCGTACACCTTCACGCCGGGCAGCACGCGCAGGGCGCTCATGTCCTCGGTAGCGTGATGGGTCATGCCCAGCGTGCCGTAGGTGAAGCCCGCGCCCACGCACACAATTTTCACATTGGCGTTGTGGTACGCGCAGCAGTTGCGGATCTGCTCCAGGCAGCGCAGGGTGGGGAAATTGCCGATGGAGTAGACCACCACGGTCTTGCCCTCCAGCGCCAGACCGGCCGCCATGCTCATCATGGCCTGCTCGGCGATGCCGGCGTTGATAAACTTCTCCGGGAATTTCTCCATGAAGGGCTTCAGCACGCCAAAGCCCAGATCGCCCGTCACCAGCACCAGTTCCGGATGGCTCTCGGCGTAGGCTTCCAGACAGCGGGTAAAGGTATCTCTCATGGCTTCTGCGCCTCCAGTTCCTTCATCGCGGCGTCGTATTCCTCGCCGCGGGCGGTGCGGTAGTGCCACAGCACGGTGTTTTCCATAAAGCTGACGCCCTTGCCCTTGACGGTATCGGCAATGACCACAATGGGTTTTCCATGACCCATGGCGGCCTTGGCCTCGTCATAAGCGGCCTTGAGCGCGTCGTGATCGTGGCCGTCCACGCGGATCACGTGCCAGCCAAAGGTGCGCCACTTTTCGTCCAGCGGCTCCAGCTTGATGGTATCCTCCACCGGAGCGAGGGACTGGAACTTGTTAAAGTCAACCGTGACGATCAGGTTATCCAGCTTGAACTGGTTGGCGATGAGCGCGGTTTCCCACACGGCGCCCTCGTCGCACTCGCCGTCGCCCACGATGCAGAACACGTTGTGCTTTTTGCCATCCAGCTTGGCGGCCATCGCCATGCCCATGGCCATGGGCAGACCCTGACCCAGCGATCCGGTGGATGCCTCCACGCCCGGCACGCCCTTGTGGCTCACATGGCCGCTGAGGCGGCTGCCGTTCTGGCAGTGGGTGAGCAGCTCCTCCACGGGGAAGAAGCCGCTTTCGGCCAGCGCAGCATAGATGCCCGCGCCGGCGTGGCCCTTGCTCAGAAGCACGCGGTCGCGTTCGGGCATTTTGGGATTTTGGGGATCATAATGCAGCACGTCGGCATACAGAACGGCCACCAGATCGGCCATGGACATGATGCTGCCGATGTGCGATGTGCCGCCGCGGTTGGTCATTTCCAGCGCGTGACGGCGGATCTGATACGCCAGTTGGACGCTCTTTTGGCTCATTGGTCTACTCCTTACTGACGGGAGCGCCGCGCGCTCCGCAGGTTCTTTTGGATCACAGTTTTGAGCGTGTCAAAGAACACCCGCATGTCCAGAGAGAAGGACTGGCTGCGCGCGTACTCCACGCGCATGCGGTTCTTTTCGCCCAGAATCTTCTTTTCGTAATTGCCCTCGGGATCGTCATGGCCCACCAGCTCATCCAGGCTGATGAGCTTGATGGAGCTGGGATCGCTGATGCCGGGGCGCACCCACAGGATGCACTGCTGCTCCTCGGTGTACTGGGTGGTATATCTCAGCAGTTCCGGCCTCGGGCCGATGAAGGACATATCGCCCTTCAGGATATTGAACAGCTGCGGCAGTTCATCCAGCTTGGTAGCGCGCAGCACGCGGCCCACGGGGGTTACGCGCGGATCGTTGAGCGCCGTGGTGGAGGAATACTTGTCCGCGCCCACCACCATCGTGCGGAATTTGAGGATATTGAACGCCTTGTTGTGGTATCCGCCGCGCAGCGCGGTATAGAAGATGGGGCCTTCGGACGTGGCCTTCACCGCGATGGCGATGGGGATCATGAACACCATGCACGGAATGATCAGCGCCAGTGCCAGCACAAAGTCCAGCACGCGCTTGACATAGCGGCTGTAGATGGGATGAGAAAGCGGTCCGTCCCAGCGGGGCAGGCTTTCCCGCGCGGACTGAAGGGTAGTGTGCGGCTGCATGTCCGCGCTCCTTTCCGTGGCATGAGTATACTTTGCCACCATATTTAATCGTACCACATAACCCCCATTTCGTCAACCAGGGGCTGCGCCCCGGGACCCCGCACCGCGCATCCGAAAGGATGCGCGGGTCTTTTTTGTTTCGGGTTGCGCATAAGACCGCCGGTC